>CAVOCU010000151.1:0-2503 GCA_963694315.1 Dehalococcoidia bacterium | reverse complement strand
TGCAGGGCTCGTCCTGCTTGGGTACCCGCAGGCATATAGGTGCAGGATGAATCCTGCTAAGGGGCTAGGTAGATACCCTTGGCGCGCCGAACGCTCTTAATGCGCATTTCCGCCAGCCAATCAGCCGCCCTAGCGGGGGAGATGTTCTCGTCCTTAGATATGCCCATCACCTTCTCCACGGAGTCCGCAATCCGCGCTACCCGCTCCATTGCTTCTTCCTCCTGGTACGGCCGACCAATCTCATACGAGAGGTTGATGACTCCCCCAGCGTTCAAAACGTAGTCCGGGACGTACAGCACGTCCTTCTTCCACAGGGTTTCACCGTCCTCCGGGGTCAGAAGTTGGTTATTCGCTGAACCTGCGACCATTTTGCACTGAAGCCGAGGAATCGTGTCGCTGTTGATGGAGCCACCCAGAGCGCAGGGGGTGAAGATATCGCAATCAACGTCATAGATAGCATCGGGATTCTCAACCACGGTGCATCCCAACGCCCTTGCCCGGGCGATAGCATCAGGATTGATGTCGGTCACGGTAAGGCGCGCGCCCTCTGCAAGAAGATGCTCAGCCAAGTAACCCGCAACCTTCCCAAACCCCTGAACCGCAATGGACACGCCCTCCAGAGAATCGCTGCCTAGAGCCTGTCGTGCAGCCACCTTCATACCTCGGTAGATACCAAAGCCAGTTGCCTTGGAGGGGTCTCCACTTCCGCCGAGGGTTCTGGGCAGTCCAACCACGTGAGAGGTCGATTGACTGATGGCAACCAAGTCCTCCGGGCTTGAACCTACGTCCTCTGTGGTGATGTACCGTCCTCCAAGGCCCTCCAGAAACTGGCCAAAGGCACGCATCATCCCTTCATGCTTGTCAGTGCGGGGGTCGGCCCAGATAAGTGCCTTGCCGCCACCAAGGTTAAGCCCAGCAGCAGCGTTCTTGTACGTCATCGCCCTGGCCAGGCGCAGCACATCGTTCAGCGCAGCTTCTTCTGTGGGGTGAGGCCAAATACGACAGCCACCCAAGGCCGGGCCTAACGTAGTGTCATGGATGGCGATAAATGCCTTGAGGCCGGCATTCTTATCAACCACCACCACAAGCTGTTCATAATCGCCGGATTCCATGTATTCAACAATTTCCATCACTAAAACCTCCGGCTCTGAATGAAGAAGGAAACGTATAAGCTTTCTTCTTCTATTGTATCTGATGCGCCAGAGGTAAGGGGAGGATTTGGGCACAGAACAGCAACTCAGGCGAGGATGCATGGTGACAGGTATACGAGGAGGTTAACGCACCAGGAATAAGGGTGTTAGAGATCCCTATTGTTCAAGGACTTCAAGGCAATGAAGGGCAGAACCACCAACGGAACAATTCCAAGAGAAATCAATGTGGTGATTTCAATTGTTAAAGCTTTTCCTTGGAGCACAAGGGGCAGGTTACCCAAGACACCCTCTGGGGTAAATCCGTTAGCGTACGTCACATCCAGTAATCCAAGGCAGATGTACCAAAACACACCCAAAACCACCAGCCCGAACAACGTATTAGTGAACAAAACGCTCACGGTGATTCCCATAAAAGAGAGGACGGTCAGCATGAGCGTCCAGTATGCCAGGGCCACCCATATGCCTTGAACAGTCAAATCATTGTTGAGGGCCATAGCCTTCATAACAAAGGCCGTGGGCAAAACAATGATCAAGAACATTGAAATAGTGCCCAAGGATCGAGAGACCAGCTTCGCCAAGAGGTAGGGTGTAGGCGCAATCCCACGACTGATGATGGACTCCCCAAGGAACCTATATTCTAAAGAAATGGCGCTGACGCTATTGACCAACACCACCAAACTCCCAAGGGCCAAATACAGGAGAAGCGCCCAGCCCAGGAGGAAGGAAGACGTATCCTGAAAATTCTTTGCAACGATGACCGCGGCAACACCGCCAACAATGGTCAAAAAGAACCAGAACCGAACAATCCAGGAGCGTGCCAGTACTGTTAAATCATATTCAAGAAGTGATGTAAACGCGTTCATTGAGCATCCTTATCAGGTGAAGGCTTATCAGGAGGTGGTTCCGCAGGCTCAGGTACTACCGGCGTTGCACGAACACCCAACTGATCAATAGCCCCCTCATTTTCGAAGGCACGGGCAAATCCCCGTCGCCTGTCTTCAGCTAGTGTCTTGAGGAAAGCATCCTCAAGGTTCCCTGCCGGATGTATGGTCTTCAATACCACCCCATGCCGGGAGAAGGCATCCAGCACTTGGCTGAGAACCGCCGTAAACTCCCCCTGGTGGTCAAAGGCAACCCGGACTGTATTGGCTCCAAGTCGTTCAAATTTAATACCGCGAACCTCAACGCTGATGGTCTGCAGCGCCTGCTCTACTTCTCCCTCTACCATCATATCCACAGTGTTATCCAGGGAGAGTTGCTTCATCTCGCGCACAGATCCAGTGAACACCAGTTTCCCGTGGTTCAAGATGCCCACATAGTCACAGGTCTGGTCAGCATCTGGAAGGATATGC
>CAVOCU010000150.1:0-2510 GCA_963694315.1 Dehalococcoidia bacterium | reverse complement strand
CTGCTGCCTCTGGCTTTTCTTATACGAACCTCGCCGGAAGACATGGGCCTGCTGCCGGATGGGGATGTGGAGCCGGAGGAGCAGCTTGGTGCGGTATCGTCAGCGTCCAGTCCTCAGGCGGCCAGGCGAGTTGAGGAGGTCAGCCTGACACGTGGCGAGGCCTTTCGGACGCCGTCTTTCTGGATGCTGGTAGTTATCTTCAGCATCACCAGCCTGGGGGTTCAGGGCTTCATCGCCAACTGGCTGCCCTATTTCCAGGACATTGGGTTCTCGGCAAAGACCGGTGCCCTGGCATTAACGGTGTATGGGGCCTTCGTTTTACCGGCAAGGTTCTTATGGGGGTTCCTAGCAGAGCGATACTCAGTGCGTTATTTGTTGATGATTCAGCACATCCTGACAGCGTGGGGAGTCATCATACTGCTGAGCATAGGGAACATCGGGATGCTGCTACTGTTTGCCGTGTTCATGGGGCTGGCGTACGGGGGGTACATACCCCTCCAACGGCTGATTTATCCCATCTACTACGGGCGTGCACATCTGGGTGCGATTCGAGGTTCCATGCGCCCCGCTATCACAGTGGCATCGGCAGCCGGTCCGCTGTTGATTGCCGGCCTCTACGATATTAGGGGTTCGTACACCTTGGCGTTTACCGTGGTGATGAGCACCTGGCTTCTAGCTGGTCTTATGTTCATGTTTGCCAAGCCGCCGAAGCGTTAATCGGGCTCAACCGGGATAGCTTGTGGAACCAGTAAGGGATGGCTCTCTTCTTGCGTTGTCTTGGGAACCAATGCGTGCGACCTCGCGTCTCTCCATTGTGTAGGATTCAGTCAGTGACTGAATCACGAAACGTTAACGTACACAGTGCACACTGTAGTAGGTAAGAAAGGGCTCGAAAGGTCGCCAACGGGTGCTCGGTTATCAACCCCTCGCGCATCAGCGTCGTGATAAGACGCTTCACGCCCCGGACGTAATTGCTGATGGAGGAGATACTCAGGGGTTTGTCCTTGGTGAGGATAGTTGGATGGTCGGCGAACCGTGGTTTTGTGCGGAGGTCGGCGATCCACTCCCGGAGTCGGTGGGTCGTGTACTCCTCCAGCGGGAGGTCTTCGCCCAGAAATCGGGCGAAGTAGGTTGCGGACCTGATCACCCACACGACGGTGTTCGGGCTTTTCCCATCAGCGGTGGCGATGGTCCGGTACGCGTCGATGGCCTGCTTCAATGTTGTCACCAGAGTGCCTCCTGATGAGGAGACTACGCCTGGTTCAGAGGTGTTACCAGGATTCTGGCGACAGGTTTTTGATGAAGCAAAGGAGCGTGGTGTAGCTGTGGTGGGCGGCACAGGACTCGAACCTGTGACCCCTTGCGTGTAAAGCAAGTGCTCTAACCAACTGAGCTAGCCGCCCAGGCTTTAGACCTAGGGGAATAGATGGTGCGCTTGGCGGGGATCGAACCCACAACCTCAGGCTCCGCAAGCCTGCGCTCTATCCGATTGAGCTACAAGCGCATGTCTCTATTTGGTGCCGAAGGAGGGATTTGAACCCACACGAGCGTAAGCCCACTACGCCCTGAACGTAGCGCGTCTACCGTTCCGCCACTTCGGCATCAATGGGGTAAAAGCTGCCAGACTATAGGTCAACTCAGGAAGTTGAACGGCTGACTGCCCCACCCTCGCCGCTAACAATCATACTGCTGAGCCACTCTACCAGCAAGTCGCAGACGCTTTCCTCTAGCAGAGACAGTCGCTAGAATGGTCATGTGTAGACGCCCTTCAAGGGATGTACTGTGCAACTGAGTGCGCAACTGACCCGCGCAACTGGAAAATTGAGGAGAGATACTTCGTGACTAGCAAAGACATCGGCAAAACACGTATTGAACGAGACTCAATGGGGCAGATGGAAGTCCCTGAGAATGCCTACTATGGCGCTTCCACCATGCGGGCTGTGCTGAACTTCCCCATTAGCGACCTTCGGTTTCCCCGAGGCTTTATTAAAGCTCTAGGGTTGATTAAGCAAGCGGCGGCTCAGACCAACATGGAGCTTGGGCTGCTGGACGCCAAGGTTGGCGATGTTGTGGTCAAGGCAGCACAAGAGGTGATAGACGGCGCGCTGGACGATCATTTTGTGCTGGACATCTTCCAAACCGGCTCCGGAACCTCTACCAACACCAACGCCAACGAGGTCATTGCCAACCGCGCCACAGAGCTGTTGGGCGGCGATCGCGGTTCCAAGCTCGTACACCCTAACGACCACGTCAACATGTGCCAGTCCTCCAACGATGTGATTCCCACGGCCATTCACATTGCGGCCCTGGCAGCAATCAAGAATGACCTTGCGCCAGCCCTCCAGGGGTTACAGAAGGCGCTAGAGGCCAAGGCCAAGGAGTTCTGGCCCATCGTCAAGACCGGCCGTACCCACCTCCAGGACGCCACACCTGTGCGTCTCGGCCAGGAGTTCAGCGGTTACGCCGGGCAGGCTGAACGAGCAGTGCAGCGACTCGACCACGCGCAGCAA
>CAVOCU010000149.1:0-2533 GCA_963694315.1 Dehalococcoidia bacterium | reverse complement strand
ATTCTCCAGCCAAGTCCCACTTGTTAATCGCCACTACCATGGAGTGGTAGGATTCCAACACGTAGCCCGCTACGTGAATGTCTTGGGACGTGGCAATCTCTTCAGCATCAATCACCAGAATAGCAACGTTGCATCGTTCTATGGCTTGAAGGGATCGTAGGGCACTGAATTTCTCCGGCCCGGGTTCAATGTGCCCGCGCTTTCTAATACCTGCCGTATCTATGAGCATCAGAGGCTGGTCCTCAAAGCTAACCCAACTATCCACGGAGTCTCGGGTTGTTCCCGGTGCATCATGGACGATGGCTCGGTCTTCCCCCGTTATGGCGTTTAACAAGCTGGACTTGCCTACGTTTGGTCGGCCGACGATGGCAAGGCGCAGGACGTTGGTGTCCAGTTTCTCATCGCTACCGGGCGGGAGGAGGTCTTCAACCATGTTCAGAAGGTCGTCTATGCCCTCACCCCTGATGGCACTGATGGCAATGGGCTCTCCCAGACCAAGGCCAAAGAACTCGGTAGTTGCAAACCGTCGACGCTCGCCCTCGTTCTTGTTAACGACGGTGATGATGGGAGTGCCCAGTTTCCTGATTGAGTCTGCAATCTCAGAGTCCGCTGGTTGTAGTCCGTCAATGGCGTCTGTGAGGAAGATAATGACATCCGCATCGGCCAAGGCTGCACGTACCTGTTCGTAGACCTTGGACCAAAGGGGTTCGCCGTCTTCAAGGGAGATACCGCCAGTGTCCACAAGGAAGAAGCGGCGGGTGATACCTTCTACCGGCAGGATAATCCGATCCCTGGTCGTTCCGGCCTCGTCAGCAACCACTGCCCTGCGTTGTCCGGCCAGTCTGTTGAAGAGGGTGGACTTCCCTACGTTTGGTCGCCCAACGATGGCGACTACTGGCATTAAACCAGAAGCGTCACCCGCTGAAGCGCTATCGGATTCAGTTGGCGCCATATCCTGGGTGGTTTCGTCATTTCCCGTAATTAATTCAGTCAATCAGGGCCTCCAAAAGCGCTTGTTGCGCGTGCAGGCGGTTTTCCGCCTGGTCAAATACTACCGACTGTGGGTGATCCAAAAATCCAAGGGGAACCTCTTCCCCATAATGCGCGGGTAGGTCATGCATGAAGATTGCGTCTGCAGCAGCCTGCTCCATAAGCTCAGGGTTGACCTGATAGCCCATGAACGCCGCTTGCCGTTTTGCAGCCTCTTCCTCTTGGCCCATGCTGGCCCAAACGTCTGTGTACACAACATGGGCGTCCTCTACAGCGGCCACCGGGTCCCGTAAGAACTCTATTTGCCCGCCATTCGCCGCTGCAATCTGTGCTGCCTGCTTCAATACTTCTGTAGAAAGCTCATAGCCCGGGGGAGAAGCGATACGGAACGTCATCCCCACGGATGCCGCACCGAAAGCGAGGCTGCGCGCCACGTTGTTGCCATCGCCAATGTAGGCCAGCACCGTGCCTCTCAGACTACCGCGCTTCTCCAGCATTGTTGTCAGGTCCGCCAACGTCTGGCAGGGGTGTTCAATCTCAGAGAGGGCGTTGATTACCGGTACGGTTGCATACTGGGCCAGTTCTTCCAGGTTCTTATGCTCAAAGCACCGGTATACAATGCAATCCACATACCGTGATAACACCTGAGCAACATCGCTTACGGCTTCTCGCCCGCCAATGCCCACCTCTTGAGGGCTGAGGTAGAGGCAGTTCCCTCCAAGGTTTGCTGTGGCCACCTCAAAGCTCACGCGAGTGCGAAGAGACGGCTTTTCAAACAACAGCGCCACGGTTTTCCCTTGGAGTGGCGCTGTTGTATTCGTCTCGCTTTTGAGATCCCTTGCTCGTTCCACCAAACCCCTGATTTCGTCGGGAGTTAGGTCTGGCACTGAGAGCAAGTGTTTTGTGGTTACTGTTACCTTAGCCATAGCTATATCAGTATAGCATGCGTGGTACGTGAAGCGTTGCGTGAGGCCGGGCTAGTGATTTCGGTGTTTGGGGACGTTTTTTGTGGCTATTGGTAACTTAGGGAAATTTAATTCCGTGGAATTTTCTCCTATTCTGGTGGTAGACCTTTTAGAGGAGCAATGGCTTATGGTGTTGCTTGCATGGATGGGAGTTAATGGCGCTGACGCACTACTTACAGCGCTTTCCATTGCGTTGGGGGTCTCTGAACTCAACTCATTCCTTGACACCATTGGACTTGCTCTTGGGACGCAGACAATGCTGGTGGTCAAGCTCTGCCTCGCCCTGTCTATTGGTGGTCTTCTACAATGCGCTGGTCATCAGCTACGCATTGGACTAACGCTTCAGCCGTAACCCACACTCCAGCCTATCCACACCCTACCCCGCAGCACATATTTGATTTCCCCTTAATCCGCGCCTGCTGAACCCCGATGGCTCCCGCCCGCAGCATTTCATCGCTTCTCTCCACTATGGACATCATGCGCACCCTTTGTTTGCCGCTTGCACTCGCCGTCTTTGGAGGAGAGTCGCTGCAAATTAGGGCTTATGGTGACGAAGAAAAATTCTAGGGAAATGGGGG
>CAVOCU010000148.1:0-2701 GCA_963694315.1 Dehalococcoidia bacterium | reverse complement strand
AGATCATGTTGCTGAGGGTCAGCGATTTGATGATTGGCCCCCGAAGGCCACGGACTTCTAAAAAATAGTAGGCAAGCAGAGCGTATACCTGAAGTGATGTGAGGTATTCCCCGGTGGCATCGATTACGCCAACGCGGTCAGCATCACCATCCATTGCAACACCTACCAACGCATTGGTCTGCAGCACCGCATCGCGCAGAGGGCCTAGGTTGTGCTCAATCGGTTCCGGGTTGTGCATGTCAGGGAATGAGGGATTCACCGTTCCACGTATTTCCAAGACCTTTGTGACGCCTCCGCTAAGAAGGCCAGCAAAGTACCCCGCGCCGGCCCCGTGCATTGGGTCAACAACCACTTTGCAACCGGCAGAACGCAACGCATCCAGGTCGACGAGGGTGGCGATGTGAGCCAGGTATGTTGGCTCAGGGTCTATATCTGTGACAAGGCCGGCACTGCGGGCATCGTCAAGATTTATGCGATTGATGTCCGTTAGCGACTTCAGTTGATGGATGGCCTTTTCAACCTCCACCAACACTTCCGGGGGAGCACTGCCACCGGAACTCGTCCGATACTTGAACCCGTTCCATCTGGCAGGGTTGTGGCTGGCAGTAATCATAATGCCACCAGACGCTCCACGGGTTACCAGGTTATAACCAACGGCGGGGGTGGGGGCAGGGACAGTACATCGAAGCACCTTAAGGCCGTTCCCCGCAAGGACTCCAACAACGGCATCAGCGAAATCTGCAGACCCGAAGCGTGTGTCATAACCAACGATAATCGGGTCGGCCTGCAACCCCTGGGCGATGTGATACGCAGCGACGCCCTGAGCACAAGCGCGAACGTTGTCGAACGTGTAGTCGTCGGCGATGATGGCCCGCCATCCGTCAGTGCCAAACGTAATTTTCTCCGGTTCCATCAAACCTCTCTTCATTGTCATTAAAGCACATACTCCCCGCCCAGCCCGACCAATTGAACTGAACGAGGAGCATGGTATTTCATCTGTTGCCGTGACACAAACAGAGCCACGGGTGGACGAAATTAGTTAGATTCCTGCGTCTCTCCGCAATAGGCTAGCCCTGTCCGTGCGCTCCCAAGGCAAATCCACATCGTCTCGGCCAAAGTGACCGTAGGATGCTGTCTGCGCGTAGATGGGATTACGCAACTCCAGGTCGTGGATGATGGCGCCTGGGCGAAGGTCAAAGTGCTCGGCTACAAGCTCTGCGATCCTGTCGTTGGGGATGGCACCGGTGCCAAAGGTCTCAATTGATACGTTAATCGGCTCAGCGAGGCCGATGGCGTAGGAAACTTGTACCTCGCATCGTTCTGCCAGGCCAGCAGCTACCACGTTCTTGGCAACCCAGCGGGCGGCATAGGCAGCGGAGCGGTCAACCTTAGTTGGATCCTTGCCGGAGAAAGCGCCTCCGCCGTGACGGGCAACGCTGCCATAGGTGTCCACAAGAATCTTTCGGCCAGTGAGACCTGCGTCTCCATGGGGGCCGCCAGTGACAAACCGTCCGGAGGGGTTCACGTAGATGCGAGTATCTTTGTCCATCAACGCACCGGGGACTACCTGGTTGATAATCTCTTCCCGGACCTCTTTGGCTATCTGCTCCTGAGAAACAGCAGCGTCATGCTGCGTGCTGACAACAATGGTGTGCACACGTTTCGGCTTACCAAACGCATACTCAACTGTGACCTGAGATTTCCCGTCTGGCTTGAGCCAGGGGAGAACCCCTTCCTTCCGTGCTACGGCAAGCCTCTTGGTGAGGTGGTGAGCCAAGGAGATGGTCAGTGGCATCAACTCCGGAGTCTCGTTGCAGGCAAAGCCGACCATCATACCCTGGTCACCTGCACCAAGCGCGTCTATCTCGCCCATCTTCTTGTCGGTGTCGCGATGCTCAAGGGATGTGGTGACGCCTTGGCTGATGTCTGGTGACTGCTCATGAAGACGAACAAGGACTTCACAGGTCTTGTAATCAATACCTGTTTCCGCGCTGTTATATCCTATGCGCTTTAGGGTGTCCCTAACTACCTGCTCATAGTCAACTTTGGCGATGGTGGTGATCTCGCCTATAACCGCTACAAAGTTGGTACCTGTTGCGGTCTCACATGCCACGCGGGCTTGGGGGTCCTGGGCGTAGATAGCATCTAGAATGCTATCGCTCACCTGGTCACACACTTTATCTGGGTGACCTTCCGTGACGGACTCTGAGGTATAGAGGTAACTACTGGACTCTGTAAACGCGTTGCCTTGAGTTGTCATATTTGTTCCTCTTCTGGTTTGGTTCTTTGGATATAAACCCCTGGGCGTACCTGTAGCTTCATTTCACTTGCAACGCCTCCTGCGTCCACGCCCCAGCGGACAAAAGGTTTTTGTAAATACCGTACAAACCCTGGCGCTCAGTCTCTTCTTCTAAAGCTGCAGTGTCCAAAACGATGTGGTCTGATTCAGGGAGTTCATTGAATGGTTCAAAGGCAGCAGCTTGTTGTTGGTACAACTCCCACCGCCCGTCACTCGAAACGCCTGGTTGATCCAAACGCGTATCAAGGCGCGGTTTTACGACATCACTGGGGCAAACGTACTCTAAAGCGATGAACGAAACGCCAGCCTCTTGGGCTAGCCTGAGGGCGTCCTGCCGCCAAGTTCGTCGCCGATACGAAGCGTCCAGAACCACGCTGACGCCTAATGCTAAAGTCTCAGCAG
>CAVOCU010000147.1:0-2791 GCA_963694315.1 Dehalococcoidia bacterium | reverse complement strand
ATCCCTCAAGAATAATCTCTGCGTGGGCGGGCACTTCCAGGTCTACGGTCTTGCACTTTACAAGCTCAACTCCCTCTTCACGGATGAAGCCTGCCAGTACGTACTCATCAAGGTCAGGCGGCATTGGCGCAGAGCCAGCCCACATCGTTGCGGGGTCAGCACCAAGGGCCACAGCCACTTCCATCCGTTCAAGCTTCTTTTCCTGGGCCAATCGCTGGTGGTGTGCGCCAACTTTATGGGTTTGCCAATGCATGCCGGTGGTGTTCTTGTCATAGACCTGCATCCTATAGATGCCAATGTTCCTTACGCCCGTTACCGGGTCTTTGCTGATAACCAGTGGCAGCGTGATGAAGGGGCCGGCATCGTCCGGCCAGCACATCAGCACCGGCAATGTCGAGAGGTCTACGTCGTCGCCGGTCACAACAACTTCCTGACAAGGAGCGTTGCCAACGATTTTTGGCTGGAACGAGGCGATGTGTGCAAGCTGCCCCAGGGCCTTGAGCTTGGACATTAACCCCTGGTGTGGCTCCTTCACCATGCCTAGAAGGTCGCGTACGCGTGCCGTCAGTTCGTCCAGACTCTCCACTCCCAGCGCCCACGCAGACCGCTGGATGGTGCCAAAGGCATTAATCAGCAAGGGCATGCTATGGCCCTCTACGTTCTCAAAGAGCAGCGCGGGCCCTCCTGATTTCACCATACGGTCAGTAATCTCTGTGATTTCCAAGTTTGTACTCACCGGAGTGGTGACACGACGCAGATCGCTCTTGGACTCCAAGAAAGCGATGTACTCACGGAGGTCTTTAAACTTCCCGGTCATGTTTGTCCTTTGCCGATGAGAGTTAACAGGTAGGCGGGTTCATTGTCCTTACCAAGAACGAGGGGTGTCAAGGGCGCTCCTGCCAGTCAGGATGATACACTGCCTCCTATCAAGTCTATGCAACAAGCTAATTCAACCACGGAGGGTCACGACATGGCGAAGTTGACCGGAGGACAAGCGCTGGCGAAATCACTGAACAGAGAGGGAGTGCGCGTCATCTTCGGGCTGCCAGGAGCGCAGCTCTACTACGCCACAGACGCTCTCTACGACGAGCAGGGCATCCAGTGGATAAGCGCACGCAACGAGCAGGCCACCACCTTCATGGCGGACGGCTACGCCCGTGCCAGCGGCGAGGTTGGTACAGCAATGGTCGTCCCCGGCCCCGGCGTCTTGAATGCCACCTCTGGATTGTCCACGGCCTTCTCCGCCTCCTCTCCGGTACTCTTGGTGGCCGGGCAGATACCCAAGAACCTCATCGGCGTCAATCGGGGGATGCTCCACGAAATCGACGACCAGCTTGAAGCCGTGAAGTCTGTGACGAAATGGGCTGCACGCACCATCGACCCAACGGAAATTCCTGCAACCGTCCACGAGGCGTTCCATCAACTCAAAACCGGCAGGCCTCGTCCCGTAGAGATTGAGATACCCCCCGACACGTTAGGCGAAGAGGCTGAGGTAGACCTGTTGGAACCGGCCATCCATCCCAGGATGGCTCCCCAGAGTAGCAGCATAGAGGAAGCGGCAAAGCTTCTGGCAGGCTCCGGCGGTCAGGTGTTGATATGGGCTGGCGGCGGTGCAGTCTCCCCTGAAGCCTCAGAGGCGTTGACGAAGCTTGCCGAGCACCTCCAAGCGCCGGTCATCACTACCTCAGAGGGGAAGGGCGCGATATCTGAGCGTCACTATCTGTCCCTGGGCGTGCCAAGGGTGCGGGACGAGACCATGAAGAAGCTCATAGAAGACCATCCTGTGATGTTGGCTGTGGGAACCCGCATGGCCACCGCCAATCTCCCGGAAGGTCACCGCGTCATTCAAATCGATGTAGATGCAGAGGAGATTGGTCGCAACCACAAAAATACCCTGGCTGTTCAAGGAGACGCAGCTGCTTCTCTGGAAACGCTTCATTCAGCAACCACTGACCTTGTGGGGCCTCGCGCCAGCCAGCAAGAGGAATTCGAGGCGTTTCGCAGCAACCGCTACAATCCTGCCAATTTAATGGAGCCTCAAGCTTCGTATACACGGGCTATCCGCGCGGCAATCCCTGACGACGGCATTCTCATCTCTGGCATGACGCAGATTGGGTACTTCAGTCGCACGTACTACCCCGTCTACCAACCCCGTACGTACCTCACATCGTCGTATTCGGGCAACTTGGGGTTCGCGTATCCCACAGCCCTCGGCGCAAAGGTCGCCCATCCAGATAAAGCGGTTGTGTGCGTGTCAGGCGATGGGGGGTTCATGTACAACTCTCAGGAGCTAGCCACCGCCGTGCAGTACGGCATCAACGCCGTGGTCATCGTGTTCAACGATAACGCCTTCGGCAACGTCTACAGGGAGCAAATGACGCGATTCAAGGGTCGGCCTATTGGCTCTGAACTCCACAACCCGGATTTTGTGAAGCTGGCTGAAGCCTACGGAGCGCGAGGCATGCGGGTAGAGGGAGCAGATGCCCTGGAAGCTGCGTTAAGGGAAGCTCTGGCAACAGACGCGCCATCACTTATTGAAGTACCCGTCAGCATGATGGAGTCGTCGTTCTAGGCAGGACGTATCGGGATACTCGCGAGGCGTGACAGTTATTTAAGGTACTCAGACAGACTCAGGGCGAACGGCTATTGTTGAGTGATTACTTCCATGATGGCATTTGCCGTATTGGCGGGGTCGTGCATCCATGGGCTCTCAGTCATCGCCACGTCGCGGCGTAGTATATGTCCCGCCAACTCCTGACATGCATCGTCGTCCGTCACCACAAGGGGGTTC
>CAVOCU010000146.1:0-2830 GCA_963694315.1 Dehalococcoidia bacterium | reverse complement strand
GGCATGATGGGCACCATAGCTGCGATGATGAATGCGATGCCCATTGTTAGGGCGTCTTTGGTGGGATTAGATGTGATATCAACGCTAATCCCCAGTTCCTTCTCCACCAGCGTTCGAAGCCAAAGGTCTTTATCCGCTGCAATGTGTTCCGCTAGGTCGTTAGCCTCTCGTAGGCTCAAACCCTCACGCTGATAGAGGGAGACGAGCTCTGCAAGTTCCTCTGCCGGATGCTCCTCAAGCTCTTTGGCTTCCTTCGCTATTTCAGCGCGCTGATGATCCTGTTGCGCGCGTGCACCCAGGAATGTGCCCGTGGACATGGAGATCATCCCAGCAAAAGCCGAGGCAAGGCCGGCCACTAGCACGAATGTGGTTGAGTCTCCGGTAAAAGCAGCAGCAACAGCAGTGACCAGGGCTACGGTACTCAGCAAGCCATCTTGGGCACCAAAGACCACCTCACGGATACGGCCGAATGCCGCCACTCGCCATCGTTCCTGGTCAACTTCCTCCGTGGCTGCCCAGAGGGGGCGACCAGGAGCCGGTTCGACTCGCTTCGATGGTTCGGTTCGACGGGGAGTCGCCGCTACGACATCAGCATTAAGGGTGGGACGGCTAGCCAACTTCTCTTCCAGTCGCTCCAGTGCGATGGTGAAGTTGATAATGTGGTTCTGCTCACGGTCCATAGCAATACGGAAGGTATCAGCGGCATCAAGGCGGCCCTCGTCTAGGGCTGCCTTAATCATTGCAGGATAGAGGGTAGCGGCTTCCTCGGCCTCCCCGGCAATAACCGTGTACAGGTTCTCCAGAGTAGACAAGACATCGCCGGCAACGCGGAGGTGGTTGATGCCGTGGATGTTCTCCGCGCCAGCCACCTCCTGGAATATCTGCGCGACCTCCGGGTGGCCCTCTTGCAACGCCTGCTGGGCAAAAGCCTGGTATTTCACGTTGGCCACAGACTCAGTCACAATAGCGTTCCAGAGGTTCTTGTCGGTTCTGGACAGGATTTTTTCTGGGTCAGCCATAGCATCACCTCTCTCCCGAATTTCCAGTCTCGGGAGACGTTCCGTTTCCTAAGTGGGCCCTGGGCAGACCATCACGGTGGGACGGGCTGCTAGTCCTCTAGTTGGGTGGTCTTGCTATCTTTGCGAGTAACCGTGATGTGTGCGAACTCGTGCTCACCGTTCGCGCCATGCCAGTGCTTCTCACCGCCGGGAGCGAAGACGACATCGCCAGCCTCAATCTCCACGCGCTCGTTCTCCGTGACAATGACGCCCTTGCCGGAAGTCACGATGAGCAGCTGATCGCTCTCATGGGTGTGGAACTTGTTGCGGACGCCGTGGCCAAAGCTGACAACAGAGGCGTTGAAGTCCTTGCTGTCGGGAGCCAATGGCTGGCGAAAAACCTGATCACTGGTGAACAGTTTGGATGACGCGGACTCCTTGGGGACATCGTTAATCCTGGAAACCTTCATAGTGCCCTCCTGTTTTTTTCCTTAAGGTAACCCGTGGTTAGCGGAGCAATCCTCCGCCATCGCAAACGATACTTTGGCCGCTAATCATAGCTGCATCATCGCTAGCCATGAAGGCCACAAGGGCCGCCATGTGCTCCGGATAGACGCGCTTCTTAATAGACTGGTTCTGCATGGTGCGGTTGAACGCCTCTTCATCGGAGTGAGGCATAGTGCCGGGGGTGGCGACCTGGCCGGGCATGACGGCGTTCACCGTAATGTCATCAACGCCGAGTTCCTTTGCCAGCGTCCAGGTTAAACCCTGAATAGCGCCTTTGCTGGCTGTGTAAGGGAATTGGCCCGGTGCGCCCGCAAAGGTGGTGCGGGATGCAACATTGATGATGCGCCCGTTGCCTCCAGCCTTGATGTAGTTGAAGGCTGCACGGGTGGTCTTCACATAGCCCATGTAGTTCACATCCATGAACCGCTCAACCTCCTTCGTCTCCCACTCCATGAAGGGGATGCGTGGAGAGAGTAGGCCTGCATTGTTCACCAGGATGTTGATGCCGCCAAAACGCTCTGCAACGGCCTTCATAGTATCGGCAAGCTGTGCCTCGTTGGTGGTATCGCAATTCCAGGCAAAGGCCTCTCCGCCAGCGGTGTTGATGGCGTTTACAACCTCTGAGCAGTCCTTGATGTCCAACACTGCGACTTTGACCTTCTCCTCACCCAATCGAATGGCTGCGGCTGCGCCCATGCCACCCGCAGCACCGGTGACTACGGCAACGCGCCCTTCAAGTCCTCTCATGCTGGAACTCCTCGGTTTTGTTTATCGGCTTAGGTTGGTTGTTGAGCCTGAACTCTTATAGTTTCTGCCCCTATTGTCACGCGTACGATCTTGTCCATATGCCAACACTGGCACACCATAGCCGCAACTGGTTACAGTCCTCTCAACCTCTATTGTTATCACCTGACGCTTCTTAAGCCCTATTGACTCGTCAGCGGTCTGCGCCAGCACCAACTCGGCGATGGACGACTCCTCCAAGGGGGTCACGGTGGCCTTTCCGTACAATCTGACGACAGCGGCATTCTCCTCCTCAAAGGAGCAAATCATGATGGTGACAGGGCCACCCGCCGCCGCATGTCGCGCGGTCTCATTCCCACTTCCGGAGTAATCGAGGTAGGCAACGCTGTTGGGGCCCAAGACGTGCAGTGGGACGCCGCCCTTAGGCGAGAGGTTTACGGGGCCAACGCCTTCTGGGCCAGGCACTAACGCAGGATCAGCACTACCAACAAAGAACATATAAGCATTTTTAATAAGCTCTGCCTGCTCGCCCGTGATGGACTGATAGTACGTTGCCATAAACACACCTACTCTAGCTAGAA
>CAVOCU010000145.1:0-2833 GCA_963694315.1 Dehalococcoidia bacterium | reverse complement strand
TCGGCAACAATGTCACCGTTAGGCTGAGGAGTCCCCGCCGTGCTCCCCGCCGTCCGCTCCGTCTCTGCATTGCCAACATCAATCTGTCCGCAGGCTATGTCGTACTTCCTACCGTCCAGGGACGTGGATTTTGTGAGGCCGGTCACCGCGTGTTTGGTGGAGGTGTATGGCGCGGAGTTTGGTCGTGGTGCGTGGGCTGATATTGAACCGTTGTTGATGATACGGCCGCCCATGGGAGTTTGAGACTTCATAATCTTGAATGCTTCTTGTGTGCAGAGGAAGACGCCCGTGAGGTTGATATCCACCACGTTCTTCCACTGTTCCAGTGTGAGATCCTCCAGATTATCCCGTGGCGAGAAGACTCCGGCGTTGTTGAATAACAGGTCCAGCCGGCCGAAGGTCTCTTTGGTCTTGGCGAACAGGGCCCTGACCGAATCCTGGTCGCTGACATCAGTTGGTACGGCCAATGTCTTGGACGTAGTTGCCGCTGATTCTTTGATGGTTTCATCTAGAAGTTCTGCCCGTCGGCCTGCCAACACTACGGAATAGCCTACCTTTAGCAGCGCAAGGACAGTCTGCTTCCCTATACCGCTTCCTGCTCCGGTGATAATCGCAACTTTCTCACTTGCATCCATTGTTGTTAGCTCCCACCTTGTTCGTTCAATTTGACGCTGAAACGCTTGGTCTGATGTGCGCACATCATCTCACAGCGAGTAGCTGAGTTCCACGTCTACAATGGCCCGTTCCAGGTTAGTGCGTCTTGCACCAAGCTCCGGCAGCATGGCGTTAGCGCTCTTTCGCGACGCCTCTGCTCCCGTTTCTCCCCACTGCAGTTCAAGGGTCAACCAGTCAAGGAACCGTTTGGCCTGCATCTCAGCATCTTTGTGCATGCTGGTCAACGACTCCGGCGGCGTAAGTCCACGTACTGCATCCAGCAGCGCTTGGGCCTCAGTGACGCGACCCTGCCTCCCGGGGAGCAGTGCAGCCTGGGAAAGCTGTTGAGTCAATTCCTTGGCTCTGCTTACCCGGACTTCCTGCTGGGCTGCGGTCACGGTGTTTAGTTCATAAATGTACGTGCGTATTGCTGAGCGCTCCGGGGTGTCCCATGCCTTGAGCCAAAGGTTGAACTCGTCCTGGAATGATTGATAGGTGTTTCCTGTGACTCGCTGCATAGCGAGGCTCACCGTTGACCCCACGCCCAGGTCACTCACAACCTCCATCAGCGATGGGCTCCGTAGCGCTCGATGAAGTATCGAATTGCCATGTAT
This sequence comes from Dehalococcoidia bacterium, assembly GCA_963694315.1. Classification (GTDB taxonomy): domain Bacteria; phylum Chloroflexota; class Dehalococcoidia; order Lucifugimonadales; family UBA1127; genus UBA1127. The sequence goes on along the minus strand of CAVOCU010000145.1, from coordinate 1,565 downwards.
ACTTCTGCGTACTGTAGGTTGAGGTCGTCCTGCTTTGTCCTGGCGTTCCAGCTTGTCTGGCTCTCCAGTGATGTCAGGACGAAGATTGACCCTGAAAGTGCAGCTGCTTCCACGCGGGCCATCATCTGTTCCCTCAACCGTTATCGGGTGGACGGTATCTCCCCGCGGAGTTGGGGGCAGCCTTTACGTTGCTGGCCTTTGGCGCGGAAGAAGGGGATGTCCAGACCATTGAAAAATCGGCAAAGACCGAAGGCGTACCCCTCGCCGTTGTGCGTGACACCTATGATGGTGGGCGACAACACTACGAATCGCGGTTGATTCTTGTCCGGCCTGACCGGCACATCGTTTGGGCGGGAGACTCCACGCCCGACGATGCAGCTGAGGTGATGCGACAGGTGACAGGTAACGCTTAACTCGGAATCATTGTGTAGTAGACATAACACAGCCTTCAGCATTCATGTTGGGGGCTGTGTTGCTTTTAGATGCTTTCCATCAGCGCTTGCCGTTTTGGCGCTACCACGAAGGGACAATACCCCGGAGGTTTGCTAGACTGTCTGAGTCACTGAAACCCACTTTGCGTGCAGGAGTTCACATGGAACGTATCCCTTTTGAAAAAACAACACTATCTAATGGGCTGGATGTCATTTTGCATCAGGACAAATCCCTCCCGGTGGTCTCAGTCAACGTCTGGTACCACGTAGGTTCTAAGGTTGAAAAACCTGGGAAAACCGGATTCGCGCACCTGTTTGAACATCTGATGTTTGAAGGAACCAAGCACCATAACAGCAGCCATTTTGGCCCCCTCCAAGAAGTGGGAGCTTCGCTGAACGGCTCTACCACCACGGATCGCACCAACTACTGGGAGAACGTCCCGTCAAACTATTTGGAACTGGCGTTGTGGCTGGAAGCAGACCGTATGGGCTTCCTGCTGGAGGCCCTTGACCAGAAGAGGTTTGACGTCCAGCGAGATGTGGTGAAGAACGAGCGTCGCCAGAGCTATGAGAACCGGCCCTACGGTATCGCCAGCCTAGAGTTGCAAGAAGCCATCTACGCCAGTCCTCACCCGTACCACTGGCCGGTCATTGGGTACATGGACGACCTAGACGCAGCCTCCCTTGAGGACGCTCACGCTTTTTATCGACAGTATTACGGGCCTGCGAATGCTAGCCTCGCCATCGCCGGAGACTTTGAATTCGATGATGTGCGGAATTTGGTTGAGAAGTATTTTGCTGACTTGCAGGGAGGTCATGCCGCCCCAAAGTCGCAACCCTTGGACGCTCCGCTTACGGGGTTGGTCCAGCGAACTCTCTACGATAATGTGAACCTGGCGCGGGGCTCCCTGGTATGGCCGGGGGTTCCGCATTTCCACCCTGATGAAGCGGCCCTTGATGTCCTCTGTGACATCATGAGTGATGGTCGTAGTTCCCGACTGCATCAGAAGCTGGTGTACGAGAAGCAGCTTGTTCAGAGTGTGGGCATACGCAGTGGCACGGCGGAGTTGGCGGGGGATATCCAGTTTGAGGCCACAGTTTCTGACGGCCACACCACGGACGATGCCTTTAACG
>CAVOCU010000144.1:0-2836 GCA_963694315.1 Dehalococcoidia bacterium | reverse complement strand
ATTTCATGGGGTACTGCAATGGGCTTGGGAAGCATCTCTTCCTGGCTGATGCGTTTGGCGTAAGCTTCTACGATGGGGCCAAAGTCCGTTCCACCGTTGCCGAAAAAGTAGTCCACGCCCCTGGCTGCAAGAAGTTCTATGTAGGCCTCTGCTAGTGAATCAACCTGTACTGTTTTCAATTGTTTCTCCTGGAACACAAATTGGGAATTGGGGCACCATACCACTAATTCCCTACTTAGTGGGAGTGGACACCTCAACCTCAGAAAGGGGAAGCGCGTTCCTCCAGGTTTTTACTTTCGGTGTTGGGATGTGATTAACACTAGCTTGGTCGGGCCCTTCCAGCTTGAAGGGGAGGTCATAGAGCTCCACCACGTTCTTCACTGTCATCTTCCATCGTTCTTCCGGGGTGCAGTCAGACAAAATCTCGCTCAGCACCTGCTTGGAGTTTGGGAAGACCGAGTCACCGTGGGGGTAGTCATTACCCCACATCAAAGTATCCACGCCGATGAAGTCCCTGGTCATGATACCTAGCGGGTCGTCCTCAAAGGTGGCATAGAAGTTGCTGCGCCAGTATGAACTTGGGAGTCGCGGAAGGCCGAAAGTTCTCATTCCGCCGCCACGGACATACGCCCAGTCCAGTCGCTTGAGCACGTGGGCAATCCAGCCGGTCTCAAACTCCGTCACCACAAATTTGAGGCCTGGGAAACGCTCACAGACGCCGGACTGGATGAGGTCTGCAACCGTCATCCCGACACCGGCAAAGGACATAGGCCCGTTGGCCCTGCTGCTGGAGTCTCTTGGAGCGAGGCCGTGGTTGGGAGTGGCTCCGGTGAAGATGTGCATGTTCAAGGGCATCTTCAAATCCTGAGCTGCGGCCCAGAATTTGTCATACCAACGGTCTGTATACAGGTGCTCCGGCGGTGCTGTTGCTGCAATGGATATGCCAACGTGACCCATCGCCTTGCACCGTTTCATCTCTTTGATGGCTTCATCCAAATCAAAAAGCTGGACGGACCCAAGGGCAAAGAGGCGTTCTGGCTGCTCCTTGCAGTAATTACCTACCCAATCGTTGTAGAGCCTGAAGGTTGCCTTAACGATGTCCAAGTCCTCAAGCTGGTAGACGTTGAACAGCACACTAGGGTAAAGCACCTCTGCATCCAGGCCGTCAATCTCCTGATCCTTCAGTCGCTCCGCCGTGTCATAGCAGCCGGGACGGGCAAGCTCATAACCTAATCGCAGCGACTCACGACCTTCCGGCGATGTGAAGTCCACGTTCTGCTGCAAGAGACCGGAGATGGATATCCCCAGGCTGCCGTTGCCTAGGTCAAGCTTGGGCCCTAGCGCCGGGTCAGGAGTAACCACTCTAGGCGCTCTATCGCCGAACATGTCGGCCAATGGCTCAAAGAATTCCGCTGACTCCACTACGTGGGAATCGGCTGAAATGCAGAGTAGTTTAGCCATCAATGTCCTCCTACTGCTGAGTTGCCATCTCTCTAAATTTCGTTGCGCGCAAGCATTCTACGCGCAATACTATGCATTACACAACGCTATGCAACATACCCGCATACACCTAGATCTTCTTCTCCCCCAGAGCCTCGCTGCGCTGTCGGTTCTGCGTTGCGGGGGTGGTTACTGCTAGGCCAGCATCGACGGGGAGCATGACGCCAGTGACCCAGCGAGCTTCTTCGCTGGCAAGGTAGACGTTTGCCCATGCGATGTCCCACGCGGTGCCCTCTGTGCCCAGAGGCGAAGTCTCGACCCTCATGCCCCGCAGACCTTCAGTCATACGTGCCTCGATGCGAGGGGTGAAAACCTGACCGGGGGCGATGCAGTTCACGCGGATGCCGTCCCGTCCGTGGTCAGATGCCATGGTCTGGGTGAGGCCGATAACAGCGGTCTTGGACACGGAGTAGGCCAGGGGCGAGTGGGCACGACGACCAGCGATGGACGAGAGGTTGGTGATGGCTCCGCCACCTACCTTAATCATCTCAGGGATGGCTGCTCTACTGGCAAGGACGACGCTCTTCACGTTCACGTCCATGACTTTGTCCCATTCGGCCTCATCCAGGGTAAGCGCGTCACCCTTTGACGAAATGCCGACGTTGTTCACCAGGATGTCCACTCGGCCGTACCGGTCTACGCAGGCCTTCACCATGGCATCGCACTCTTTGGCGTTGGAAACGTCAGCCTGGAAGGTGGAGGCCTCCCCGCCTTCTTCAAGTACCATCTTTAGGGTTTCTTCAGCGGCTTCTAGGACAATGTCCACCAGCAACACCTTTGCGCCTTCACGAGCGAAGAGGACTGCTGTCGCTTTGCCGTTACCGACGCCGGGGCCGACGGTGCCCGCTCCGGTGATGATGGCGACTTTTCCATCAAGCCTGGGTGGTCTATCTGGCATTGTTTTCTCCTTTAGCAGTTGATTAATAGGAGCAGTATACCTGCCTAGGAAGGGGTGTGGGGGTTGGGGTTTACGGAAAGCAGCTAGCCAACCGGGGCATCGCTCATCATTCTTGGGCTTTTCCTCACTCACAATTCCATAATGGCAATAGAACATTAGCTATTTAGGTATTGACAATACTTGTCATAAAATCCATCTTTACTCGATGGAACAATGTCAACAAGGTTAACGTGGAATTCAATGATGATGTGAGGCGAGTGTTCCATAACTAGCGAGTGAATCGCAAAAGCTAGAAAGCACAAAGGAAAGGAATTTCATGTTAACTCAGTCAGATAACGAACTCATCTGTAGGACCGGCCCCGGCACTCCTATGGGGGAGTACCTACGGCGGTTCTGGATTCCAGCGCTGGTTTCAACCGAAATTGCGGAACCCGACAG
>CAVOCU010000143.1:0-2902 GCA_963694315.1 Dehalococcoidia bacterium | reverse complement strand
GACTCATAGGTTGCCGAGTGACCGCCGTGTCATGCTGCAGAGAAAGGATGGAGAGCACCTGGCGCATCTCCCTCTGGATCTGACGGACATCTCGCGTGAGACCACTTATGACGCGCTGCTGCTCCGGCGCCTCCGGGCCAATCTCGGGCACCTCGGTCTCATCCTGCACATTGTGCAGAACCGCACCGCAGTAAATACAGAAGGAGCTAGTGTCAGAATTCTCTCGATCGCAAAGTGGAGAGGGCATGCGTCACCTCCAATCAGGAGATCCAGTAATCGCGTATCAACGGTGCACCGCGGACCTCCATATTAGCCGGCGGTTCTAATTGCCTAGGTGGCAGTGTTCCAGGAGGTATTCCGGAAAGTGTTGGAGCGTATCGCCGGGCTCCATCCAGCACCTAGCTAGCGAATATCCTTCAGGTCGTCAGAGGTGAAGAGAGGTAACCAATCGTGAGGTGTGTGCGTAGGGCAGTTCGAAAGGAGTGCAAACGCAGTGAAAGCCACCTCCCCTGCCCATCGAACGCCAGTTCACAACGACACCGGATGGTTCTCTGAGCTTGATTGGGTGGTTAACGCTATCCGTGAGAAAAACTACTATGGCTCTCGTAAACACTGAGATGGAGTGGATGGTGTGGAGGAAGTATGTCGCGGAAATATAATGATTCTGCCCATGCCTCTTCCTAGCAATTCATTAAGGCGTCCTCGGTGGACCACCACTTGGAGGAGGAGGTCCACCATTTGATGAACTATTCGATGAACTTGAAATAGGGGTTCCCATGTAGCAACCAACTGTGTAGGGATATTCTATAGTCGCATGGTAGTGATATCCCAAAGTCCCATGTTTATGACCGTGACATAAGTCCAAATCATCATTGGACATTTCAGATCCACCTTCGCCCTTGTAACCATAAATCGGGAAACCATCATTTATGTAACCAACTATGCCAGAGTGACCGCCGCTCAGAGATTCGTTGTCGAGCCGTTCCGGTATGAAATGGTAGTGGTAATCGCTCCTGGCCGGATGCCCGCCGAACTCATCTAAGACTTCCCTAGCCAAAGCATCTTCACCACGTCCGTCGGCTGCGTTATAGAGGAGAACTCCGTTTTTTGTCACACCAATCGAACCCAGCGAAACACAGTTTGGTAATGGAGCCTCGGAGGGATTATCGGAATAGGAAAATGAAAAGCTTCCGGATGTTGGTATCCCAGGATTCGGATCTATTTCAGTCAGTTTGGCATAGCTCGTCATCGGCCAGTCTCCGATTTTTCCATCGACGGGAAGGTTGTTGACGCTTATCAGACGGTTATCACCGGAGATCTTTTCAGTGTAGGTTCCTGTTACGGGACTAAATGTTCCTTGCGGAAGCCATAATTTTTTGAGGAAATTCCAAGTCTTATCAGCGAAATCAATCCAGGTAATTTTGTTTTCTCTAGAACCACCCGCATTGGGATTCTTACCTGTACAAGAATACAGATGTCCTATTGAGGGTGTATCTGTCGTCAAGAAATCATCTCCGAGACGCAACTTAGTACAGTCTGGTCCCTGTCCATCGCTGCAAAGCATAGAAGTGATTGTGAAGCTTGAATCGCTTGGAGTGGGTGTCAGAGTAGCTGTGGGAGGCACTAGCGTAGGAGTAGCCTCCAGCATAGCTTTCGCCATGGCCTGTGCCTTTGCCTCTACAGTGGCTTCGATGGTTCGCTCTTCATTGAGCCTAGCTTCAACGGTGGCTTCTATATCCGGTAGGGGCTGACTTTCGCCACAGGCCATCACCAGTGCAAGCAGCACGAATCCCAGTACCAATACAGCCGTATGTCTTACGCGAGTTCGCATGAGTTACCTCTGAGGGCAGTATACCCTAGGGTGCAGGGAGAGAGGGGACTGGGGCTTAGGCGTGGCTGGTAGCAGCTGGGGCTACGGGGCTAGCAGGTGAATAGCTAGGATGCTATTAGGGCTTATAAGGCTGTTGTGAGGGAGAAGGGGATATATATCTATGCCTCACCATTGGGTGACGAATATAATGGTCTTTTTAGTCTTAAATAACTATTATGGTCCTACAACGCCGACTGACAAGACTTGCCTTTCGAGTACAGATGAATCATTATTAGCGCAGGCAGACAGATAGGTTATATTCGTGGAGTGACTAAAGCCTAGACTTTGTAAGCGGGCGGTCAGGGGTTCGCGACTCCTCACTCGCGTAGTTAATAAGGAAGATATTATGAACAATTTCAAGCCAAGCTTCTTGCTACTACTTTTGACTTTACTTCTCCTTACATCTTGCTCTTATGAATTCTCCGAACCACCTTTCCAGCGCTCTGAGCTTATCGAAATTAGTAAAACTGAATTTGGTAAAGAACTTTTATCGGCATTAGGCAATGTTCCTGATTCAGACGAGACTCGAGATTTCAAAGAGGGATTAACTGAAGATGCTCTAGTGTACGACATTAGTGATAATTTCCTCATCCAGCAAGAGGAAAACGACGAAGGTTCAGGGTGGGAGCTTACTGTTTTAACAAAAAACAACCATCACATTATGTTTTGCAATTTGATGCAAAATGAAAATAATGAATTCCCCCAAAATGTTGAAAGAAAAGACAAGGAAGATGGAACAATCAGCTTGTTGGGCGAAACAGAAGTTTTAAATCAACTTGCGCTAGAACTAGCACTAGCTGGAACAAAATTTTGTATCGCAGTTCCCTATGAGGACGCATCAAAAGTTTTCAATGCCCTTGAGCCAGCCCCAGAAGTGGTAGTCGAAAAAGTAGCTGTGGAAAAAATAGTCGAGGTGGTTAAGGAAGTTATTGTCGAGGTTCCAGTTGAGGTAATAGTTGAGAAAGAGGTCGTGCGGGAGGTACCAGTCGAGGTGGTTAAGGAAGTTATTGTCGAGAAGGAAGTACTCGTTCA
>CAVOCU010000142.1:0-2959 GCA_963694315.1 Dehalococcoidia bacterium | reverse complement strand
GGACCGCGCGCTGGCCATTTCCCAGTCGGAGCCGGCCGGCCCTGTGTATATCACCCTTCCACGAGAGGTCTTGGCTGCGAAGAAAGAGAATTTCACCTACAGTGAGGCCCCTCGGATGGTTGCAGCCAAGGACACCATGCCTTCACCCGAGTTGATAGAACAGACGGCAAACATTCTTGCCACTGCCAAATCCCCAATGTTGATTACCCGTGATGCTGGCCGAGACCCTGGTTGCCAGCAGCCTTTGATTGAACTAGCAGAGCTTCTGGGCATGCCAGTGTTTGAGGGGGCTGCCGCGTATGTGAACTTCCCCCAGAGCCATGTGTTGCATGCCGGCGCAAACACCGCATCCCTTGTCCCCACTGCCGATGCTATTTTGTTGCTGGAGACGGACGTTCCTTGGACGCAGAAGGTGACCTCACCAGATGAGAATGCAACCATCATCGCCATTGGCCAGGACCCCCTTTACTCCAGAATTCCCATTCGCAGCTTTAGGACAGACATTGCCCTTGCTGGTTCGCCACGGCTGACCATTACCGCCCTTGTGGCCGCAATCAAGAAGATTGGCGTTGATGCCGGTGCAGTCAAGGAGCGAACGGCCAAGTGGGCGAAAGCACGGGAAGAGCGCAAAGAGGCCAACGACGCGCGTGCCGAGGCGGGCAAAAATCAGACACCAATCAGCAAGCCTTACTTCAGCCGTGAACTGTCCAGGCAACTGAACGAGAATTCCATATTCATATCGGAGCTTGGCGCGGACGTCAGCCAATTCACCTTTGACACACCAGGAGACGCGTACTCCCACTCTCCTGCCGGTAGCCTTGGCTGGGCTCTTGGCGCCGCCCTTGGGGCAAAGCTGGCCGCCCCGGACAAGACCGTGGTGTGCGCCGTAGGGGATGGCTCCTACACCTTTGGCGTCCCAACTGCCGCACACATCACGTCACATATGCAGAAATTGCCAGTGCTGTTCATCGTCTGGAACAACGGCATCTGGAACGCAGTCAAGAACTCTGCGAAGAACCTGGTCCCGGACGGTGTTGCCGCAAAGACGGATACCTGGACGTTTACTGCCCTTGATCAGGACTTCGCATACGAAAAAATCTGTGAGGCATCGGGCGGCTATGGCGAGCGCGTGGACGACCCGGCAGAAATTCCGGCGGCTATTGCGCGCGCACTCCACGCAGTTCAGGTGGAGAAGCGACAGGCGCTGCTAAACATCATCGGCAGCTAAGAAGCTGCTGCCCAGGGTTCGCTATGGAATTGCGAAACACCTGCACCACCTAGGTGGTGCAGGTGTTTCATTGTCACTGCGCATAAATAACCAGGGGAGATAACCGTACATGTTCCATGCCTTGGCCAACCTGTCTACATTTCGTTCTTTGGGCAACCGAGATTGGAGAATCCTTTGGATGGCCGGGCACCTTTGGCACCTTGCCTTCTGGATGGATCTTATCGTCCTTGGTTGGTTGATGCTGGAACTTACGGACTCCCCCTTCTTGGTTGCCCTAGTGGGTACGTGTCGACTCATACCTATGGGGGTTCTCGGTGTCCTTGCGGGCTCTTTGGGCGACCGTCTGCCAAAACGGAAATTGCTGATAATTGCCCAACTACTGAACCTGACCGTCACTGTTGGGTTCACTGTGGTTCTCCTGTTAGACCTTGAGAGAGTCTGGCTGATTTACGTAGTTGCTCTCTTGACCGGGTCGGCATGGTCCATAGATTTTCCGATTAGACGTGCATTCATTCGAGACCTGCTTCCTGCCAGTACAATCGTGAACGCTATGGCTATTGATGCTGCGTCCCTCTTCGGCATGGCCTTGGTAGGGCGAGTGATTGGTGGTGGACTCCTCGCGGCTTCTGGCCCGCCATTGGCGTATGGTTTCCTGGTGGTGTGCTATGCTCTGGGGTTGATTCTCTTGTTGAGAGTACCAGAGCAAACGATAGAACCATCGCAGTCTGAAAGCTCACCATCGGTACTGAACGATATCGTTGCGGGACTTTCTTACGTCTGGCGAAATCCTGCACTGCGCGGGATTCTCCTTGTCACGGTAATTATCAATTTCCTTGTTGCTCCCTACTTCCAACTGACTCCAGTGTTCGCCAGGGACATCTTTGGAGTAGGCCCCGGATTATTAGGCCTTATCAGCGGCATGGATGGTTTGGGCGCCCTGATAGGGGCACTCGTTCTGGCTTCTCTAACTGGATTGGTCAGGCTTGGCATGGTGTTCGCCGTTGGCTCACTGATCTTTGCCGTAGGGGTGTTGTTCTTCAGCCAAGCACCAACATACCAATTGGCTATGCCTTTCTTGGTACTCGTTGGGTTAGGGACATCGGGGTTCGCGGCAATGCAGACCACCATCACGGTGACACAGGCAGACCCGGAGATGCGTGGCAGAGCAATGGGTGCTGTGGCGCTGGGAATTGGTGTGCTGCCTCTGGGGATGGCCTTTGTAGGTGGTTTAGCAGAGTTAATGGGGGCTGCGGAAGCTCTAGGACTCACGTCTCTTATTGGCTTGGGATTCATTGTGATGGTGCTGATTGTTCAGCCCGCTGTCCGAAGGGCTAGGCAGTAGTCTTTGTCTGTAGCAGCTACCGATAGTAGATGATGCTATCAGTGGGCATTGTGGCTGGACAGGTGCCCTCGCCATGAGCGGCGGCTATCTCCAGATCCGATAATATCCTCACATAGGCCCACGATGTTGGATTGCTATAATGCTGGTAGCAGTGCTCCGTGGTCATGATGGTTGGGTCGACAAACGTTGAATTATCGGAGTCGGTTCGTACACCCCAGCTAGGCCCTGCAAGATATACCGAGCCGTCTGCCTCGATTTTTGAAACGAATCCCCAATCAGCAGGCGGAAACGAGTCATCGGGCTCAATCACGTCAACGGATGCTCCACATGCAGTTGGGCCTTGAGCGCTGCCGTTCCACCAGCCGAACTTCGCCATAAACGCTGCTCGC
>CAVOCU010000141.1:0-2977 GCA_963694315.1 Dehalococcoidia bacterium | reverse complement strand
AATCGGGGTTGGGCACCACGATACGACCTGGAGACCATGGTGGAGGACATGCAGAAAAATCTTTCCCGCAAGCTTGCCTCCTGACCCTGGGGTTCGCCAGCAATTTGCTGCATATAAACTCCAGGTGTTATTGGTTTGAATTCAAGGCTAATGTCAGCTCCACAGAATGGTGGACTTACCCGCGTTGCCTGCCTCAAAGAGCGTGAATGCCTCTTCCACCTGATCCAGGGAATACTGGTGGAGCAAGAGATCCTTGAGGGGTATCCTGCGGTCGACGATATAATGACCTAACTCTTCCAGCACCACGGTGCTGAAGGTCCAAGAGCCCAGGAGTGTGACCTGTCGATGGATGATATCGTTGGTGGCATCCTCAAAGTTCACACCACCGCCTTCTCCCACAAAACAGGCTCGACCCCAAACGCGGGTCGACCGCACGGCCGTCCTTCTTACCTCGCCTACTCCTGATGCATCCAGAGACGCTTCCACGCCCTTTCCATGGGTTATCTCTTTGATAGCCTCAATCGGATCAACGGCCATTGGGTCAATCGCATGGGAAGCACCAAGCTTAAGCGCAAGCTCCCGCCTCTCAGCAATGGGATCGATGGCAATCACGTTGGCCCCAGTAGCTGCCCCAAACAGTGTAGCGTTCAGACCCACCGGCCCCTGACCGAAAACGGCAAAGGTGTCCCTGCCAGAGACTCCTAATCGCTTGATAGCCTGATAAGCCGTTCCAGTGCCGCATGAACATGCAGCGCCCTCTTCATAGGTCAACGAATCTGGCATTGGCACACACATGTGGGCTTCAACCAACTGGTAGTCTGCAAACCCACCGTGGGCCTGGGAGCCGTACAGCGTCATGCCGTTCTGGCACAACTGCGCCCAGCCTGAAAGGCAGTGCTCACAGTTTCCACAGCCGCTGTAGTGGTGAACCATCACACGGTCCCCAACGCTGAGGGTGCGGACATCCAGGCCAAGTTCCACAACCTCGCCGCACGGCTCATGGCCACCAATAACGCTGGCTCTGACTCCCAAACCATCAAGCGTAGACCTGTATGGACGCAAGTCGCTCCCGCACAGGCCCGTGGCCTTCATTTTCACAACAACCTGGCTCCCGCTTGGAGTAGGCTCAGGGAATTCTCGTAATCCTACTTTTTTGTCACCCAGAAATAGCATTCCTTGCATGAAAGCCCTTCCAATTTCGAGTGTCGTGCGACATTATAGCGTTCCAAGATTCAAGGCAGATAATGCCCGCTAACCAAAGCGGACATTATCATCGCCCCTGCATCGTTATTCTTCACCATCAATCACAACAACCTCCGGGCCAATACCCCTGAGGTCAGTCTCAATCACTGCCTTGTCTCCCACCACAAGCAACGTCAATCCATCCTTACTCAGGCGCTCAACAGCCACCCTCTGCACATCCTCAAGAGTCACGCTGGTGATACTGGCAGAGTACGTGGAAAGATAATCATGCGGCAATCCGTAGTGGATGATAGGCCCAAGATGATTAAGCATTTGCCATGGAGTCTCAAACCCTAAGGGGTACCCCTGGAGCAGTGCGTCTTTCGCTGCCTGGAACTCGCCTTCTTCAACGGGTCTGGAGCCTATAACCTCCGCAATCTCCTTAAGGGTTTCCACCACCGCAGGCGCTGTCACCTCTGTCTGCACGGACCCACCAACCAGTAGGGACGAAGAATCCTTGTGCCACTCAATCCAGGAGCGATACCCATAGCTGTAGCCCTTGTTCTGGCGCAGGTTCATGTTGAGTCGAGCCGTGAACTGCCCTCCAAACAGGTGGTCAAATACCATGAGCGGGAAATAATCGGGGTCATCCCTTGGTAGACCGAGAATCCCTCCCCGAATCACAGACTGAGCTGCACCGGGTTTATCGAGTAAATAGATGGTTGTCTTGTCCCTGGCGATGCCCGTTTGGTTATCGGTCTTCCCCTGTGCAGGAGAAGACGCCTTGGCAGGCACACTCCAGCCACCAAAGGTTTCTTCAGCAAGCTTCATTGCCTCGCCCAATGAGACGTCACCCGTTACGGCCAACGTAGCCACGGAGGGGTTGAAGTTACTTTGGAAATGCCACAGCAAGTCGTTCCTGGTAATCTTTTCAAGCGCAGCCTCTGTTCCATAGACAGGATGGCCGTAAGGGCTTTTCACCCCATACATAAGCGCTGAAAACTCCCGGCTCGCCACTGAAGTAGCATCGTCCTGTATTCGGCGAAGATCCATGACGGTCTCGTTCTTCACACGGACAAGTTCCTCCTCAGGGAACACCGGGTGCAAAAGCAGGTCTGCCACAAGGTTTAGCGCCTTGGGCCACTCCCTGGTCAGCGTTGAGACCGATAGTGATGTCTGCTCACGGCCAGCATTGATTCCAAGCCGGGTGCCCATGAACTCAAATTCCTCAGCAATCTGGTTGCTTGAACGGCTCTCTGTCCCTTCTTGAAGCATATCACCAGTGATATATGCCAGCCCCGGCAAACCAGTGGGATCTGAGGAGGCTCCGGAGGCAAGCAATACAGCAAAGGACACGGCGGGAACGCCACGCTTTTCTGCAACGATGACCTCAAGGCCGTTTGCCAACCGCCCGCTCTGGAGTGCAGGGGGCGTAAAGGATCGAGCCGCGCTAGCAGTGGGTTGGATTGTACGATCAATAGGTGTGGCAGCTTTCGGTTGGGATGAGCGCAAGGCCTCAGGAATAACGACAAACTTCACACGCGGTTCGTTCAAATACTTGCTGGCAACACGATGTACATCCTCAGGTTGCACGGCAAGATACCGCTCAATATCGGTGTTCAGCAGGTCCGGATTTCCGGTGTAGATATTGAAGGAGTTGAGCTGGTTGGCAATACCACCAAATCCCCCAACGTTGGCCAGTTGGCGAACGTGTCCCCATTCAATGCGATTTTTAGTCCGGGCAACTTCCTCCTCCGTTGGCGGATGGCTGCGGAGCCCTTCTATGACCAACATC
>CAVOCU010000140.1:0-3043 GCA_963694315.1 Dehalococcoidia bacterium | reverse complement strand
GATGCCCCCGCCCCGTTTGTTACCCCTGTCCGGTCAAGGAACAGCGCAAGGAACACCAGCGCGACACCTCCAAGCACTACGGCAGCCACACCTTTCACGGTGTCACCAAGCTGCCAGGGAACTGCCACGGCACTACCCACTAAAAGTAAACCTCACGGAGCGTAATTACAGATTGGGAGAACGGTGGGTATCATACCATGCAGCTACGGGAGGAACAATGTGAGAGAGGGAGAATTTGACCTATGGGTGCAACACAATAAAAAAACCAGCATCACCCACGGATGTGGTTGATGCTGGTCTTCTCAAACAACAAGAATCAAGTTAACGCAATGGGCCGAAGTTTAGCTGTCTTGTGCGCCTTTGGACTTCAAGAAGTCCACCGCGTTTTGGACAGTTCGGATAGTCTCCGCATCTTCGTCAGAGATTTCCAAGGCATTGTCGCCGTCAGAAAATTCCTCTTCAAAGGCCATAATCAACTCAACCAAATCCAGGGAATCAGCATTAAGATCCTCAGTGAATGAGGCCTCAGGTGTCACCTGGTCATCATTCACTCCAAGCCGTTCCGCCACCAATCCCTTAACACGCTCTTGGACACTAGCCATTGCGTTGCCCTCCTGTTTCCTAATCCTATTTATTCACTGTTGAATCGCATCTTGCAGGGAGCCTAACACTCCATTGATGAACCGCGGGGAACTCTCTCCACCAAACAGTTTCGCAAGCTCCACCGCTTCATTGATCACAACTTTTGCTGACACTTTTTGGCTGACGGTTAATTCATACACTGCCAACCGCAGCAAACTTCTATCCACCAGAGACAATTGGTTGACCGGCCACGCAGGGGCATACTGCTGAATTTGCACATCCAACGCTTCGCGCTGCTGGTTAACTGCTGTCACTAGTTCCCTGGCGAACTCTTCACCTGATGCAGTTAAATCACTATCGTCTAGGAGCGCCTGTAGTACATCTTCTGATTGATGTTCGGTAGCATCCAACTCAAAGAGAGCTTGAAGCGCGAGGGCTCTCGCCCGCCGACGAGGGGGTAGCTTCGCTGAGCTCCAATCCTCTTCATCTGCGGGGGGGCCACAAGCTATTGTTTCAGCTGGTGCCGGCTGTGACGTCACTATATTCACCCTGCGAGAGCTTGCAAGCTCTTCACATCGTTAATAGCCGTTACCTGTGCATCTGGGCAAATCCTACGAATCAAACCAGAGAGTACCTTCCCAGGACCAACCTCATAGAACTGCGTAACTCCAACATCCCAGAGATAAGCCATGGAGCGCTTCCACTGGACACACCCGCACATTTGATGAAGCAACTCTGACTTGATGTCGTCTCCATCAGTAAGGGGAATAGCATCGCAGTTGGCAATGATTGGTACGCTTGGCGCGTTGAAGTTTGCTGCATTTACGGCTTGAGTCATGCCGACCAAAGCGGGCCTCATAAGGTCTGTATGGAAAGCACCACCAACCTGTAGGGTGATGAGCCTTCTGGCTCCACGGGCACTGGCTAAATCCATTGCCCTGGCTAGTGTGATTTTATCGCCAGCAATCACTACCTGGTCTTCAGCGTTGACGTTAGAGATGTATGCGCCGGTTTCCCTGCATATCTCCTCAATAGTCAGCTCATCCAATCCAAGAACCGCTGCCATACCGCCTTGGTGGGTTTGTGACGTCTCATGCATCAAACGGCCGCGCTCTTGAACCAATCGCACTGCGTCCGTAATACTAAGTACGCCGGTAGCTGCCAAGGCCGTATATTCACCTAAGCTGTGCCCAGCGGCAAAGTCAGGTTCTGGCATAGCTTTAGACCCTACAGTCGCTTTTGCGGCCATGAGATAGGCCAAGCTAGCTGTGAGGATAGCGGGTTGGGCGTTGATAGTAAGGTTCAACTCTTCAGCAGAGCCTTCAAACATCAACTGAGTTAGCGGTCTATTAAGGGCCTTGTCTGCTTCGTCAAAGACACGGCGTGCAACTGACGATTCCTCATAGATATCTTTTCCCATACCAACATGTTGCGAACCCTGGCCGGGAAACACGTACGCAACCTTTGAATCTATGACGTCTCTCAAGGTGGGGTTTTTCATCGGAAACTCCTGTTTCCAGCTATGGACCTATTGGCCCATATATTCACTTTGGTAAGGTGGCTGAAGAAGGTGCTAGGGAGAAGACTAGCCTCTCTCCTGACTAATTGGCACAGAAATTACTTCACGATCGTTGTAATACCCACAAATTGGGCATATACGATGCGGAAGTTTGGGGCTGTGGCAGTGGGAACAGTACGAAAGCCCACGTCCACTCATTACGTAATGAGCAGCGCGGGATCGTTGCTTGGACTTGGAAAGTTGCTTTTTAGGTTGTGCGCCCACTATCGGCCCCTTCTAGAGACCCTTTATCTGTGGACGGAAGAAGTTCTAACAAACGTTCCCAACGAGGATCCACTGTCCTGACTACGCAGAGACACTGGGCTTCGTTGCGGTCTACACCGCACTCTGGACAGATACCCGCGCAATCTTGGTGACAGAGAGGCTTCATTGGCATCCGGGAAACAATGTTCTGCCTAAGGGCCTCTCTTGTATCTAGCACATTCGTTGGGCCTATCCGGAAAGCTTCTTCTTCCAGTACCGGGGCAGCTATTGCCGCTCCAGTAGTTAACTCCACAGCAGGGTAATATTGTTCGTTTATTTCTGTGTTCAAGGGAGCATTAAAACCCTTTAGACATCGGCCACACTGGGATGAGACTTCTAATTTGAGACGTCCTTTAACCCAGATACCTATGTCTGTTCGGGTAAGCTTCAGCCATCCCTCCAGACGGTTTACTTCTACATCATCCAGGGCGACAAATGTCTCCTGGATTTCGAACTGCCGTACAGAGCCTATTGGCTCTAACAGCATTTGTGCGACGTTGTACTCCATATGCCCTTCCATTCGCCGACACACCAGAAGCATTGTAGACAAATGAATCTCATGGTGTCAAGGGTGACACACGTATATTCATGATACGTTCATATCAATTTTTGATACCCGATGCCGAGCATCCCTCGCGG
>CAVOCU010000139.1:0-3067 GCA_963694315.1 Dehalococcoidia bacterium | reverse complement strand
ATATGTTTGCGCTGAGGATGCTTGTATGAATTCCTCCACCGGATGTGGGTTTCACCTGCCCAGCTGCGCCTCCCACCAACATTGCCCGCGGCTCCGCAATCTGCCGAAGAGGCGCCATCAGGAATTGCGCCACCCTGCAACCGCAAGACAATGCTTCCCCTCAGGTGTTCATGCCGCTCCATCAAACCTTCTAGGAGCCTTCGGGGGTTCTTGCCGCGCTCATCGCTACCGATGCCGATGCGAGACACACCAGCGCTTAAAGGAATCGTCCACCCAAACCACCCAGGGGCAAGGTCCAGCTGTACGTAGACCTCCACCATGTCATCGTTCTGTGCCTGCATAGTGACCTCGCCACCAACGGCAACAATGGTCTCTTGTGCTGCCCCTGTTCCTATTCCTTTAGCCACGGCAGAGTGTGAACCGTCAGCGCCTATGACCAACCTGACATTAATCGTCTGTTCAGCCCTGTTTGGGCCTCGCTGCACCTGCAATCGCACGCCCTCGTTGTTGCGTTGCATCCCAATCAGCCTGCTCTCAAGGGCTCAAACCGCGCCAGCCTCTTACGCTTGTTGCGCCAACCCTTCATCCATACGTGCCCAATCAATCACAAGGGCATGGACTCTGTTGCCACCCACAATGATTTTATTCCCCTCAGGCGTGTACACCACACCACCTTTTATGCGATTCACCACGATATCGTCGCCCATGCCTCCAGCTTCCAGCGTTCTTGGGGTAATCAAGCCTGAGCAATGGACGGGCTGCCCAACTACAGCGTGATCTTCCAGTAACAACACCTTGTACCCAGCAGCGGCTAAATCCCGCGTGGATACAGAGCCTGCTGGACCAGCGCCTACTACAGCTACGCCAAAATCCAAAGGAATTCCTCCACGTAATTATGTCTATATTTCCCGCAATACAATGATATCAGGGTCAGGAGGCCGTTGAACCTACCTGCACAATTGCCTATTATAGCTATTGGCAGAACGAAATTCTCTGTTGGTCAGTTCCAATAGAAAGCCGTTGCGTGGATATTTCCATTGTCATCCCTGCATACAACGAGGAAGCTCGCATAGGCCGTACTCTCAGTGCGTATGCTGAAGAGTTTACTCGCAAATACAGCAATCATTGGGAGTTACTGGTTGTTCTGAACGGTTGTACGGATAGTACAGAGGACGTCGTCATTGCTGCTGGCCGTGATTGTCCGGCAATCCGCCCCCTGGTATACAAAGAGAAGCTGGGCAAGGGCGGGGCTATCCTACAAGGCCTCAATGCCGTTGTAGGTAGCTTCGTTGCCTTCGTTGATGCCGATAACATGGTTGATCCCCAAGAAACAGCAAAGCTTCTGGAAGCCCTTGGCGCGGACGACGTTGCCATTGGGTGGCGTCGCCCGGATCTCACGCTGGCTACCAAGCCTCAGCCCTGGTTCCGAAGACTGGCGAGTCTGGTTTTGCCCTTATGGGCTCGATGGTTCTTGCGTCTGCCCTTCCATGACCCACAATGCGGAGCAAAAGCCATGCGCAAAGAAGCCGCTACTGCTATGTTGCCCTTGCTGCATGAACAAGGCTGGGCACTGGACCTTGCAATGTTGATGGCAGCTAGAGACCTGCGGCTAACGGTAAAGGAAATTCCAGTGTCATGGTTGCACGTGGCAGAGGGTTCCAAAGTTCAGCTCCGACAGGCAAGCTGGGAAGTATTCGTAGCCACATGGCGGTTGAAGTTCAAACGGCGACGCCCAACAAAAAAGGAGCCTGGGTAAACCAAGCTCCTTTTATTGATTGCTTTCTAAATTGCTACGGTTTCAGATACTTGGACAGCACCAGATTATCCTTTGCCTGCGGTGTGTTTCGCGCCAGTATCGGCAAATACCCTTCATAATTTTTGGCCTGGGCCAATTCCCTGGCAATGCCCTTATAGCCCTCTTTGAATACGCCCCTACCGTTGAACGGGCACACCATCAGGCATATCTTGCAGCCCCATAGTCGGTTGAAGTACGGCTCACACTTGGAAGTATTCACGTGCCAACGCAACACGCCGTTGACCTCTTGCTTCTCCGGTGAGAGGGCCTCTCCGGGGCAGAAGCGTGTACATACGGTGCAGCGGTCACACATTGCGTCAATCCCGTAGTCCTTGGGGCCGTCCACCACCAACGGCATGTCAGTGGAAACCAAGGCCAAGCGCCAGGACGATCCGAATTCAGGGTTAATTAGAGAGCCATGTTTGCCTAGTTCACCCAACCCTGCTAGATACGCCATTGGGACATGGGCAAGCTCTCCTGCGTTTGGATGAGCCCAAGCTGAGTAACCAAATCCGCCAATGTACTGGGATATACGTACGGCGATGTCTAACATCTTGAAATAGACGCGATGAACCTCTTGTTGAGAGTTCTGCCCAATGTCTGACATCATGTCAAACTTCATCGCCAAGCCAAAAGCGAGCACACGGGTGTGGGGCGCCATGTCAGCATCTTTAAAGACAAAGTTGGAGTCCATCTCCGCAACACCAACCACGTCAGCTCCGACTTCCTTTGCAAAGTCCTTGATGTGCTCTGTTAATTCGTTCAGATCACCCAATTCTGTTTTGTTCGGGTTGACTGCAGCAGATCGTTCCGGCCACAACACCTGGTTCTGCATCCAATTATATCGACGGGCTTCTTCAGGGTACTGGCGCTGAAATTCACGGGAACCCTCAGTGTCGCCAGCAGGGCCTTCGCGCCGGTGTCGACTAGGGGGGATGGCTTTAGAAACATCAGTAATCATGACGCCCTCCTATCCAGAATTGAGGGTAGTCTACCATAAGAACCACGTAACACAAACGCCGTCCAATGATGTTTGAAGTGTGCATGAGTAATAGTGGCGAATAGAACGCTGTCCCAAATAACCGTGTGGAAGTGCTAGTTTTCCCGACGTCGTAGGTAGTCAGCCGTCTTACCGAGGGCGCGGTTTCGTATGCGGATAAGCGGAAGTCGCCACAACGCTTCCCACACGATACCCCAGGATATCTTTGAAGCACCCCTCTGTCTGTCCACGAAGTGTATCGGGTACTCGATAATGCTGTAGCCTAAGTTTTT
>CAVOCU010000138.1:0-3151 GCA_963694315.1 Dehalococcoidia bacterium | reverse complement strand
CTATTACAGGTCAACCGAACGAGACGTTGTACCGGCTCAACTATGGTACGGGTATACGCCGTTCTGAAGCTGTCGGCCTCACTTGGCGCAACACTAACCTTGAGAGTGGCAATATCCGCATCGTTCAGTCCGCTCATTCGGTGCCAGGAAAAGGCATGGTAATAGAACGACCCAAAACCCATAGCTCCGGTCGTACCGTAAGCATGAAAACCCAACTGACCGAGTTACTCGGTAGGCATAAAACTCACCAGATGGAACAGGCACTCGCGGATGGGGTACCTTGGAGCATGGACTGGCCAGTGTTTGCGAACAGGCTCGGTAAGATGCTTACTACTGATGCTATTACGAAAGGTTTCAAGCGCATCATGGAAGCCTACGAGCCTCTCGATATGAGCCGGTGGCATCTGCACGACCTACGGCACACCCACGTCAGCATTCTCATTGAGGCGAATGTTCATCCAAAGAAGATACAGGCACGTCTCGGACATAGTTCTATCCAGGTGACCATGGACAGATACGGGCACCTCATGGAGGGTCAGGACGACGATATCGCCGAACTCTTTGAACAGTACGGCAAGGAACCGACAGTGGTCACCGAGGCTATCGCTGTCCTTGAGGCCGTATAACCCCTAAAACAGGGTAATAGGCCGCCACGCCACAAAAGGGCCACGGGCAATCCGTGGCTTCTTTGTGCATGAGGCATTGAGCAGTCGACTACCTGATAAATGAGTGGAGCCGCCGAACGGACGTGAACCGTTGATCTGCGGCTTACGAAGCCGCGCTGAGCATCGGTCATTTCATGAAGGTATAAAGGACAATTCCAACTGCAACCGCGATGTTTAGGCTGCTCACTCCAGTCTTCATCGGGATCCTTATCCGAGCAACCGCGAGCTCATCGATCTGGCTGCTGAGGCCGTGCCGCTCACTGCCGAATGCGAAGATCGCGGCTTCGGGGATTACCACGGAGCTAGCGTCTTCACCGTTAGGGTCCATAGCGATGATGGGTCTCGTTGTCACAGGTATGTCTGCCAATGGCGCTACTGGTAGGGAAAACTGTAGCCCAGCCGCTGATCTGACCACTGCAGGGGCCCAAAGCATGTCAGCTCCGGTCACCAACACTCCTCCGACACCGGCCGCAGCTGCAACGCGGATGCATGCGCCGAGGTTACCGAGATTCTCAGGACGTTCGAGTAAAATGACGGGCTTTCTGGAGTTGAGAATCTCGGTAACGCTGTACGTCGGTTTTCTTGCGACCCCCCAGACTCCCGTCCAGTGCGCGCGCCCCGGGCCTATCTTCTCAGCCTCACCCCATCGGATGGACTTCAATGTGGAACCTAATCGCTCACCGAGAGAGGGGTCCAGATCGCTCGCCAACGAACGGAATTTCGCGAAATCCGCGCATGCGACCAATTCGAATTCAGCCCCGAATCGAGCAGCATGCTTGATGGCATGAAAACCATCGAGAAAAACCAAATCATCCCGTACGAGAGAATCGCGTAATAAGTCAAAATCGAAATTGCTAATGCTTTCCACGACTTTGAGCCTAATTGGAGACCTTGAAATTGTCCACCGTGGTGCAGCAGAAGGCATGCGCGCACAAAGGTAACCATGGGAAGAGCGCTAACCACTAAGAAATTTGCTTTCTCTAAATACAAAAAGAGGCGCTTAGGCGTCTACGAGATGGTAAATGAGTAGAGGCACCGAACGGGCTTGACCCGTTGACCGGCGGTTTACGGAGTCGTTGCAGCTCTTTCTTCTAGTGACCATTGGTAGCTAGAAGCGCCTTTATGGCCTAATTCTTTATCTCCACTGGTTGTAGCTGATTGTAACTGACGTCATCTAATGCCCTCTAACTAGGGCACAAATTGGGACATAAGCCTACTGGCTGTCGCCCTTGGGTGACAACGCTCTAGCCCATACCACTTGGCCCATGACCATGAACCGGCCCCGTCGCGCCCGTTGTGGCCTATTGCTTAAGTACATTAATAGAGATAATGTCCAACCGGATCTCTTATCAAAGGGCGAGGCAAACATGGCATTACCAATGCGAAGAGCTACAGAACAGACTATGGGCCACGACAGGCCAGCTGCTTAGGGCTAACTCTGAACTTACTTCAGCTGAGTACAAGCCTCCTGTACTAGAAATTGTGTTTCTGAGGTTAGGTACGAATTGAGGGACACTGAGCCGAATCTAAATTCCTTCTTCCTGCTTTTATATAGATAGCTTTTATGTTGTTTACGGGTTTGCTTATTTTTACCAAGGCACCTTGGAAAAACCGCCGGTTCGCAGAACATATTAGGGGGTCTTTGATGAAAAACAGTGACAGGGTCAACGTTGAGGCTCAAAATGAATTGATAAGAACCACCCCCGCTATGAACATGGTGACCGCTGAGCGATTACTTCTTGAAGCGAAGGAGATCCTAGATGGCTTGGGGGTCCAATTCTTTCTACGTCAAGGAACCTGCCTTGGGGTAGTAAGGGATAATGCTTTTATCCCATGGGATGATGACTTGGACTTAGGGGTAATTCTTGGTTCTAACGGGTTCACAGAAGAATCAATAGAGCCTGTCATGGTGGAATTTCGAAAAAATGACTATTATGTCGCCCAACCTGAAAGTTCCAACAATGTTATCTACTCATCATTGTTGAAAGATGACATAAGGATTGATCTCGTCTTTCACCGGGTTATAGCCGAGCAGGTTTACCATTGGCCGGGGGTCTGGTTCCCGGTTAAGCTATTTCATCGCTTAAAAGAGATCACCTTCTTAGGAAAAACTTTTTTGGTTCCCAATCCTCCAGAGGAGTATCTGCAGGTTAAGTACGGGCCAAACTGGCGTATTCCCAAGCGTCTCGATTATGCAAAAGACGTAGTGGACAATGTCCCAGCGGAATCCCTCCCAGGATTCCTGAAAAAGACGAAAGGGGCTCTCATTAGGTTCCTTAATCCTGGGAATACAGCCAAATTGAGAGTTCTTGACGCAAATGGTTTACCTGTACATAAGGCCAATATCAGAATTGTGGGGTTTGGAAATTTTAAGACCGATAAACAAGGGTACGCAAAATTGTATTTAAAAGGGGATAGATACTCTCCTGGTGAACCCTCCATGGGTTTGAGTGACACAGGTGCAATGTACTCGCTCGTGATTAATT
>CAVOCU010000137.1:0-3190 GCA_963694315.1 Dehalococcoidia bacterium | reverse complement strand
GAGGGTGTCAACGGAAAATAGGACTAAAGGCAGTAGTTCTGGGTCAATCTGAAGGGGGGAGCCGTTCTTTAGGCTCCTAGTGCGTTCCACGGGGACGTTCGCCGAAATGTGCACCGTTCATATTCAGGGCATGCCCTTACCCATGATTGGGGTTAGTCCGCTAGCTGGAGGACAGTAATGCCAATACCCTTGCAGTGGAGCCATGCCTCACACATGCGCGATGAGATTACCTATGCCTATGTTTATTGCGAAGCCAGTTCGTACCCCCGTCACCATTCCTATGAAGTGGTGGGCGATTATGCTTGTTGCCGCATTTACGCTGATGGCTACCGCTTGTGGTGGGATTGAAGCCGACTCTGTCTCAGCGGCTTTGTCCGATGAACTTGCTCAGACCATAGTAGCAACTCCTCAACCGACGGCTGAACCCGTTCAGCTACCCAAGGCCTCTGCTACTTCGGTGGTGGAGCCGACATCGACCGTCACCCCAATATCGACTCCAACCCCTGGCATTGCTGAGTCGACAGCAACGGTAATGCCAACACTTATCCCTACTCTGTTGCCAACTGCTATACCTACACCGCGGCCTGCGCCACTACCAGCCGTGACCCCGAGGCCTCTTTCGGCAGCAACGCCAACCCAGATTGCGGTGGCTACTTCCACGTTGACGCCTACGGCGATAACGACTTTTCCGCCTACGGCCACACCAACTCCGGCCCCGACATCCACGCCGTTGCCTGGTCCTCTGGTGACACTGACGACACTACCCAAGGCATCGATAGTGAGCTATACGCCGGCCAGCGGTGTCACAATGGCGATAGGCGCTCAGGCCAGCCTGGGAGTGACACTTACATAGGGACAATAGCATGGAAGTACGTGGTGGAGACCGTGGTGCTGGATGACCAGGGTATCGTCATTGGGCAGTTCAACACGGCGCTGGGCACAGCGTTGCAGCCAGGAATTCAGACTGCTGTGACCTGGAACGTGCAGGTGTTGCAAGCTGGAAGGTATTGGGTGCAGTACAGCGTACGAAAGACCATCGGCGCAGAAGGAGCAAACTTACTGGACCAGAAGCCTGTCCCTTCTGTGAAGCTGATTACGGGGGTTGATCTGACTCCTACCCTTACTCCCACAGCAACGCCCTAACAAAAAAAACAACACCGTTAGGTGCTGTTTTCCGCGTAGCTGAGTTAGCTAGGAATTGGAGCGGGCGATGGGAATCGAACCCACGACAACCTGCTTGGAAGGCAGGGGCTCTACCGCTGAGCTACGCCCGCGCATTGGGACAGACACTGGGAATGCACTAGAAAGGCTGCAATCCCATGTACTAGAATACCCTAGTCGCGGTATCCACCACCACCGCCGCCGCTGGTGCGCTCCTCGCGGGGTCGGGCCTCGTTTACTGTGAGTGTGCGTCCACCCATCTCTTTTCCGTTCATTGCATCAATGGCTGCCTGGGCCTCGCCGCCCTCTGGCATCTCTACGAAACCAAAACCCTTGGACCGACCGGTGTCTCTGTCCCGAATAATGGTGACAGATTCGACCTGTCCATATTCTCGAAATGTCTGTTCAAGAGCCTCCTCTTCAGAGTCATACGGGAGATTACCCAGATAGATCCTCAAACCAGTCTCCTTCTGCTGTGCTTCAGCAACTTTCTGAACATAGCCATCTTGATAGACGACTATCCTACGCGACGTAGTATATCCCGTTCTTTGCCTGAGTCTAGTGCTTTGGGGAACGATACTGAGGGGTATCTAGGTATTCCTGCTCCAGGGCGAGCATGGCATCTGCCACTGCTTTGCGATTACCTTCACGGTTATCGTCAAAATGGTATTTCCGCACTACTTCGTATTCGTCATGGGCTGACAGGGCAATGTAGAACAGTCCTACCGGCTTGGTCTCCGTGGCGCCACCGGGCCCGGCGATGCCGGTGTCAGCTATCCCAATGTCCGCGTTCAACAACTCTCGTACGCTTCTGGCCATTGCCCCAGCTATGTCTGACCATTGCCCCAGCTATGTCTGGGCTTACCGCTCCTCTGGCGAAAGCTGATTCAGGCACGTGGAGGAGGCTTTGTTTCGCCTGGTTGGCGTACGCTATGACCCCGCCCAGGAAGTACGTGGACGATCCTGCGTAAGGATGATAGGAGATAGCCCGCGAGACCACTAGTGGCAGACTCGGCAACGGCCACCGTCAGGCCACGCTCAATCAACCCTTTGGACAATCGTTGGATGCCAGTCATGGGGTCATTCTAGCTTGAGAGGCACGCATAGCCAACGCGCCCCTCATAGGCTGTGAAGGCTCCGTAGTCTATAATGGGGGTGCAATTGTAGCTAGGGGAATATATGGATTTAGTGTTTGATAGGGGAGACACAACATCGCCGAAGGGCCATGCCCTCCTGTACTTCAGGGAGGCGGGCGGAACGGAAAAGCTCTACGCTACGTACGTGGTGGTGCTGCCCATTTCCATTGACCTGGTGAAGTATATGCCTCCCTTCCTGGCCAACCAGATACCCCAAGTGAACGCCCAGGAGCTATCTGCCTTTGCCTTCCCTCCAATGCCGGAGGAGGTTGGTAGTCAGGAGCGGTTGGAGACCTTAGTCAACGCTCGCGGCGACGATATGCTCTTTGGCGGTGAGGTATCGCCATCCCAGGTTCAGGACATGCTAGTGTTGGTGAACGATCTGGTTCAGGAGTACGCGCAACGATATCAGGCCTATATCCAGGGTGCATTGCCCGTTGATGCACCGCAATCATCGGAGTTTATTGATGGCCCTGGCGTGAATGAAGTGCTGTTTGAGTTGATGGGAGAGCGTGACCGCCTGGCGGAGTTGGCGAAGCTCATTGGTCAGCTGCGGTTTGCCGTGGAGGGCAACGATGTCCGAGGGGTGCAGGAGGCTGAGGAGGAGATAGGGCTGTTGGCACGTTATCTGCCAGCTAACTATCAGGTAGACGCCTTGGTGAAATCAGCCAAAGACTCTTCACGTACCGGCGGCGACCTGGCCCAGCTGTACCTTGACCGCTGCTACAAGCTGGCCGACGAGGACTACACGCGACTTAAAGAGATTGAGGTACAGATTAAGGTCATAGAGTCTGCACCGTAGGTCTGCTAGCCACCGGAGTGTGATGAAGTGGTGGGCCCGGATGGATTCGAACCATCAACCCAACGATTATGAGTCGTTTTCTCTGCCCTTG
>CAVOCU010000136.1:0-3308 GCA_963694315.1 Dehalococcoidia bacterium | reverse complement strand
AAATTGCTTGGGACTGACCTTGTGTTCTTCCGCGGGAAGGACGCTGAAGTAGCGTGCATATCCTCTATTTGCCCTCACCGTGGCGGTAACCTGGCAGAGGGTGAGTGTCACTGGGAAGGGACCATCACCTGCCCCTACCATGGCTGGACGTTTGGTGAGCACGGTGAATTGCTGGCCGTCCTAGTGGAGGGTGACGACTCCAAATTGCCAGAATTGGGAATTAAGCCTCGTATGTACCCCACCAGAGTGCTCAAGGGCATGGTCTTTGTCTGGATGGGTGAGGGTGACCCTGTTCCTATAGAAGAGGACATACCACCGGAAGTGTTCCGAGAAGACGCGCATATTAAGTTTCACTTGGAATACTGGATGTGCAATTGGCGTCAGAGTGTGGAAAATGCCGCCGACGCCCACGCTCCCTACGTACACCGGAACTCGTTCCGTGTGGGCCAATTCCCCATCAGCTTCAGTGGCCCTGTAGGGCCACGGTCTGAGTCGGTGAATGGCCGTGCAGCCGTTGTCCGGAACTTTAACGTACGGAGCAACCGCATTCAGGGGCAGGACGTCTATTTCACCAAACTCGGCCACAAGTGGCCCAAGAGTCACTGGCGGAAGCTCTGGACTTGGATGTTCAAATTTGCCCTTAAACGGAACTTAAAAGCGCAGCCCACATGGTCTGTGTTGACTGAAAAGGAGCAGGCAGAGTGGGGGGGCTCCATGCTCCACCTTCCCGGCATGGTCCGTTTTGATAACCGTGGCTACACCTACACACGCCATGCGATTCCGGCGACGGAAGACCTCACATTGATGGTCTATTACCATTGGTCCGCTGGCACAAGCTGGATTGCCAAGCTGTGGGAAAGTTTCTACTGGAACATCTTCCACAATTGGATGCACTACACCAACTTCTCCCGCCAGGATATGAAGGCCGTGGTGAATCAACACTACGACTATCCCGAAAATTTCTCATCGCATGACTCACCGTTGGTGATATGGCGGAAGTTGTGCGCCAGCGCAAGAGACAACCATATGGGAGAGTCCACCTCTAGCGCCGAGGACGGTCAGAAGGCAGAGCAGTCCACCTAGGCCTGGGGACTGATTGGCTGTGACAAAGAAAACCACAGCCTGAAAATAGACGTAGTAATTAGGGAATACTGCCATGTGAAATGGACCAACCTATTCATCGCGCATAATTGACATTTACGAACAAAGCAGATAGGCTCCCGCCCGCTGTCTGTGCACGGACCTGACTGAATACCAAGGGGTGATTGCAAGCAATGGCTCGACCAGCAATAGGACCATTTTTACTCGTAGTTGGCGGCCTTTTGGTGGCCTGGGGAATCATTGGATGGTTCCTCCCTATGGAAGATGGGGCCGGAGCAACGAACATTTTTTACATTGTCATTGGCGTCCTCTTGGCGTGGTCAGGATGGATGTGGGCGCCGGGTGTCCGTCATGATTGGACAACCAACGTTGGATTCATATTCATTGTTCTGGCCGTGATTGGGTTCGCCGTCTCAGGCAGGGCTGCCCCAAATCTGGGGTTTGCCAACCTGGAGCACCCTGCGGACAATGTCATAAATCTGGTGACGGGCATAGTCCTTATACTGGGTGGTCGCCGCGTATTGACGGAGGATGTGTTTCTGCCCCCCCGGGCATACAGGGGGGTGGGCTGATCTCATAGTTGAACATTTCAACGCCGTGACGGCAGATATGTCGAAGCTTCCCCCAGGAAGATTCGGAACATGGTCAGGGCGAGTGAGAAGTGCGGACTGGGGAATATTATAGGTACGGGAGGAATCATGAACTTGCGAAGACGAGGAATTCTGCTCACAGCATTGAGCATGGTGTTGGTTCTGTTGTTGGCTGCGTGTGGTGGGGACGATCCTACTGTGGCACCGGCGGCCACCAACACCCCACAGGGTGACAGCACTGCACCCGCAGCCACGCCGACCGAAGAGGCGATGGTGAGCAACAGCGAGTTTGTTGCGCTGGTTGAGCGGGCCCGTGCATCCAACCACGTGGTGCGTGCCCCCTTAGGCTTCCACTCCGATGAGGCGATTGAAGGCCTGGAAGCTGCCTGGTTGGAGCGCTTTGGTTTTGAACTGATTCTTGAGAATGAGCCGGGCCACCCGGTCCGGGACATGCCGACGAAGATTACCGTGGCCGCTGAGGGCGGAAACGGCATCATTGACTCCATGCTCTGGGGTAACGCGGCAATCTCATTCCCAATCCTGGAACAAGGCTTCATGCGGAAGCCTAACTGGGAAGTGGTTCTTCAGGAGTGGCCGGAACTGGAAGCTCTCCGGCTGCAGTCGCCTGACTGGACCACTTCTGCTGGTGAGAGCATGCAGGACTACTGCGCACTTGCCTTCCACAGCGCCTGGGTCTGGAACTACAACCCCCGTAACGTTACGGCTGAAGAAGTTGCCAACCTGACCCACGCTGACTTGCTGACGGACGCATGGCAGGGCAGGGTTGTTGCGGACGAGCGCGCCCTGGGCTTCTACTATTTCCCTCTGGCCCCAGGTTGGGATGAGGCGCGCACCGCGGCCTTCATGAACAACCTTGGTGCCAATGACCTGAAGATCTTCCCCGGCGGTAGCCGAGGCGTTCACCAGGCCATCCTTCAGGGTGAGGGCGACATTGGACTGGCCAACGGCGCTTGGGACCTGAAGCAGAAGGGGCAGCCCATTGACTTTGCGATTACTGAGTTCACTACGGGTGCTAACCCCAACGTGTCCTGCTTGCCGAAATTTGGCGTAAACGACGAGGACATGGCCGAACTGTTCTGGGCCTGGGACATCACGGAAGGTCGCCCAGCTATTGCTAAGGCCCCCATCAACTACGGTAGCGCTGGATTCCTGACAGAGGAGCAGCATGCTCTCGCTCCGTACATAGATGACATTTGGGGCAAAGGCTTGCGGGTTGACCAGTTGGTGTATGCTCGCACGCAAGAAGAGGCGGGTAAGACTGGTGCATACCGGCAGATTGCCATGGATGCACAGCTTGAGGGTATCCGGACAGGCACAAAGGTGCCTTACAACTACTAGACGGGAAATGTGTATGCCCCCTTAGCCCACAGGCTAGGGGGGCATACTGTATCAATCAGCATTGAGAGTTTGATGAGATAAGACGGAAAGGTAGTTCCCAGGAAGGGAAAAGACATGGCAAATGCCACAATCTCGAGACCATCTGGCTCTCGGGTTGCCTGGAATAGGCTTACACAACCACGTGTCTACGTTCCCTTAATCGGGCTAGCCATATTGTTGTTGCTCGTGGTTGGCCCTATTGTGACGCTGGTATTTGCT
>CAVOCU010000135.1:0-3308 GCA_963694315.1 Dehalococcoidia bacterium | reverse complement strand
CCACCATCATGGAAGATGCTTCCGGGTACCTGCCGCCAGTGAATGCACCATAGAAAATGTTACCAATCAGCAGTGTACCGGAACTGGCTAACAGCAGCGCCACGGAGAAGTCTTTGGCGGCGTGTACAAGCACCCATAGGAAACCGTTTGCAAAGGCAGGGATGAGCAGGCGCAAATTAATCAGGAAGAAGGTTTTTGCAACGCCAACCCCACTGACCATCGCGGCCTCTTCTAATTCTTTGTGGATCTGCAACTGGGCGGAGTGCATGAGACGTGTGCCAAAGGCAAGATAACGCGCGACAAAGGCCAGAGCCAGCAACAGCAAGGTGCCATAGAGAGGCGTGCCAATAAAGAGTAAGAAGAAGGCAATGGTGGAGATGACCCCGGGGATGGCCAGGGGCATGAATGCTAAAATATTGACCAATCGAGTTAAGGGAGATGGGTACCTGACCACCATCCAGGATATAAAAGAGACCAGCAACATAGTGATAAACGCGGCCATAATGGCAACGACGAAACTGTTAACGAAGTACCGGCCAAAGAACCGATAATCCAAAAGCCTTTCATAGTTGTTGGTTGTCCAAACTATCTTGTCAAAAAGCCGAGGCACGGGCGGCATATAGAATTTCAGTAAGCTGGCATAGATAAGCATGCCAAAAGGCAAAACTACCTTGATTGCCATGTATAGCCCCACGAATCCAACGGCAACCCACTTCCAATTACCAAGACGTAGGATCCGTGGCCGGAATCCTTTGCCTGCGACAACGGCGTAGCTGGAGGCCCTGCGAACCATGTACAAGTACGTACCCATACCTATCAGCCCCAGCGCTAGCCCCAGCATGCCAATGGCGGCTGGGATGCCGTAATTCCTCCCGGCGTCAGCAGTTGGGAGAAGTGTGAAAAATATCTTTGTGCTGAGGGTCTCAATGCCCGCTGTGGGGCCGAGAGCCAACGGGTGTTCCAGGGACTCAATGCCTGAAATGAAGAAGTAGATAAACACGGCCGTCACGCCGGGCAACATCAATGGGATGGTGATGCGGCGCATTATCCTCCACTTGCTGGAGCCCGCGGTGGCGGCCGCCTCTTCAAGTGCCGGATCCATGTTCCGCAGCACGCTAATGAGAAATAGCCACATGGACGGGACAACGCCCAGCACATGAACAAAAATTAACCCGCCCATAGTGAAAATATTGATGGGTCCGGTAATGGCATCGCTCCCAGTGATTATGCGGATGTACTGGTTGATGGTGCCGGCCTTTGGTCCCAAGAGCAGTACCCAGCCCAAGGATGTAGCAAATACGGGAGTGCTCATGGGAATGAACATCAAGGTGTACATGGAGTTACGGAAGGGCATGTCCGTCCTCTCCGTGAGGAACGCGAAGGCAAAGGCCAGTGGCAAGGCAAATAAGACGCCGCCACCGGCATAAATAATGGTGTTTTTGATAATAGGCCAGAGATCCCCGCCGGTGTACGCGGAGACAAAGTTCTCCGTGGTCCACCCGCCAGCAGACAAAGGAAGGACATCTGCTGGTCGGAAGGCGGCAATCACCATAGTGGCCAGGGGTATAATCACAAGGACTGATAGCACAAGCATGGCGATAACCGGTGCAAACACTCGAGGCTCTAGGAGTGCTTGCACCGATCGGCGCGCCAAGGCAGGCTTCTTTACGATATCTGCTTGAGCCATTTCCCATACCCTTTAAAACTTACTAAGGGGCCTCAGGAAGAGAGGCCCCTTAGCTATCAACCTTTGTACTTTATTGAGAAATCATCTCACCTGACGCAACTCCGGCCTTCAATGCCGCAATGCCGATGGCCCGCCAAGGAGTGCCGTTGGCAACGTCTTCTGCAGTCACCGGGAAGACAAGATGATCCGCAGTGATGCCGGCAGCCTTGGCTTGATCCACCAGTGGGAACTTACCCTCTTCACCGTCGTAAATGCGGAATTCACCGCCACCGAACTCCAAGGACTCAATGTAAGCGCCTTCAAAGTGCTCCCAGGCCCAGTACAACTGTGCCAGGTCAGGGTCGTTGGCGCTGGGGCTGATTGGGCAGGAGACGCGGTACCCGCCAAGCACCATTCCAGGGAAAGCTAGGGCTAGTGGTGCACCCGCCTTAATGTTTCGGTTAGCAGTGGTGGCGGACGCCAATGCAATGTCCGCTTCACCTTGAATCAGCGTCTGAACTATGCCATTGCTGCCACCTGAGATGAGCTTGGCGCCGTTTGCACCATAGTTGTGCGCAAAGATGCGCATACGATCCTCACTCCAGCCGTCAGCTAGAGGCAGGACAAATAGACCCAGACCTCGGGCATCCCAGGCTATACGGTCCTTCCACGCAGGTGTGGTGAGGTCATCTAGGGCGATGCCATCCACTTCAGCTGGTGTTACGTTGAGCGTGTTGTATACCAGCACCCAGGAAGACATGCCAAGGTGCATGCAGTAGTCGCTCAGCACCGTGCCATTGGGTCCGCCGGGAATGGCAGGAACGTTTTCTCGCATCTGCTGAGCAAGGGGGAAGCCCTCATAGATGGCATCCCAGTCGGGCTTTGCGAGATGGCCTCCCGTGAAGAGATTCATGAAATTAGTGTTGGCACCAAAGACCATGTCCACCACACCACGACCGGCCTGGGCAGACTCTATGACCTTCACCGGAATGTCCCGACTTGAGTGGCCAGGCTCGGACTCGATTCTTATAGGTATGCCGAACCGGGCTTCAAAGGCCGCTTCTTTAGCTTTTATGACCTCAGGAGCGACACCTTCAAGACCGTACCGAATAGTGCCGTTACCCGCAGCGGCCCTGGCCACCAGCTGATCAAACGCGCTTGGCGTAGGCGTGGCTGTTGCCGTGGGCATCGATGTGGCCGTGGGTTGCGGCGTCTCACCGGGGGCCAGCGTGGGAGTCGGTGTTGCAGTGTTTGCCGGCGTGGCTGTTGGGTCAGCGCCGCAGGCTGCCAGCAGCAGCACCCCAATGATTGCGATTGCTCCGACCAATGACAAATTACGTATGCGTCTCATTCTTTGCTCCTCTTACGTCAATTTTACGGCGGTTGTCGCGCTTTTTCTGAGGGCCTCGCTGTCAGTCAACTGCGGCCCTGCCAAACACTACCATTATCTCGGGTCAATAGCCCCTGAAGTTACACCGATACAGGGTCTAATCCGTACAGCTTCATCCCATTCTCTCTAACCAGCTTGTACTGCTCCGTCTCATCCTTAACGGCGTCAAAGGTGGACTTTTGCACCACTTCCTGGGAGTTGGGCCATGAGGAAGCGTTGTGCGGGTAGTCCGATGACCACATCAGGTTATTG
>CAVOCU010000134.1:0-3341 GCA_963694315.1 Dehalococcoidia bacterium | reverse complement strand
ACGCTGGCCGCCATTAACGACCCGATGAACACCGCACCGAACACGACGGCGTACCCCGCGATTGTCGCGCCGTCAGGGTTATCGATGAACGTCAGCTTAGCGCCTACTTCGCCACCAATCTGGCCGGCAAGCACAACGCCGACAATGATGCCGATGATGCTTAGGAACCCCTTTATGACTCCGGTTTTATAGCCCATTAACCCGGCGAATCCCATTGACGCAATGATTACAATGTCTAACCAGTTCATATCATTCTCTCAAACCTAGATAGTAGTTGATGGTACCAGCGCTACCGCCAGGACTTCATCCATAGTTTCTACAGGCACAAAGGTCAACGTCCGGCGCACCTGTGCAGGCACGTCCAGCAGGTCTTTATCGTTCTTCTTAGGCAGGATAAAGGTTCTAATGCCAGCACGATGAACGGCCAGCACCTTCTCCTTGATACCACCAACTTCCATCACTCGGCCCCGCAACGTCACCTCTCCGGTCATTGCCACGTCCTTGCGCACAGCCCGTCCGGACAATGCAGACACCAGCGCAGTTGCCAGCGTGACTCCAGCAGAAGGCCCGTCCTTGGGTACCCCCCCTGAGGGAACATGGACATGGATATTGTTTTTCTCAAACACCTTGGGAGGGAGCTTCAAGGTCTCTGCGCGTGATCTGGCATAGCTCAAAGCGGCCTGCGCAGACTCCTTCATGACATCACCCAGGGAGCCCGTCAGGGTCAACTCCCCCTTGCCTTCCATTATTGTGACCTCTACAGCAAGCACGTCCCCGCCAACTGAGGTTGTCGCAACGCCAGTGGCCACGCCAATCTCATCGTGTTCTTCAGCAGCGCCCCAACTGTATCGTGGCGGCCCCAGGGCCTTCGTCAGGTAGGCAGTGTTGATACGCGCAGGAGGAGTGCCGCCATCGGTAATCGTCTTAGCCACCTTACGGAACACGCTACCAATCTCCCGCTCCAAGTTCCGTACGCCGGCTTCATGGGTGTACTCACGAATCAAGCGGCGTAACGCCTCAAGGCCCCATTCCACTTTATGCTCATCTAACCCGTTCTCATGGATCTGTTTGGGCACAAGGAACCGTTGAGCAATGTTGAGCTTCTCTTCCTCTGTGTACCCTGGCAGTTCAATAATCTCAAGCCTGTCTCTGAGAGCCGGAATCACCGTGTCCAGCAGGTTGGCCGTGGCAATAAAGAGCACCTTTGAAAGGTCGTAAGGGATTTCCAAATAATGGTCACTAAAAGCGTAGTTCTGCTCCGGGTCCAAGACCTCCAACAACGCCGAGGAAGGATCCCCACGGAAGTCGGCCCCCACCTTGTCCAACTCGTCCAAGATGAACACAGGGTTAACGGCTCCGGCCTGCTTCATGGTCTGGATAATCCTGCCGGGCAGCGAGCCCACATAGGTGCGCCGATGACCGCGAATCTCTGCCTCGTCTCGAACACCGCCCAGGCTCATCCGAACGAAGGGGCGACCCAATGCTTCTGCGATGGAGCGACCCAAAGACGTCTTACCAACACCGGGAGGGCCTACAAAGCAAAGGATTGGTGTGTGCAGTTTCCCTTCAGAGAGCTTCCGCACAGCCATATACTCCAGCACCCGCTCCTTGACCTTGCTGAGACCATAGTGATGAAGATCCAGAACCTCTGCAGCGTGCACAGTGTTTAGATTGTCCTCTGTCGGCTCACCCCAGGGCAGCGACACCATCCAGTCCAGGTAGTTGCGGAGCACCGCAGATTCTGGCGACGTGCTAGGAATAAGCGCCAACCGATCCATCTCCTCCAGCGCCTTCTTCTGCACCGCTTCAGGCATACCTGCTTCTTCAATTTTCGTCCGCAGGGCCTGCGCCTCCTTGTGGGTGGGGTCTACATCTCCAAGCTCCTGTTGGATGACCCGCAGGTGTTCACGCAGTATATGTTCACGCTGGGTCTTCTCTATTTCTTGCTGTACCTCTGACTGCATTTTTGTCTGGAGTTTCAGGACTTCCATCTCTCGCGCCAGCAACCGATGCACCTGATCCAATCGCTTGGTAGGGTTCAGCTCGTCCAGCACCTCCTGTGATTGGGAAATGCTGAGTTGCAGCGCGTTGGCTATCAGGTCTGCTAACTCCCCGTTGTTGGCAGCGTTCAACGCGGAAATGTAATCGTCTTCACCAACCGACTGCGAATTCCTGGAAACCTCACCAAAGAGATCAACGACTGCGCGCATTGCAGCCTCTGACTTCAGAGAGCGACTCCGGGGCTCATCCAGTGGTGTGACCATTGCTTTGTAGAAGGGGTCGGTTGAGGTGACCTCGTCAATGTGGACGCGGCGAGTTCCCTCCAGCACAACACTGGCAGAACCATCCGGCATTCTCAGCACACGAGAAATCGTGGCGAGGGTAGCAACCTCATAAAGGTCACTTGGGAGGAATTCCCGCTGTTTGACGTTGCGACGACCCACCACAGCAATTACGCGGTCATTGGCTATTGCATCGTCAATAACCTTTTGGAACGATGCACGGAACACCATGACTTGCGCTACCGAGTTGGGGAACACAACAATGTCGCGTCGCACCAGCAGAGGGACTTCACGGGGATCTACAGACCGACGCTTAGGGCTCACAGGCTCGCCTCCTGGTGCCGTTCGTTATGGAATGAAACGCTGAATTGTCTCTGGTGGTTCCCTCCGTAACCCACATCATATCTATAGTCATGGCTATGGGTTAGAACGAAGGAGTCAGCACAAAGGATAGCGTTGGGGAAATAACACCTACGCCAAGTGTACCACGGAGCACATTGTGCTAGTTCTCAAAGGGATAGCTATCCGCGTTACTTTCTTCAATCGCACTGGTATCGTAGAGGTGATTTAGTTCAACGCTAGATTGCACACGAATATGCTATAGAGGGAGGAACAATGATTTCCAATCAGGGTCCCCATAGTGATATGACTCCTTCAGAAGAGACCGCATGGCGTTTTGACCGCGCCGCAGGGCAGATTGGACTTTCAGAAGACACCTATCACCTGCTACGGCACCCGTGGCGAGAGTTGCAGGTTTCCGTTCCCGTACGCATGGACGATGGCCACGTTGAGGTATTCACCGGATTCCGGGTGCAGCACAACGGTGCCCGCGGCCCATACAAAGGCGGCATTCGGTACCACCCTGGTGTGAACATTGAAGAGGTTCGTGCCCTTGCAACTCTCATGACCTGGAAGACGGCAGTTGTGGACATCCCCCTTGGAGGAGCAAAGGGCGGTGTCCAGTGCTCCCCCAAGGAATTCAGCCTCGGTGAGTTGAACCGCCTGACCCGCCGGTACACCCAGAGCATTAGCCACATCCTGGGGCCCTACAGAGACATC
>CAVOCU010000133.1:0-3463 GCA_963694315.1 Dehalococcoidia bacterium | reverse complement strand
AACCACCTTGGTGGCTTCCTTCCAGTCGACGCCCTCTTTGAGGATGACACCGGCAGGTCGCACACGTACCAAGTTCGGTTCGTCCACGCTCTCTGGCACGGATCCGTCTTCCTGGTAGGCCCTGCTTGCAGCCAGCAACTGCTTCCGCACGTGGATTATCATACGGTCACTGGTGCCCAGGTGCTCCTTGCGCCGGTCATAGGTCACACCCATTGTCTCCGTCATTGCCCTGTCCTGTAAGTTCATCAGGAACGGGATACCGGACATCACAGAGGTCTTTTGGTTCTCATAGTTGATGAGGTAATCGTTGCTCTTGTTGGCGAAGGAGAAGTAGCGTGTCCTTGGATCTGGCGTCTCCGGCACATAGCCTCCGGCGCTGGAAAATCCATTCACCATCATGGCGTCCACCTGCGGAGACGTCTTCTCATTAACAGCCTTGCCGCTCATGTGAATGAGCATATGGTACTCATCGTCCAGAGGCACCCACGCGCGGACGTTGATCGTCGTATCAATGGTGATCATGCTAAAGAATGGATAGAGGTACTGGTTCACGCGATGGTGGATGTCACCTTGATCGTTGATCTTCCGTAGCGCGGAATAGACGACACCGTAGGGGGTGCTGACCACCTCCAGGCTCGGCGCACGGTCGTTCGTCCAGACGCCACGTATCTGGCCATCCACTGCGGGCGAATCCGCCGATATCCTACCGTGGATGAAATAGACATGGGATGAGTCCAGGTCTCCCTCAAGACCCTGCACCCAGTTGCACTCCTCCGTCATGACATGAGGCTCATAGACCTGATCGTACGGCAGGGTGTTTACTTCAAACTGCGGGAAGGGCGGGGGCGTCTCGCGCGGGCCCATGTACGTCCAGAGCATCTTGTTCACATCACGTACGGGGTATGCCGTGATCCTGACCTTGTCCTTGAAGTTGCTCTCAGCCGGCTCATTGGGCATGTCCACACATGCGCCGGTCACATCGTACTTCCACCCGTGGTAGTTGCATGCCAGACCACAAAACTCATTGCGACCGAAGAAAAGCGATGCGCCGCGATGGGGGCAGTTCTCGTCCACGAGGCCCACGTCTCCATTGCTGTCGCGGAAGGCAACCAAATCCTCGCCAAACAACTTCACGCGCTTGGGAACGCCATCCTTCTCCAGCAAGTCACGCGAAGGCAGGAACGGTGTCCAGAACTGACGGAGTAGCTCCCCCATGGGGGTTCCGGGGCCGACTTTGGTCAACGCTTCATTCTCTTCAGTGGTAAGCATGTGTTCCCTCCCCTAAATGTGTTCTTTTAGCGATTTTTGATTTAGTCGAACAATGGTACCCATGCTATTGGAACACCGGCGTCCGAGTCACGCGCCTGGGCTGTGACTGCTTGCCAGTCCTCGCCCTCTTGCAACAATGCGGACGCAGAGCGAACCCGAACGAGCTTGGCATCGTCCACCAGGGCCGGTACGGTGCCGTCCTCCTGGTAGTCGCGGGAAAGCTTCATCAACTGCTGTCGAGCGAAGATGATCATACGGTCGCTGGTGCCCAGGTGTTCTTTGCGTCGATCGTAGATCTTGCCCATCGTCTCGGTCATTGCCCTGTCCTGCAGGTTGCCAAGGGGCGGGATGCCCGACTTGTTGATGTTCTTCTGCACCTCGTAATCGATGGCGTAGTTGTTCTGGCTGTTGGCCGCCGTCAGGTAGCGCGTCCGGGGGTCTGCCGTCTCCGGCACGTAGCCGCCGCCCTTATCGAAAGCTGAGAGGGCACGCGCACGTTCCTCATCAGTCACAGGACCGTCCAACTTGCCACGCATGCTGATAAGCATGTGGTAGTCGTCGTCGATAGGCACCCAAGCCCTCGCGGCAACCATGTTCGGCAGTCCTGCGGCGACCATTGTGAAGTAGGGGAAGATGAACTGGGTGATGCGGTGCCACCGTTGGCCTTCATCGTTGTTAATGCGTTTGGCAGAGTAGACAGCACCATAGGGTGTAGGCACTACATCCAGCGTAGGCGCCAGGTCTCTACCGAAGGGCAATCGCAATAGACCTTCAGCAGCGGGGCCGTCCGGCGCTATCCTCCCGTGAAGGAAGAAAACGTGAGACGAGTCCAGGTCGCCTTCAAGGCCCTGCACCCAGTTGCATTCCTCCAACATCATGTGGGGCGGGAAAACGTTCTCCGGCGGCAGAGTGTTGATCTCAAATTCGGGGAATGGCGGCGGCGTCTCGCGAGGCCCCATGTAAGCCCAGAGCACGCCGTTTACATCACGCACGGGGTAGGCGGTGATGCGGACTTTGTCCTTGAAGTTGCTCTCAGCAGGCTCGTTGGGCATATCGACGCATGCGCCGGTGATATCGAATTTCCAGCCATGGTAGTTGCAGGCAAGGCCGCAGTTTTCGTTACGACCGAAGAACAGGGACGCGCCACGGTGGGGGCAGTTCTCCTCAAAAAGGCCGATGTTCCCGTTGGTGTCTCGGAAAGCGACTAGGTCTTCGGCAAGCAATCGGACACGTTTGGGAATCCCGTCTGCTTCAGGCAGGTCAGATGAAGGCAGGAAGGGCGTCCAGAACTGCCTTAGTATCTGGCCCATGGGTGTTCCGGGGCCTACCCGTGTAAGCAGTTCGTTATCGGCTGGTGTCAGCATGAATCGTCCTCCACTTGGCGTATGTGTTCGTTCACCCTGCGGCGGCCTCTTTGGTCGAGCCCAACTCGGCACGTACCGCGGGCATCACGTCTTTGATGAACAGTTCTAGCGAGTGCTCAGCATGCTCAGGCTTCAAGTTCCCGAAGGAGAAGACCAGCATGGCGTAGTTGACGGTGGATTCCCTGATGGATTGCACAAGCTGTTGCACCACCGTCTTGGGAGCGCCGCAAACAACAACCTGGTCGGCACCACTTCCGCGCGCGCGCGCTGTAGAGATGGGTGCTTGTTGCCCGTTCTTCTTCCACAAATGCTGGATGTGCTCTGACCAAACAGTGTGGGCCGGGCCGGCCAAGGCTTCTGCTTCAGCGTCAGTCTCTGCAACCAGGATGTGGTGGCTCCGTCCGAGCTTGGGCGTTGCGACGTGGGCGTTATGCCTGCCAGGATCGTCCTTGTGCTCAACCCACACCTCGCGATACTGTTCCAGCATCCCTCGTATGTTCTCCGCAGTGCCCGGCAGGACGGTGTTGTACCCGTGGCTGGCAGTGAACTGGATGACATCCTTGTTGCTACTGGGAAACCACAACGGCGGATACGGGCTCTGGTACGGCTTGTTGTGTAATTCCAATTCGTGATAGGAGTTGTACTGACCCTCGTAGTTGAGCACGTCCGTGCCACAGGCGGTCATGAAGATGTCCAGGGCCTCTCGGTATCGACTGCGGGAATCCTCAAGGTCATTGATGCCGTAGACCTTTGCCTCGAGCAGCGAGACGCCTCGCCCCACGCCCAACTCAAGTCGACCGCGACTCATCTGGTCCAGCATGGATATCTCG
>CAVOCU010000132.1:0-3469 GCA_963694315.1 Dehalococcoidia bacterium | reverse complement strand
TTGCATTTCTTGCTGGCTACCTTACTGCATAGGTATTACCTGAAGTATATACAGGTGGCTTGATAGAACATATTGTAAGAATAATGTATTTATTTAACGTAATATCTCAGTATTACTAATTTAGTAAGGCATATAGTCTTGCTAAATCATTCATTATATTTTACTTTATTAGTTGTATTATCTAATGATATATGTTAGATTATAGGAGGTCGCGGTGCACCGTTAGCAGGTACAGCCATTGAGCAGTAAGAAAGCCTCTTTCAGATGTGCGGTATCACTGGTATCCTTCC
This sequence comes from Dehalococcoidia bacterium, assembly GCA_963694315.1. Classification (GTDB taxonomy): domain Bacteria; phylum Chloroflexota; class Dehalococcoidia; order Lucifugimonadales; family UBA1127; genus UBA1127. The sequence goes on along the minus strand of CAVOCU010000132.1, from coordinate 3,179 downwards.
CCTCGGTCTATGGCTCCAGTCGGTGCCAATTCATAGGCCAGAGGATGAATCATCGAAGATTTGGACGTAGGGAAGTATCCAATCAGCGTGGCTTCCAACCTCACGGGAGTCGCTGAACATAGGCTACGTGCATTTGAGGCAGCCGGTCTCCTGGAGCCATCCAGGACAGAAGGTGGTACGCGGCTGTACTCCGACGCAGACCTGGAATTGATACAAAAGATCGCGGACCTGGGGGACAAGGGAATCAACGCCGCAGGCATCCGAGAGATTTTGAATATACCGGACAACGGGTCCACTGATGAGCAGTCCAACGGCGACAGCACGGAGGACGGTTAGCGGACAGACCAGCATATGGCTGTGTGACCCGTTAGAAGGTAGCCAGTTGTGGTTACCTTTTTTCTTTATAGCTGCTGTCACTGAATGGGTCATACGATGAACTGGATCATACTCGCCATCATTAGCGCCATCGCTTTGTCAGCGTACGCCATTGTGCAGAAGTACGCCTTTCAAAGGTATTCCATCAACGTGTACGTCTTTGGCCTTTTGGGTGGTGTGGTCTATCTGGCTATAGGCTCAACCATACTGATCATCAATCCGTTGCCAGAGGGCTGGATTTCCACTCCGGTCATGGCGGTCCTAGCTGCCGGAGGCACCAGCGCAATTGTGAACTTGATGATTTCCAATGTAGTTCGCCGTGAAAAAGAGATCAGTCGGATAGTGCCGGTCGTGGACACCAACCCAATGTTCGTTGCAGTCCTTGCAGTGTTCTTTCTTGGGGAAAATCTTACCCCGCTCAAATGGTTAACCATAGGCATGGTGCTTACGGGAGCACTTATCGCATCGCTGCACCAGTCACTGCCAGGAAGTCGAGTAAAGATAGGCAGGCCGTTCTTTATCTTGCTTGCCGCCAGCTTTGGCATGGGAGTAATAACTATTCTTGTCAAATACGCGCTCGGCCACCTGGAGACAGCGCACGTCTATGCCCTGTTTACCAGCGCAGGGGCTCCTGTTTACTTTGGTGCGGTGCTACTTTCAAGGTCATGGGCAGAGGCTAAGCAGACCATCCGGAATAGAAGCGCCCTTTCCATCGCAGGCATAGCCATTAGTGCGCAGTTAATTGCCATCGTTACGGGAATGACCGCTCTTGCTCTCGGGCCCGTATCTCTGGCTTCCGCCATCATGGGCGCCAGGCCGCTGATTGTACTGGTGTACATGACGTTCGTTGGCTTCTTCCTGCCCCGGATGCTTGCAGAGCCTTCCAGCAGAAGCTCCTTCATGGCAAAAGGGACAGCCGCAGTCCTCGTCACAGTGGGCGTGGGCACTATGGCTTTCACATAAAACATCGGCTACTCAAAAAGAGGGGGCGCAGTAGCGCCCCCTCTTTTTATATACTCGCAACCACGTCCCTACTCGCCGGGAATTTCACCCCATTCCAACGGCTGCATAACGTTCTCTTTGTAATCATCAACCGTGATGCCTGAGAATTTGCCGGGGAGCCAGGGCCAGTAACGGGCCAGGACGCCACCGTCAACGTTAATGTTCTCTCCTGTGATCTGCTCTGCGTCATCTGATGCCAGAAACACCGCCGTCTTCGCAATGTCCGCCGTCCGCGTGAAGCGACCCGTGGGTATGCCCTCCAAGGCCTCCTGGCGGGTGAACGACGTGTATGTACGGTCTGCAGGGTTAACCACACGAGGTGTGGTGCCGGGGAAGATGCCATCCCTATACAGTGCGTGCTCCATGGAGGTGGGTGTAATGCAGTTGACCCGGATGCCGTAGCGCGCCATGTCCATAGCGGCCGCGCGCGTGAAGTTGAGCAGTCCCGCCTTACACGTGCAATACGCCAGGTTGCCCGCTTGCCCCTGATGACCTGCGGTGGAAATAATGGTCAGGATGCAGCCCTTCCTCTTCTTGTCCACCATCACTTTAGACACTTCACGAGTGAGCAACATGGTGCCTGTAAGGAAGATGGCAATCTGCTGGTTCCACTTGTCCAACTCCACCTCTAGTACGCCCTGCTGGTACTGCTTCCCTGCATTATTCACCAGAATGTCCACATAGCCAAAGGCATCCGTGGCCTTGGCCACCATAGCCTTGACCGACGCCTCATCCGTAATGTCGCCGGGGATAGCAATGGCCTCATGCCCCTTGGAGCGGATATGCGCTGCCGTCTCCTCCGCCACCTCAGGGACAATATCGTTGACAGCTACCTTTGCACCCTCCTCCGCCATGAATGAGGCAATAGTTCCACCCATGTACTTGCTGGCCCCGGTTATCAGGGCCACTCTTCCTTCAAGTCTCATTTCGCTTCCTCCTTTGCTTCCGTTATCACGCTATACACAAAAAGAGAGGGGGCCTGTTTGAAAGCAGGCCCCCTCTTGCCAGTCGTACTGAATGCACAGTGGCCTTGGTTTACACCACGTTGAATGCGCAGTTCACCCAGACCGAGTTGAAGATGTGGTAACCGGCAAAGTCACCCCAGTTGATCTTGGCGCCAAGTTCAGTCATGGCGCCTGCCAGAGCAATCCAGATGAGCAGCTCCCACTGAGCATGCTCTTCAAATTCATCACGTGTGAATTTGTTCCAGGTGTCGAACTTGTTGGCCATCATTTCGTCGTAACGAACCTTGTCCGCTGCAATGTCAGGGTGGATGCGACCCTTGTCCCAGCCGGAGTTGTTCGCGTGGGACCAACCGACACCAGCAACCAATGCAACCTTCCAGGGGCTTGCCTTGAGAATCTTGGCGGTCTCCCTGCCAAGGTCAAAGGCGCGCTGAGCGGAGATTGGGAACACAGTGTTCTCGTCGATGGGCGTGCAGCCATCGGCCACGCGGTCCCGCAGGCCAAAGGGGTCAATGGAAACGGGGACCACGGGCGTCTTGAAGTCCCACTTTCCCCAGTCCAAATGCGTCAGCACACCATTGAAGGTGTGGGCCACGCCGCCGGGGTGTAGGTTCTCCAAAGAGTAGGTGGGGTCCCAGCCAGCAGCCTGAAGGCCGCGCACCAAATGGAGCGCACCTTCCCGATGTCCTGGTAGGTCAATCTCACGGTCAACGTCCTGACCAAAGAACGTTTCTCCCGTGTCCCGTGCGCCGGGGCCCTGGAATATCTTGGCCTTCACTGACTCATGAGCCTGGATCCAGAACTGAGGAACTGCAAAGTTCTTCAGGCTCTCCCGGC
>CAVOCU010000131.1:0-3610 GCA_963694315.1 Dehalococcoidia bacterium | reverse complement strand
GCGGTACTCTTTGACCTGCGTGACTCGTATACCGTGGCGTTCCTCATCATCGCAGTCGGCTGGCTTTTTGCGGGCGTGTTGATGTTCATGGCATCCCCGCCAGCTAAACGGACTGACCCATGAGCGACTGACCCAACTGGATAGTATCTAGATACACTCTGTCTTAGGTGCCCGCAGTGATCCGGGTCCAGGGTTCAACCCTGGTCGCGAGCAGCCAGGATGAGCGCCAGGTGGGTGAACGCTTGAGGGAAGTTTCCCAGAGCGGCACCCGTTGCCGGATCTATCATCTCTGAGAAGAGACCCAGCTCGTTGCCGAACGTGAGGAGTTCCGTGAAGAGCGTCCTTGCCTCCTCCGCCTTTCCCTGCCTCGCCAATACTCGCACCAGCCAGAACGAACATAGCGTGAACGCCCCCTCATCGCCTGAGAGGCCGTCGTCGGTTTCAGCGACTCGATAACGATGGACGAACGCCCCGTCCTGAAGCTCGGCCTGAATGCGTGCCACCGTTGAGGCGACTCTTGGGTCATCGGCAGGTAGAAACCCGACGATAGGAATCAGCAGGAGAGAGGCGTCAATCGCTGACGTATCGTAGTGCTGGACAAAGGACTGCTTCTCCTCGTTCCAGCCTCGTTCCAACACTTCGGCCTTGATAGCTTCCGCCGTTGCTTCCCACTTGGCGATATCATCGAGGTGGCCCGTCTCATGCCCCAACTTGATGGCTCTGTCCATGGCTACCCAGCACATTATTTTTGAGTGTACAAAGTGGAAGGGCCCACCTCGCACCTCCCAGATACCGCTGTCCGGCTCTGTCCAATGTTCTACTGCCTGGTTCGCCAGCGTTTGCAGGAGGTTCCAGTGCTCCTCTGTTATGGAGTGGCCGCTCTGCGCCAGGATGTACGCGCTGGAGAGTACCTCACCGTAGATGTCATGCTGCAACTGGCCTGCCGCTCCGTTCCCAATGCGGACTGGGCCAGAATCACGATAGCCGCTGAGGTGGCTAAGTTCCTCCTCGGGAATATCAGAGGTACCGTCCACTCTGTACATGATCTGGAACTGCTCCCAATCACTTTGGCATACACGACAGAGCCACTCAAAGAACCAGAGCGCCACCGTATTTTCTCCCAGGCTGAGCAGTGCATCCACCGTGAATGACGCATCTCTGAGCCAGGTGTAGCGGTAGTCCCAGTTCCGCACGCCGCCAATCGCTTCCGGCAGCGATGTCGTTGGTGCGGCAACAATCCCGCCCGTTGGAAAATAGGTCATTGCCAGCAGCGCCAGCGCGGAACGAACGATGGTGTCATGCCACTCATCCGCGCATTGAATGTCGTAGGAGAAGGCCTGCTGGAAAAACGCAGTGTTCATCACAATTTCGCTTGGGTCTTCCGTCGGGGGCTTGGCGTTTTCGCTATCGCTGTAGCCGAACACAAACGCCACCTCGTCGCCCTCCCTGAGTTCCAGCACCCCTGTCGCGTGATGTTCATGTACCTCAAGGGCGATGGGTGCGAGCAACTCCCATCGCTGCTCGCCAACCGTTGTGACCAGCCTCTCGCCATCTTGGATCAATGTGACTGATGCCCTGCCGTAGTCCGGCATTGGCTGATAGGTCACGTCCAACGTGGATATCCCCTTGGCGCATCGCACCATGCGGATAATCTGGTGCCGCACGGTCAACCCCGATGGGTCGGTTGGGCTTTCAAAGAGCGGCATGCAGTCGGTGACAATGGCGACGCCGCTGTCCGTCTCAAACCGCGTTTCCAGCACATTGGTGTCGCTGATGTAGCGATGGCTGGACGACCATGCACCCTGAGGCGTGATGGCGAAGTGCCCACCGCGTTTTTCGTCCAGCACCCCCGCAAAGATGGTCGGAGAGTCAAACCGTGGGATGCAGCACCAATCAATGGAGCCGTTCTTACCCACTAGGGCAGCGCCGTGGCAGTTGCCGATGAGTCCATAGTCGCTAATTGGAATGAAGGTCATAGAATGCATATCCCCCGGAAAATTCTGAATGCAAATCTGGATACAAGGATGAATGCCTTGGGTTCGGGCATGACGGGCGCCGTGGCTAAAAGAAATATCGTGCATCATCGCCTAGGCGGCCTTTCCGCGCAACTGTGAAGTGCTGTTCGTGGAGCCAAAAATTCTTGAGTAAACGCAGTGAGATAGATTGAAAGCATTGCCCTTGGGGTGTCCCGCAAGGCGGGACAGTGATAGAATTCACGCATCTGGTGCAGAAATTCACAAGAGGGTGCCCCAGGGAAGATATGGTAGAAACGTGGTAGAAGCAACTGATACCCTGCGGGCGCGAGTAGTTAGTGCCATTATGGCACAACCCCAGCGCACCGTTACCGTCCTTTCTTCCCTCCTCGCAATCGAGGAGGAGCTTGGGTACATCCCTCCCCAGGCAATTGATGAGGTAGCAACCCGTGAGGGAGTCACCGTCAACGATGTGTGGGCAGTCGCTTCTTTCTACACCAACTTCCGCTTCACACCACCCGGCAACCACATAGTGGAAGTGTGTTGGGGGCCTACCTGCCATTTGATGGGCGCTCAGAGTCTGTTGGAGCAAGTGCAGAACGCCCTGGGCATGGACGGCGAGGGTGATACCCCCGACGGAAACGTAACGCTGAAGTACAACACCTGCTTGGGCGCGTGCGCTCAAGCCCCAGTCGTCGCTACCGACCATCATTTGTACGGCAGAGCCACAAGTGCGGTAGTAGACCGACTTTTGACGAAGATCAAGGACGGGGCATAGTCCGGATTCCCCAAGGAGCAGTGGTGGCTGAGACCTTTGAGACATTGCAAGCGACGGCACAGGCGCGCGAAGACACGCTGAACAGCGGACTTCGTATCCGCGTTGGCGTCGCATTGTGTGGCGAAGCTGCTGGTGCTTTCGAAGTGCTGGAAGCCCTCAACGCTGAGGTTGCTAGTCGTGGACTTGCTGCGTCAGTGCAGGAAGTCGGTTGCATTGGCCTGTGCTACGCTGAGCCCCTTGTAGACATCCAGCTACCCAACGGGTCTCGCGTCTTCTACCGTAACGTGACCACTGAAGACCTCCCTGCAATCTTGGATGCAGTCTCCTCCGCAAACTTTCGTCCCACTGATAAAATTCTGGGAACCCTTGGCGACGCTGGGGTTGCTGGCCTACCAAAGATTGAAGACACCCCCCAGTGGAAGTATCAGATTCGCATTGCTACCCGCAACACCGGAACCGTTGATCCTGGGGAAATCCAGGAGTACATCGTCGCCGGAGGGTACACCGGCCTCGCCAAAGCCCTGGCCTCCATGACACAAGAAGAGTTGATAGAAGAGGTCAAGACCTCCGGGTTGAGAGGTCGTGGCGGTGCAGCGTTCCCTACGGGAGTGAAATGGGGCTTCCTTCAAGGTTCTAAAAGGCCGAACAAGTACGTCCTGGTGAACTGCGAAGAGGGCGACCCCGGCGCGTATAACGACAAAGGCCTCGTCGAGAGCGACCCCCATACAGTTGTCGAGGGCACCATCATCGCGGGGTTCGCTACCGGCTCAAACTACGGATATATCTTCATCAGGCACGGCCATGTAGGCCCCATCCGCAGGGCACAGGGTGCTATCAAACAAGCATATGAGATGGGATT
>CAVOCU010000130.1:0-3676 GCA_963694315.1 Dehalococcoidia bacterium | reverse complement strand
TCGTCTACTTCTTTGCTGCTGGTTGCCGGCTGATCATCGTCGCCTTCTGAATAGGGATGAACCAAGAGCGCGTCAACTCCGGGCCCAAAGAAGGGATCGCCGCCGGACCCTGTATAGGCAGAACGTTCAAAGGCCGTTTGCACCAACCGGGTTAGCCGATTCGCCAGGGACAGGTGTTCCTGCTCCTTCTCGGCCAGGGCAGATATCGTGGCCCCTACCCGTTTTGCGGCCTCAGCGAGGAGTAGCCGATCCACATAGTCTGCTCCGAGTTTACGTGCAACTTCTTGGCCAACTTCCCGCGCGGCACCACCAAGCTGTCCATTAAGGGTAACCACTGCCATTGTGCCCTCCTGTGTTGTGTGCTTTCCCTGAGTTGAGGAATTAGCTACCGGGAGACGTAAACCAGAACGTAGGGTGAGTTTACGCGCAAATTGCTTGGTATCCAATGGGGTAATCTCAACAAAATAGGAGACAGTGGGCGGCAGACTCGGTTGAAATCCACTTGGTTGTTGAGGTGGCTGCAAAATCTGGATAACTTTGAGGGGTAAGTGCGCAGTGAAGTCCGGGTTTTATCGCTTGCGGAATTAGTGAAACTACTATGGCCGTGGCTAATTCTTCCTGGTCATTATTACCCACCATGATGTGCATGGCAGCCATCTCCGCTGGGATGCAGACTTACCGGCCCCGGGGGTGGGATTCCTCGTACTGTTCTCGCACGTGGTCATCGGTCAGATGCGTGTAAATCTGTGTGCTGGCAATGCTGGCGTGGCCCAGGAATTCCTGAACTTGGCGCAGCGATGCTCCGCCCCGAAGCATGTGGGTGGCGAAGCTGTGCCTTAGCGTGTGTGGCGTGGCCCGCGCAGTGATGCCCGCTCTGCGCGCGTGCTCCTTGAGGATAAGCCAGAAGCCTTGTCGCGTCAGCCTCTCCCCCATACGGTTTAAGAACAGCGCTTGTTCTTTGGAATTAGAGATGAAGGTATTCCGTGCATTCTCTATGTAGTGCTGTAGGGCATTGAGGGCCTGATCGTGGAATGGGATGAGCCGTTCTTTGGAGCCTTTCCCCATACACCGTACGTATTCTCCTGCCAGGTTAACGTCACTGGTTTGCAGGGATACCAACTCACTTACACGCATGCCGGTGGCGTAGAGAAGCTCCAGCATGGCTTTGTCTCTGCGGGCTTCTGGGGTGTTGATCTTGCTGGGGGCGTCCAAGAGCCTCACAACCTCTTCCTCTGTAAGTGCGGTGGGCAGGCTGCGGCCAATTTTGGGCGAGGTTAAGTCGCTGGCGGGGCTGACCTCCAAAACGCGTTCCTCTACTAGAAAGGAGAAGAACGACCGTACTGCTGCGGTCTTCCTGGCTCTGGTTGTATCTGAATAACCTTTGCTCTGCAAGAGTAGGGCAAATTCAGATAGGAGATTAGCGTTTACTTGTTTCCATTCCTTGGGGTTTCCGTTGCTACCAAGAAAATCAACAAGGGAGTACAGGTCATTACGGTACGCCATGATGGTATTTCCGGAGAAGCCTCGCTCTACTGCAAGGTGGGTCAAGTACGTATCAACCTGAGCCTTCATGACGTCCCCATGTTTAAAAGATGTGCCGATTATGCTGGAACTACCATGCAAACCATAGCTGGGTAGTCCTGTACATAACTCGAGTGACCTCAATTCTACGCACAAGGGATAGCATCTGTCCAGCCGTACATAATTCATAGCACTGCAATTGGTTGTCTTGGTTAGCAAGTTCGCCCGGAGGACTCGAGTGAGATTTGGATCGCGATAGACGCGCTATTCGCCGCGACGGGCGCCTTGCTAGAGCACGGGCTCGCGTGCTAGGATGGCTGCGCCTTTTCTCTCCTATAAATCCTTGATAAGTAATGAGCATACATCTGTGGAACAAAAGCAAGAATTACGGTTAAAACAACTCCAAGAACTCCGAGCGCAAGGTGCTGTTGGCGGCGGTGAGCGACGCATTGAGCATCAGCATGACAAAGGGAAGCTGACTGCGAGAGAGCGGCTGGAGCAGCTAGTTGACCCTGGAACGTTTCAGGAGTTGGACAGCTTTGCTACCCATCGCGCTACTGACTTTGGCCTGGCAGACCAGAAGATTCTGGGAGACGCAGTAGTCACCGGATATGGTGAGGTCAATGGTAGACAGATATTTCTGTTTGCCCAGGACTTCACGGTGATGGGTGGCTCCCTCTCAGAAGTTGTGGCGGAAAAAATCTGCAAAATCATGGATTTTGCTATGAAGGTCGGCGCTCCGGTGGTAGGGATAGAGGACTCTGGCGGAGCACGTATTCAAGAGGGTATTGGTAGCCTGAAGGGGTATGGCGATATCTTTTTACGCAACACCCTTGCCTCTGGTGTGGTGCCGCAACTCTCTGTGATTATGGGCCCCTGCGCCGGGGGTGCCGTCTACTCGCCAGCTATTACGGATTTCATCTTCATGACAGAGGGCACCGGGCAGATGTACATCACCGGGCCAGATGTCATAAAGGTTGTAACGGGCGAAGAGGTCACTCATGAACAATTGGGCGGTGCCGATACCCATACGTCGATTAGTGGCGTTGCCCATTTCTCCTTTCCCGATGAGGCTGAGTGTATTGCTCAGGTCCGCAGATTATTGGACTTCATTCCTTCCAGCAACGCAGAGGATCCTCCCCAGGTGGATAGGACGGACGACCCGAATCGACTTTGCCCCGGGTTGAGCTCCATCATCCCTGAGGAGGCCAACCAGTCCTACGATATGAAGCAGGTCATCGCAGAAGTCGTGGACAACGGCGATTTCATGGAGGTTCAGCCTAATTACGCCCAGAACATCATTGTTGGGCTAGGACGGCTGGACGGGCATCCCGTGGGCATTGTGGCCCAACAGCCCGCCTTCCTGGCCGGGGTCTTGGACATTAACGCTTCGTTGAAGGCAGCACGGTTCGTACGGTTCTGCGATGCTTTCAACATTCCAATCCTGACCTTTGTGGATGTCCCTGGATTTCTGCCGGGCATTGAGCAGGAGCATGGGGGCATCATCAAGCATGGTGCCAAGCTAATCTATGCCTATGCCGAGGCTACAGTCCCGAAGGTGAGCGTCCTTACGCGGAAGGCCTATGGCGGCGGGTACATTGTGATGGGCAGCAAACACTTGCGTACTGACGTTAACTACGCATGGCCATCAGCAGAGATAGCGGTTATGGGGCCTGAAGGCGCTGTCAATGTAATCCACCGAGAGGCTATCCGCTCTGCGGAAGACCCGGATGGAAAGCGGGCGGAACTCATCCAAGAGTACCGTGATATGACGGCAAACCCGTACGTGGCTGCGTCCCGGGGGATTATTGACGATGTCATTGACCCTGCGGAGACTCGTATCAAGGTCATCCGCTCCTTTGAAATGCTCCAGAACAAGCGCGATACGCTGCCACCGAAAAAACATGGAAACATCCCCCTATGAGCCTTGAACTGCTCCGAAAATTCGGCTTTCGTGGAAGAACCAAATGACGACTGAAAATCGAGATGGGTCAGAATCGGCGGGGAGCCGGACGTTCAATGTTGTGGTGGACGGTAATTCCCTAACGGTTACGGTAACCCCTGCGGGAGATGCTGCTGAGGTTCAGTCCTCATCGGCTGGAGACAAGAGTTTTCAGATTGCTGTGGACGGTCGCGCGTTCCATGTGCAGGTAGC
>CAVOCU010000129.1:0-3858 GCA_963694315.1 Dehalococcoidia bacterium | reverse complement strand
CACCCGCGTGACGCTGGCCGACTCCTCCGCCTATGAGGTGTACAACGCCGGCGGCACACCCATCAGCCTTGGCGAGATCGCCGACATCGTACGGGAGTTCATCCCTGACGCTCAAATCACCTTCGACGACGAGGGCGGCATCGAGCACTCCGATAACTTCCTGGTGGACAACAGTCGTCTGCTGACAGAGTTTGAGCTGGAGTACGCGCCCTACCGTGACCGTGTGCTGCAAATGATTAATGAGGTTCGTGAGCACCACGGCATGCCGCTAGTTCAGGGCAAGTAGCAGACAGAGCAAAGGGAGCAGGAACACATTGGCTAACATCGGGTTGGTAGTAGCAGAGGCAAACGCACAGTTGGTGGTTGACCGCATCAAGCAGGCAGAGGAAATGGGCATCCCGGCAGTGTGGATGACCATCGGCGGAGCCAGCGGCGGCGATGTCCTCACCACCTACGCGGCAGCAGCAGTGGTGACCAAACGCATTCTCATGGGCACCGCCATTGTCCCGAACATGCCGCGCCACCCCATCATCATGGCGCAGCAGGCCAACGCCATCAACTCCCTGGCTCCCGGTCGCTTCCGCCTGGGCATCGGCCCCAGCCACAATGCCATCATTGAGAACACCTTTGGCTACACTTTCGATAAGCCTTTGAGCAGGCTAAGCGAATACGTAAGCATCGTTTCCACCCTGCTAAACGAGGGTGATGTTCAGTTTGATGGTGAGTTCTACAACGCCCACACCAAGATTGCGAACCCGGCAAAGACCACCATCATGGCATCGGCCCTGCGGACAGCGTCGTTCGAGTTCTGCGGAGCACGGGGCATCGCGGCCCTATCGTGGGTGTGCCCCGCAAACTACCTTAGGGACATAGCCATGCCCGCCATAAAGCGGGGAGCCGAAAAGGCAGGTCACACGACGACTCCACCCGTCATCGCCCACGTACCAGTCTGCTTGAGCGAAGACCCGGAAGAGGTGCGCGCCGCCGTCAGGGAGCAGATGGGCCACTACCCCAAATCACCCTTCTACGCGCAGATGTTCACCGATGCTGGCTTCCCGGAAGCTTCCGAAGGCGTTTGGAGCGATGCAATGGTGGATGCCACGGTCATCTGGGGCAATGAGGAGCAGATTCAGGCGAAGATGAAGGAATGGCTCTCGTACGGCTTTGGCGAGTTGATGGCCCACCCAGTCATCGTTGGCCCTGAGCGGGAGACGGCGTTGCAGGCCACCATGGAAATTATCACCACCGCTGCCCAGCAGCAGGGCTAGGTTCTCCTAGCCCGTCGGCGCATCCGCAACGTCAACTGGCGTTCGACTCCGTCGCGGGTGTTTTGCCATTCCTATGACCGTGCTGGCCATGAAGTACGCAATCATCACCCCGAAGAACCCCCAGAAGTATGACCCCTGGGAGTCGAACGCAACGGCTACGATAATCGGGCTGACGGCCGTGGCTGCTGTGGTGAAGGGTCTCAACACCCCCTGGATACCCCCCAGGTGATTTCTTCCAAAGTAGTCAGCCACCAGCATGGGTTGCAGGATGAAGTAGCCGCCTATGCTCATCCCGTGGAACGCCGCAAACCCAAACAGCAGCAGCTTATTGTTGTCCGGCATAACAAGCAGCCAGATGATGCTGCACCCCGTAAGAAAAGTCTGAACCACCAGCAGGTATCGTATTTGGAACCGCTCGCCTAGAGCACCCCACAGGATACGAACGCTCACAGAGCAGGCGCCGTAAAGCGTGATTGCCAGAGACCCTATAGCCGCCGAGTACCCGATGTTCTGGAAGTGCGGCAGCAAGTTGGCCTGGAAGCCCTGAAGCCCCACGCTGGCTAGCATGATGCCCGCAGCAATGAACCAGAATGCAGATGTCCTAAAGGCTTCCTTCCGTGTCAGGCTCACCTCTTGCGGCGGCCTTACTCCACCCGCAGACACGTCACGCGGCTCCGTATCACCGTCGGGAAGCAGCCCAATGTCTGCTGGTTGCGTCCGCACCAGCAGGGAGAGGGGAGCCAGGACAATCAGTGTGAATATGCCCATGAGCATCCAGGCATCGCGCCAACCGACGAGTGCTAGGACGCCCTGAATCGTGATGGGGAAGAGCATAGGCCCGAAGCCCGAACCCATGAGGGCGATGCCCATTGCTCTACCACGCCGTCTAATAAACCACTTGGGCAGCACAGCCTGGGTCAGCATTGCGCCCGCGCCCATCTGGGTTATCCCTCCCACCACGCCAATGAGGAGGTACAACTCCCACAGGTGATGGACGTATTTCAGACCCATAAGTGAAAGAGCAAGGAGGATGGCGCTGCCCAGCATGAGGATGCGTGGTCCCTGTTTGGTGTCCTGCAGCGGGCCGATGAAGGGCGCAGTCACCCCGGCGATGATAGAGCGAATGGTCATTGCGAAGAAGAAGGATGTTCTTGACCAGCCCAACTCATCGCTCATGGGTGTCACAAAGACGCTAACACCCCAAATTACCGGGCCGGTTGAGAACGCTCCCGCCACAAAGGCGACAGCAACAAGCACCCAGCCATAGAAAATTTTGTGACCGAACAAATTCAAGTGTCTTATCTACCGCCCGCGCAAATGTGCACACCCTTACCATTCTGGATTCGGCCAGACACTCAGCAACATCCATTGGGAACCGTTAGGCATATGGGTCGAGGTCGTGCCCTCGGGCTAGCCTAGTACCTCTTTCGCTGCCTCAGTCCCTGCAATGCGCCCGAACACCGCTCCGGCCATCATTCCTCCTCCAGAGGGGTAGTTCCAATGCCAGAGACCACCCAGCATCTCGCCGACTGCGTAGAGGCCGGGAATGGGCCGATCCATAGTGTGGGTCACCTGGCAGGTGTTGGACGTCTTCAGTCCGCCGTAGCAGAAGGTCATGCCGCACACCACAGGGAACCCCTCGTACGGGGGCGCATCAAACTTCAACGCCCAGTTCTTCCGCGGAGGTTCAATGCCCAATGCACTGACACCATCAGGGCTAAACGCATCAAACTCGCCGGGCTGGACAGCATCGTTGTACCCTCGCATCGTCAACATGAAAGAGGGAACATCCTGGATACCAAGCTTCTCCGCCAGGCCCTCAAGGGTGTTCGATTTAAAGCCTTCAGCCTTACCGTAGCCACGGATGACGTTGAGGTCACGGTGCTTGGAGTCAAATATCTGGAACGCTTGCCCTCTGGGTTGAGCCAGGATGGCACGTCCCATCTTGGCGTAGGTCAGCCCCCGCCAAGTCTCGCCTTCGTCCACAAACCGCTTCCCATTAAGGTTGACCATGACCGAGTAGGGGTAGGAGTACCGACTCCAGAAATCTCCCGTCTTGTTCTCGCCGGGATAGTCAAAGGCCGGACGGTTGGCGTCCTGCGGTGAAGAGTGGCAGCTGGACCAGCTACCGTTGGGCAGTGCACCAATGTTCATGGCCATCTGCAGACCCTCGCCAGTGTTGAAGGGGGTTCCACGCAGCTTCACCGTGTCCCACAGGGGGCCAAGATATCGAGCGCGCATTTCCGCATTGGACTCAAAGCTGCCAGCCGCCATGATGACGACGTTGGCATGGACGTTCACAAATCCGTTGGGCCCTAGAGCACGGACACCAGTTACCTTCCCCTGATCGTCCTGGAACAGATCCACAGCCTGTGTATCGTAGTGCACCGTGCCGCCAAGCTTCTCAAAGGCGGCGAACCACCGGTTGGACATCCCATACCCACCGCCATCAAAGGAAACGGCGTTTGCAGATATTGGGTTGTCAAAGGTCAGCGCCCAAAGGTGCCCTAGGCCCCTCATCCATTGCACAGTCTCATAGGATTGGTTGACCAGAATAGACGCCAACTCAGGGTCGCTCATCCCCTCTGTG
>CAVOCU010000128.1:0-3871 GCA_963694315.1 Dehalococcoidia bacterium | reverse complement strand
GATGGACCTTCCTGTGGACAGGGACATGCCCGTTGCTACTTTGCTGCGTAGAGCAGGTACCGCTTTCGGCTGGTTTTTTGGGCTGATTCTAGGCATATGGCTCATTGGCTTTGTACCCTCCATACCGCTCTTTGTGCTCCTGTACCTCTTGATACAAGGACGAGAAAAGGTACGAGTGGCCCTATTGGCCACGGCTGCGATAACTGCTCTTCAGCTTGGTGTCTTTGATAGAGTTGTTCACGTGGCATGGCTTGAACCTCAGTTCCCCTGGATTCAGCGTTTCATCCTTGACTGGGTGGGCTCCGGCTAATCAATTTCCTGGGTTACCCTCTAGCCCTTCCCCTTTCTGAATCAACACCCCCTGATAAGTCCGCATGCGCTCTACCAGGCCCTGCAAGGTTCCTTGCAAGGCCTCTTCTCCATACCCATGGAACCCCAGGAGAAGGCTTCCTCTCTTCGTAGGTAGATGTGAACGTGATTCATGGGGCTATTGAGGGCTTAACGCGGCCTGCCAAGAAGTGCATGGGCCCTGGGTATAGAGGCGTACATGAGAAGCGCCCTGGCTTTATCCGTGTGGCGCATTGCAACGACAGAACATCCTATGATCGTCTGTTCAACTGGACGGGGACCTTTGGCTGAGGTGTGTGCCGTGGAAGCCGGTAGGAGTTGCAGGGGAGTGGCATGCGGAACTTGGGTGATGGGGAACGCAGAGAGTCCGTGTGTGTACCAGGATAGACATTCCCTAAAAGGCGGGCCTTGCGGTGGATGTCTATCCTGATTAGCTCTTGTCAGATGGAGATATGAGGAAAGGCCTTGCCCCAACGGGGCAAGGCCTTTCCTATAAGAGCGTATTAGCAGCGCGGGATGGCTATTCGATGCCCAGCCACGCCTTGTACTTAGCCAGCACCTCAGGTGATGCGTTTGCCAAGTTGCCTGCAGCCTCTTGCACCGTAGCGCCGTCAGCAAACAACGGCGTCTGGCCCAAAAGTGAAGACTCCCTAATGAATTCAGGGTCCACCACTGTGTCAGCGAAGGCCTGCCGCATAATCGCCACCAACTCGTCAGGAGTGCCCGGCGGGAAGGCGAAGGTACGTAGGTTGGAGGAGGCGGAGGATACGAACCGCGCCAACTCCTCTTGGAAGGTATTCGTGGCAAAGTCGATGGCCCTAGGCGCGTCAATCGGTGCACCAAAGGCGGGGTCTTGGGCGAGGTCCATGTTCACAAAAGGAACAATGGTGCCGTCATCAATCAACTGCCGGTAAGCGCCTTCAGCGCTGCCGCGAGTCAGGGAGGTGGAGTCCACCTCACCTCTCTGCATGGCAAGGATTGAATCGGCTGAACCGCCGTAGCCCAAAATAATCTTGGCGTTGAATCCCAACTCCTGGAGCAGAGAGGGGTTAATGTTGGTGCCGGAACCTGCGCCTGAAGCACCGAACACGAGCTCTTCACCAGTCTGCTTCCAGTCATCCATGGTCTTTATCGTGGGATGGTCGCCGCGAATCCACATGAAGTTCGCGTCACCTGAAGACATGTCTCCCAGCCAGAGATACTTGCCGGGGTCAAACTTCGCGGCCTCTTCACCAAGAATAGCCTGCAAATTGATCGAGAAATTGTACTCAACCATTTCAAGACCGGTGCCGGGCTGCTTGGCGTAGACGCTGTTGGCGGCTATCAAGCTGCCTGCGCCGGGCTGGTTCTGAACAATAATGTTGGGGTTGCCGGGGATGTTGTCACCCAAGTGACGTGCCAGCACGCGGGCAAAGCTGTCGAATCCACCACCGGGCGAGAAACCAACGGTAATCCGGACGGTCTTGCCGTCATAGAATGGAGGCCCCTGGGTAGGGGTAGCCGTGGGTACCGGTGTGGCCGTGGGTTGCGGTGTCTCACCTGGTGCCAACGTCGCTGTAGGCTCAGGGGTGCTGGTCGGTGGGGAGGTTGTGGGCGTGGGGTCGCTGCACGCCGCCAACAGGAACATGGCCAGTGCGAAGAAGGCAATGATGCTAAGGAACCGACCTGGTCTGTTCTTAAGTTTCTTCATGCGTACGTTCTCCTCTTAATCTTAACTTGAACCTATAGATCGGCACAGGCCGCCCAAAAAGCCCACAACATGATGCTGGTGGTGAAGGGTGGTGTCAAGCCCAAATGGAGGGGTTTTGTGCCAAGTGAGGACAAGTGGGTCAGAGACGCTCGTGTCCGATTGGCCTATGTATTTCTCCAAATCCGCACTGATCTCTCCTTGAATTTGGAGGCCACACATGGAGAATAGGTGCTATGAACGGTCAACCATCCTGTGCGGTCTGCGGCAGCCCGGCCGTTGTAGAGATTAAATGTAAGGTCATCTGCCGCAACTGCGGGTATACAGAGGACTGCGGCGATGGTGTGTTGGGGTAGATGTGGTTAGTGCTTTCGGCGTCGCCACAAAGTCAGCGCTGCTAGCAAACCCAGGACCATGGCGGTCTGGATGGCGTAGGTAGCGCCCGTGCCAATGACGTCCACCAACGCACGATAGACCAGCATAAGGATGATGAAGAGGGCAGCAAATAGTAGTGGTGGGCGCATAGGTATTTAGAGTCAGGCTATCATACTGCGGGACGAGAGACTGGGCCTTGACGCACGCTAGCAACGGCACATATACTTAGCTATAGAACGGCCTACGGGCCGTCCTTTTAGTGTCGGCGGGATTGCCCCAGGCCCGAGTGGCGCAATGGTAGCGCAGCCGATTTGTAATCGGCAGGTTGCGGGTTCGATTCCTGCCTCGGGCTCCACGACTGGGGTTTAAGAGGTCAGAGTTGCTGCGGCTGATTTTCAGTCGCTCCCATCGTATGCTAGAATATCCGCCTGTCCGTTGCACGGAGGGGTGGGTGAGTGGTTAAAGCCACCTGACTGTAAATCAGGCGCCGAGAGGCTTCGTAGGTTCGAATCCTACCCCCTCCACCACGAGCTACGGATTTGGGGATTCGCGAAGATGTACACTCAGCAAAATTCGCAAAATTGCGACCGGCCCACATAGCTCAGTCGGCAGAGCACGTTCTTGGTAAGAACGAGGTCATCGGTTCGAATCCGATTGTGGGCTCCATGAAGCCCCGGAGGTATTGGTTGAATGGCTAAGCAGAAGTTTGAGAGGACAAAGCCCCACATAAATGTAGGGACCATTGGTCACGTTGACCACGGCAAGACAACCTTGACCGCAGCGTTGACTAAAGTATTGGCCGTCAGTGGAGGGGCGCAATTCCGCGCCTTTGATTCCATTGACAGCGCTCCAGAGGAGAAGGCCCGTGGTGTGACCATTGCCATCTCTCACGTGGAGTATGAATCGGCCAACCGGCACTATGCCCACGTGGACTGCCCAGGTCACGCGGACTATATCAAGAACATGATTACCGGAGCGGCCCAGATGGACGGCGCTATCCTTGTGGTCAGCGCGCCAGATGGCCCCATGCCTCAGACCCGAGAGCACATTCTCTTGGCACGCCAGGTTGGCGTTCCCAAGATTGTGGTGGCGTTGAACAAGGTAGACGCCATGGATGACGAAGAGCTGCTGGAGCTGGTTGAGTTGGAGATTCGGGAACTGCTCACCAAATACGAGTACCCCGGAGACGACACCCCCATAATCAGACTGAGTGCGTTGAAGGCCCTGGAGTCTACCTCTACAGACCCGAACGCTCCTGAATACCAGGGAATCAATGAGTTGGTACAGGCTCTGGATGACTACATCCCCATGCCTGACCGTCCCAAGGATCTGCCTTTCCTCATGCCAGTTGAAGACGTGTTCAGCATCAAGGGCCGTGGCACCGTGGTGACCGGCAGGGTGGAGCGCGGCATCATTAAGGTCAACGAGGAAGTTGAAATTGTGGGCATCAAAGACACCGTG
>CAVOCU010000127.1:0-4056 GCA_963694315.1 Dehalococcoidia bacterium | reverse complement strand
GGCCGATTTATGCCTTATCAACATCAATTTGGTACGGTCATTTACAGAAGTTCATCTTTTCATAGCAAAACACCATCCACCGTTGTATCCTGACGCCCGGCGCTAGGGCAGGGGATCACTCCCCACGCCAGCACGGCCAATGGAGAGCAAAATGACCACAACACAGGGAACACTCCGGCACAGGGCGCAAGAGCTTATGTTGGACGGCCTCCGTACCATCAGAGAAGAGATACCGGACGGAGCAGTGGACCAAGCGACTATTGACGCCCTTGACGGCTGTATTGAGAGCCTCATACCCATGAGTGGGTTCGGCGTACCCAACGCCACTGCTAGGCTCAGCGTGATAGCCCACGCCTTGCAGGTCCTAGCCGATGGCCTCATTCCCTACGTCACGATTGAAGACACGACCCCCCTTGAACCAATAGCATCTGCTTGCGGCAACGTAGCGATGCAACTCAAAGCGCAGATTAAATAGGAGGCTCCAAGTGCCAACTCAAAACGTTAACGGTCATGACATCTACTACGAGGAAGCGGGTAGCGGCGACGCCCTTGTGATGCTCTATGGCTCAGTGGATGGCAGCGCCCAAATCTTCACCCCGCATCTTCCTGAACTCTCCAAGGACTTCCACCTACTATTACCAGACCTCCTTGGGCTTGGGCGTAGCGCCCACCTCCATGAAATGGAGTCCTCAGCATGGGTAGATGACCTTGGCGGCCTGCTTGACGCCCTGGGCATCCAATCCGCGCACATCTACGGCGGTGCCATGGGCTCTCGGCCCGCGTTGCGCTTTGCATTGGACCACCCGGACCGAGTCAAGTCTCTCACCGTGGACTGGGCAATTCTGGCCAACGACGACGACTCGGACAAGCAAGCCATAGGGAACTTTGGTGCCAGCGTCCCACCAGACCGCGCCGCCAACCTCAAGGAGCACCATGGTGACGACTGGGCTGAGGTGTCGGACTTTTACCTACGCCTGCGTACGTCTGATGCCTTCAAGCAGTACTACGACCTCCGTGAGCGCTCAAAGGGCATCACCGCGCCCACGCTAGTGCTCCGTGGCGACGCCGACGCCAACCCTGAGATACATCCGTTGTCTCACTCCATCTTGGCTCACCAAAACATTGCGAACTCTTGGCTGAAGATTTACCCTCACTTCAGGGGAAACGTGGCCAGGCTCCTCCAGGAGGAGTTCCGAGCCCAGTTCCGCGAGTTCGTAGCGTCACTGGGCTAGCGCTCTACCAACGTAAAAAAGAAAGGCCCCACATATGTGGGGCCTTTCTTTTTGTACTCTATCTGGCAGGATTGATATCCCTCACACGTTTACGCTGTTGTGAATGCGCAGTTGCACCAGTTGGAGTTGAAGACGTAGTGAGTCTCAAAGTCAGTCCACTTGAGCTTGGCTCCAAGCTCCGTCATAGCGCCAGCCAAAGCCACCCAGCAGATCAATTCCCACCAGGCGTGCTCCTCCATCTCCTCAAAGGTGAAGCGGTTGGCCCACTCAGTGAACTTACCTGTGGCCCATTCCTCATCATGTAGTTTCTGGTCAGCAGCCACGTCCGGGTTCACCCAGGAGCGCTCCCAGCTCGTGTTGTTGGCGTGGGACCAGCCAACACCGGCCACCAGGGCCACACGATATGGGCTGGCCTTGAGGACCCGCGCTGTGGCCCGTCCCAGCTCAAATGCACGATTGGTGGACATAGGCATGACCGCAGTGTCAAAGTTGGGCTCCAAACCGTCTGGTCCGCGCTCTCGCAGGCCAAAGGGGTCAATGGACACCGGCACTATGGGGTACTTATAGTCCAACTTGTTCCAAGAGAGGTGAGTCGTAACGCCACGAAAGGTATGAGCCAGACCCTGTGGGTGCAACGGCTCCAGTGCATAGGTGGGGTCAAATCCTTCCTGCTGCAATCCTTTCACCAAGTGAAGCGCGCCTTCCTTGTGACCCTTCAGCGTCACCACTCTGTCCGGGTCCTGGTCTTTAAAGAACGTCAGGCCAGGCTTGATGTCCACCGTGTCATACGCTTGGACCCAGAATTGTGGAACGGAGAAGTTCTTCAGGCTCTCTCGCTGGTCCTTGGACCAGATGAGCACAAAGTCTGGGTTGAAGGCATCCAGTTCATCATTCAGCTTGGAGTAGAGGCCGCCCTGGCGCTCACGAGCAATCTGACCAGTGACCAGAGCTTCGTCGTCTGACCATTCCTTCTGCATGTCTTCAGGCCAGTTGGCCGGGTTTGTTGCAGCGGGTTTGACATGAATACCACCCAGATTGTCCCTAAAAGGCCCTGGCATGTTGGGGTCAGCTGTCCGCATACGTGGGTAGTCTGTAGTCCCGAGTCCGAGTATCTCTCCCATATTCCCTCCTGTTGTTTCTGAGGCCAAGAGCATGGGCCTGGCGTTTGCCAGGCCCATGGAGCCTCATTTTAGAGTCGCCAGTGCGTGACCGGCGTGCGCCTAATGCTGGCCTACAGACTTCAAGAGCCATCGGCGGCCCATAAACACTGCGGCAAGGTTGAAGACAATCAAAATTACCATGAGCGCTGCCGCTGAGGAAAGGTTTCCTTGCTCCCAGCGAGAGTAGATGATATTACCGAAGAGCAACGTGCTCCCACTAGCCAACAGCAACGGCACGGAGAAGTCTTTGGAAACGTGCACCAGTATGTACAGCCATCCGTTGATGAACGCTGGTATCAGCAATCTCAAATTAATCCTGAAGAACGTCGCCATTCTGCTGGCACCACTGGTAAGGGCTGCCTCCTCCAGTTCCGTAGAGACCTGAATTTGGGCTGCATGCATGAGCCTGGTGCCAAAGGCCACGTACCGGAAGATGTAGGCCAGTATCAAAAGGGCCAACGTCCCGTAGAGGGGCGTGCCAATGAACAGCAGCAGCAGGGCTGTGGAGGAGATGGTGCCAGGCACCGCCAGCGGCATGAAGGCGATCACGTTGACGCTCCGGGTTATCGGGCCCGGCATCCGCACCACTAACCAGCCTAAAAAGCTGACCAGGAACATGGTGCCGAACGAAGCGGCAACAGACACTATTATCGTGTTCATAAAGAATCGGCCAGCGAAGCGCCAGTTAAATATGTACGAGTAATGCTCAGTCGTCCAGTTCAGGTACTCGAAGTTCGCAGAAATATACGGTTGATAAAATTGCAGGAAGCTGGCGTACAGCAGCACCCCAAAAGGCAATACGACCTTGATGATGAGATACAGAACAAAGAACCCAACAGCTAGCCACTTGAACTTGCCAAGTTTCAGCATGCGTGGCCGGTAGCCCTTACCCGTCATCACTGCGTACTTTGACGCGCTGCGCACAAGGTACAGGTATGCGGTGACCCCAAAGGTCCCGATGATCAGCGCAAAGACCCCCAAGGTGGCTGGCAAACCGTAGTCCACCTGTCCTGCCATCTCGCCGTTCACCATTCGCAGAATACGAACGCTGATGGTCTCAATGCCACCGGTAAGACCCAATGCCAGGGGTAGCTCTAGTGACTCAATAGCCACAATGAAGAAGAAGATACCCACGGCAAAGGTGCCGGGTCGCATCAACGGCAGTGTCACTCGCATCAACGTCTTCATTCGCCCTGCACCGGATACCGCCGCAGCCTCTTCTAACGTGGGGTCCATGTTTCTCAACACACTTATCAGGAACAGCCACATGGACGGCGCTAGACCAATAGAGCCAGCAAAGATGAGCCCACCCATGGAGAATATGTTGATAGGGCCATCCCGTGCGGTGCTGTCGACTAACTCTCGCCACCAGGCGTTCAGCATGCCGGCCCGTGGTCCAAGCAGCAATATCCACCCAAGGCCTGTTGCAAAAACGGGCGTGGACATGGGAATAAACAGCATCATGTACGTTTGGTTTCGGAACGGCATATCAGTGCGTTCCGTTAAGTAAGCCATAATGCCGGCAAGGGGCAACCCAAATACCAGTGTACCCGTAGCAAAGACCATGGTATCTCTAAGGGTACGTTGGAGGCCGGGGTCAGTCAGCACCTTGCGGTAAGCATCAAGGACAAAGGGGCCGGACTCCAGAGGGTAAACGCCCACCG
>CAVOCU010000126.1:0-4133 GCA_963694315.1 Dehalococcoidia bacterium | reverse complement strand
TCCGGGTTGGAATTTGCATTCTGATAGATAATCTCGTGGTCGTTGACAACGACGAATTCGATGGCACGATACTGACTCCTATGGGTATGCTGTGAATCTTCTCGGGTGTGCTGTCCCATTGTGGCCACGATATCCTGGGCCGAGAAGTCACCATTATCGCCGTGGAATCGCACGCCTTTCCTAAGCTGGAATCGGACAGATGTACCATCAGGCTCCATGCTCCATGATTCAGCCAACTGAGGTATATGCTCCCCCGTTAGCGGGTCACTGCCAATGAGTGACTCATGTGATGCTCCAAAGAACCAAGGTCCACGGGGGCTTTCAAACGCCCATGGATTATATGTGCTCTTGGGAACTGGGTCGGAAGCAGAAATTACAAGCTGTGACACTACCGGCTTTGCTGCCACGACCGGTACAGACGGTACAGAGGTGGGAGCGGCGGCGGCCGGAGCCGTTGAGGACGACGTTGTAGTTTCCTCTTTATCACTGCTACCACACGCCGTTAGAAGCGCCAGAGCCATGACGCCTAAGATGATTGCGGCACTCTTGCCACGTAAGAATCGACCCATGTTGAACCCCCCTCGCCAATTTATAATTTTACTCGCGCATACTAAAGGCACGTGTAGACCTCATTGCATAAGGCCGTAGAGCAAACTACAGGAAATAACTAGGAATGTCAAGGCATTCCTAGCCGATAGGGGCGATACATTAATAAGCGTGAATTCTGTATTTTGTAGCATTTAAACAATTCACACCGAGATATAGATCCAAAAGAGGTTTAGATAACAATATTATCTTATGGTATTTAAAGTATTCAGACGAAAAACAAACTAGGTGGCGCGACATATCGCGCCACCTAGTTTTTAGTCGCTACTAAAACCTGGAGTTGATCTTACTTCTTAACAGCCATGAAGCGTTCGAAGTGGCTAACCGTCCCCAAGGGAACGCCGGACCACTCATACGATGCAACGACGTTAGGATTGTAAGCTAACTCTTCTGGCTTCCATACCAGAGGAATCTGAATATGCAAACCGAAGGTTACATCACCGGTGGTCCGCATCCGCTCCGTTATCACTGCCGGATCAAGAGATCCTCGATGCCAGTCAACCAGTTCAGTCATCTCCTTCAACTCAAATCCAGCACGTGGTGATCCATTAGTCCAGTGATGGACGCGGAAAGATTGGAGGCCAACGATATTACTCGTCATATATTGAATACGGTTGGTCATGCCAAAACCCCGATCAATTGCCCTAGTCGCGGCAGAGTCACGGAGGTCCATTTCGACTTTCACGCCGATTTCATGCCAGTACCCGGCCATTGCCTCCATAACATCGGCCTTCTCTGGAAGGCCGCTTGAGGGGGTGCCGTCAACGAGTATTTTCAATGGGTTGGACGCGTTGTAGCCAGCTTCCGCCAACAACGCCTTGGCCTTCACCGGGTCATACCCATATTCCTCGTCAAACTTGGCATCCCATTCCGGGTTCCAGTACGCCCTGGTTGGGACGAAGTGGGGGTTGTGGTTTTCTATACCCTTGCCCCCAAAGAACGCGGTATTAATAGCAGCGCGGTCAACAGCTTTGTTAAACGCCCTACGCACTTTGAGATCTAAAAATGCGTCGTCACAATGAACGTACCCGCAAGCAGTATTCTGTTTCTCATAGTTTGCGTAACTCTTGTCCACGACCGGCCCCTGGAACATTCCTGACCGTTGCCGAGTGAGGACCTGTCCTGTGGCAACTGCCATGCCTTGGTCCTCTGCTTGGTTTTGCAGGTCCAACGGAAGAGAAGTCACATGAACCTCACCCGTTAGCAAAGCAGCTAGCCTGGTGGAGGCTTCGTTGGCAAACCTGAACTCAATCTCTTCCCAGTCGGAGTTGTAGCGCCAGTGGTCATAGGGAACCCGTTCCACTATGAACTCTACTCCCTGGGTGCGCTCTAGGAACTGGAACGCTCCAGTTCCTGCGGGTGGCCTCATTGTTAAGTCAGGGTTGCCACCCAGCGATGCCATATCTTTCGCACTGAAAGGTTCCATAGAAGTAACGTTCCAAGACGAGGTATTATTCAAAATTTCTGGATTTGGCGTCACGAGTCTGTACACAATCTCGTAGGGGTTAACCACCTCAATTGTGACGCCACGATATTGGGACCTATGAGTATGCCTTGAATCCTCTGCAGTGTGAGCATCCTTCGTGGCTATAACGTCCTGCGCACTAAACTCTCCGTTATCGCCGTGAAAGCGGATGCCCTTCCTGAGCTTGAAACGAACAGACATACCATCCGGTTCAACGTTCCATGCTTCAGCCAACTGAGGGATATGTTCTCCAGTATCAGCGTCTGCGCCGATAAGAGATTCATGGGTAGCCGCGAAGAACCAGGGAGTCCGAGGGCTTTCATTCCGCCATGGGTTATTACTTTCGACGGATGGAATACCCTGAGCCATGATTAATCTGGCTTCCACAGGCTTCGCATCAGCGACTACAACAACTGCTGTGGGAGCGGCGGCGGCCGGTGCCGCTGCCTTTGTCGTGACCGCGTCATCGTTGCCGCCACCGCATGCTGCTAACAGCATTGCAGCAAGTATCCCGATCATAGCAACACTAAATTTGAGACTCATAAATACCCTCCTTGTTTTACCCTGCTTTCCTACAGGCCGAGAATACGAAGACTTAAATTGACGTAAATATCTCATAACGTAGGTTGGTTACGAAAATTACCTGACAAGTTAGTGAATGTCAATACTTCATAGGGCTACCCGCGTACTTTTCCCTGATGAAATTTCCGTTATAGCTCTGCGGGTAAAATCCGAACTATTCTTACTGAACGATGACAATACCAACACCTATCGCAAGCACGGCAGTCCCAACAAACTGAGGAACAAGTTTGCCTTTCCCTCTCGTAATCCAGCCACTGAAAGCTGCGGGAAACAGCAAAGCAAGCGCAATGGAATAGACCAGCACCAGCAGCGGCTGCAAAGCCCCCAGAGCTGAAATCAGGGAAATTGGTCCCATGTTAATTGCAGAATAGTAGAGAATGAGGCTAACAGTGATGGTGATTTCTGCCAGTAGATACATCCACAGCAGAGGGCGCGAACGCCAACCGTGGGGAGCCTCTCTTCTAACGTTGCGGCTGAATACCAAGAGGAGGAGCGTACCACCAAACCCTATACGAGAACCGAAGAAGAACTGCCAAAAAGAATCGCCGTCAATAAAGTACTTCGCAAGAATGTTCGCCACTGCCCACGCCAGCGCTGCACCCAAAGCCATTGCGATGGCGCTGGGCCGCATAAACCCTCGCGATGACTCGCCCCCCGTCCACGAGACAACCCCAGCGCCCAGCGATGCCATCGCAATGGCGACGATCGCAAGGGTTGATAGGGACTCGCTGAGAAAAATAATGGCCATTCCCGCTACTATGATGGGGTTGAGAAACCAGAGTGCCACTACCCTGGAGACCTGTTCATGGCGCAATGCTCCAACAAGGGCTACCAACGCTATTCCGCGCAATGAACCCATCGCCATGGAACCGCCAATCACGGACAAATTTACATCTTCCAGCCGGGCCAGAAGAATAATTGTGATGACCGACACCCCTAATATGGCCTCTACGACGCCAGTGTAAAAAGGATAGAGCAGAGGTGTGCGGACATAGCGATCTAAAATTATTTTGTCTATGACGCTCACTGCAGCCAACATAAAGGGTGCAATTAGAGCCAGCAGAACCCAAAGGGGCATATCATCTCCTGTGAGAAATCATCAATCAGGACGTTCTAGCGGGGAAGAACTAGGTGTTAGTGAATGTGGGGCAAGGATTTGCCACTCACGGCGATGCCACTGTTCCAATCTGGAATCAACTCTCGCCGAGGGTCAGCCAAGAACAGAATGCTCACCATTCCCCCAAGACTTGTGGCGGCTGACACGATGATGGTCAAGGTATAGGTGCCGGTCACATCGAAGAGGTACCCGCCAATCCACCCGCCAAGCCCCATGCCCAAGCTGGCCCCAAACATCTGCCACCCGTACGGCGTCCCAAAGGGAGCGTTCTTGTAATACCGTCTGTCCAATAGCGGAAAGACGGTACCCTCTCCGCCATAGCCAATACCAAAGATGACTGCAAAAACGTAGAAATGCCACGCA
>CAVOCU010000125.1:0-4151 GCA_963694315.1 Dehalococcoidia bacterium | reverse complement strand
TGGTTTGAACACAGGTGGCCGCGCTACCAAGATTAAGATGCTGGCCAAGAAAGCGGCAACGCCTACTATGGTGAACGCTTTATCGTAGCTTCCCGTAGTGTCGTACATCCATCCAGCGAATAGCGGGCTAAAAGCTTGACTTATGGCGAACACGGGGGCTAATGCCCCACGGATTGCTCCTTGGAACTGCCGACCGAAATAGTCTGCCCACACAATTGACTGGAGTACCGTGGTGGCCCCAACGCCACAGCCGTACAACACAGCAAACAGTATCAAGAGCGGCACGGTGCTCGCTATCGCTAGTACCAGCAGCGACGTTCCAGCCATTGCAATAAAGAAGCATGCTGCATAACGAACCGGCATTCTTTCGGTCAAAAACCCAGCTATGGGTTTGATGATAAACGAAAAAAAGAACAGAACCGCCATGATGCCACTGGCCATCTCGATACTGAAACCCTTGTCATTGATGGCAGCCACCTGATGGACCATGAATGCGCCACCGGCCATGTTGCTAAGCACAAACCCAATCAATATTAGCCAAGCCGTTGATGTGTGCAGTGCTTGGGAGACTGTCCACCCAATCTCATAGGGATCTTGAGGGGAGGCTTCCGCTCCTGGCATCGGCCTTGTAACGCCTAAACGATTTTCGGGCACCTTGGAACCATCAGGAAGCAAACCCATGTCTTCCGGTTGCCTACGCACGATGATGAATGAGAGCGGAATGATGATTACCCAGGTCAATATTGCCAAGCTTATCCAAGCTCCGCGCCAACCTTGCCAAGAAATAAGCATTGCAATCAGCGGAACAAAGATTGCCCCTCCGGCGGGAATACCCATAGTGTAGAAGCCGAAGGCTCGTCCACGCAGGCGTACAAACCACTTGGAAACCAAGGCACCGGAAACAACTTGCCCGGAGAAGGATACTTGGCCTAGGCTCCACAGCACACCGAATGACAAATAAAATTGCCAGATGTGGTTTGATTGCGAGAGGAGGAGCAAACTGGCCCCCGCGATGATTCCGCCACCAACAAACAACAATCGGGGACCCGTCTTATGATCGGCCGCTAATCCCACGACAGGCCCAGCCAGTCCCATTGTTACTGCTCTGATGGAGAAAACAGCACTCATGGCTGTTCGCGACCACCCCAAGTCATCGGACATGAATGGGATGAAAACCCCTAGCCCGATACTCCCGATTCCGAACCCAACTACTCCCCCAAGGAACACGACCATCACAATCCACCAGCCGTGGAAGATGGGGTAGCTGAGGCGAGGGGCAATATTGGTTAGGCGTTTCATGGAGAGATGATAACCAACATGCTCACTGCTGCCAATCGCAGAGAGATGCGTAAAGGCTAATACTGTTGGTTTCAGGGATTTGGGCGCGTGACAGCAACCTGAAAAGACTGAAGAGGCCCGTGGTTTAGCACGGAGGGAGAGCTATTAGGCTAGGTTCTAGAAATAAATGGAGCCGCCGGTCGGGATTGAACCGACGACCTGCTGTTTACAAAACAGCTGCTCTGCCACTGAGCTACGGCGGCGTGGAACGTCAATATGGAGCCACCGGTCGGAATTGAACCGACGACCTGCTGTTTACGAAACAGCTGCTCTGCCGCTGAGCTACGGTGGCGTTCTGGTAACTGCTAGGTGGTCGCCGGAATTGGCAAATCCACCTGAGAGGCCTTAAGGAGGGCATCTATTTCGGCTGCGGTCTCGGCATCCGGCGGCACTAGGGGAAGCCGAGGTTGACCGACGGGGAAGCCCACCTTGTTTACAGCGTACTTCACCGGGATTGGGTTCGCTACTATAAAAAGGCCCTGAAACAGCGGCATCAGCCTGCGATGCTCTGTTGCGGCTCTTTCAAAATCTTCGTTTAGCGTCAATTCCATCATTGCTTTGATCTGTTTTCCAACGATGTGCGATGCTACGCTGATGATGCCATAGCCGCCCAAGGACATTATCCGATAGGTTTGATCGTCGTTGCCACTCCACACCAGAAAACCAGGTTGGGCGCCGTTGATGATGTCTGCTGCTTGATCCAGGTCTCCGCCCGCCTCTTTGACCCCAATGATGTTGGGAATCTGACTGAGCCGGATGGTGGTCTCTGCGGTCATATTGCTGGCCGTGCGGCTGGGCACGTTGTACAGAATCACGGGCAGGTCAGTGCTCTCCGCAATGGCCTTGAAGTGCTGGTACATGCCCTCTTGGGGTGGCTTGTTGTAGTAGGGCACCACAGATAGGACTGCGTCTACGCCAACCTTTTGGGCGTCATTGGTATACTCAATAGCTTCAGCGGTGCTGTTACTCCCTGTGCCTGCCACCACGTTACCCTTACCGTTAAGAGCTTCCTTAATCTCTGCGAAGAGGTGTAGCTGCTCATCGCGCGTAAGGCTTGGTGACTCGCCGGTGGTGCCGGCCACCACAACGCCATCGCTACCGGAGGCCACCAGGGCCTGGGCCAAGCGACGGGCCTGGGGATAGTCCACCTTCCCATCGGCGTCAAAAGGGGTGACCATTGCAGTCAGGAGTCGTCCAATGTGCTCTGCCATGTCTACCTCCCACTGCCAGCGGAGCCTGTAAGGCCCTGCTCCAGCAACACTTCAGCAATTTGCACCGCGTTGAGGGCCGCGCCCTTCCGAAGGTTGTCTCCTACCGTCCAGATGGAAAGCCCGTTAGAGAATGCCTTGTCCGTACGGATGCGGCCAACAAACACTTCGTCCTTGCCAGCTGCGTAATCGGCAAGCGGATAGCTCTTACTAGCAGCGTCATCAATGACACGAACGCCAGGGAACTCAGAGAGGATGTCGCGAGCATCGTCCGGTGTCATAGCGTTTGTAAACTCTATGTGGACAGCCTCGCTATGGGAGATGGGTACCGGCACACGCACGCATGTAGCAGAGACCGGCAGACTCGGCTGGTGCAGTATCTTGCGTGTCTCGTTCTCCATCTTAATCTCTTCAGTGGTGTAGTCGTCTTCACCAAAATCCTCAACATGAGGAATTGCATTGAATGCTAATGTGGCAGGGAACGTTGCGTGCGTAGCTGTCTTCTTGTCCAGAACGTCTTGAGTCTGCTGGAGAAGCTCCACTATGCCCTTGCCGCCAGCCCCGGATGCAGACTGATAGGTGTCTACAATGATGCGCAGAATAGGGTTAGCACGATGCAGGGGCGCAATAGCCATTAACATAACGATGGTGGAGCAGTTGGGGCTTGAGATGATGCCCTGGTGCTCTCGAATATCGTCCGGGTTAATCTCTGGTATGACGAGGGGTACAGTGGGATCCATTCGCCAGGCAGAGGACTTATCTATCACCACTGCGCCACGCTTGGCGGCCTCTGGAGCCAGGGACTGGCTGGTGCCCCCTCCTGCAGCAAAGAACACAATGTCCATGCCATTAAAGGAGTCTGGAGTAGCCTCACCGACTTCCAACTCTTGACCCATGACGGATACCTTCATCCCTGCCGAGCGTTTGCTGGCAAGCAATCTGATATCGCCCACGGGGAAGTTACGTTGCTCCAAAATGCTAAGTACCACCTGGCCTACGGCTCCGGTGGCACCAACAACGGCGATGTTTGCTCCAAGCATACGAATGTTCCTAATAGTTGATTGATAGAGAACGACGCTGTGTAGGAAACGAGGCCCGGGGGACTACAGTTCCAGCAGCTTTTCAAGCCCTACCACAAGGCCTTTGCATTGTACCACCTGGCGTATGGCGGTGAGAACGCCCGGCATGTAGCATTCTCGGCCCGTGGTGTCATGTCGCAGGGTGAGGGTTTGGCCCAACGTCCCAAGAATCACTTCCTGGTGAGCAAGTCTTCCCTGCATGCGCATAGCGTGGATGGAGACGCCGTCTTGTTCAGCGCCCCTGCTGCCTGGGATTGGTTCGGTATCCGGCATTGGGCGATTGAAAGGCTCTGTTCGTTCGCTGGCTAGAGCTCGGGCAATGGCTATGGAGGTCCCGGATGGAGCATCCAGCTTCGCTTCATGGTGAGCTTCAACAATCTCTGCAAAATCAAAGAAACGCCCGAGGGTGCTTGCCAGGTGTATGAGCAACACTGCACCAATGGCGAAGTTAGGGGCTAATAGGACTCCTACGTTGTTCACCTTGGCGAGCTGATCCACCTCTTGGAGGCCAGCGTCCGATATCCCG
>CAVOCU010000124.1:0-4223 GCA_963694315.1 Dehalococcoidia bacterium | reverse complement strand
GAACCCTGACTCACCACACCAAGTACGCGCCTGGCACGGCCCAGAACCCGCTGGACACAGCCCGCGTGACGGCCAAGGCCCTGGACCTGATGACGCCGGTGCTAGGGAAGAGCCACACGGAAGAGCTCATCGAGAAAATGCTGAACATCGAGAGCGTTGCCAGCATTCGAGACCTGCGACCGCTCTTGGCAGGGAAGTAGAAGGGCTAAACCCTTTACCCATATGGACTGACGGCATTCAACTTGATGGGCCATGGATACAGTGCCACAATCCAAACATAAAACCACAAAAGGGGAAGAGCAATGCTGAAGACATCAATCCTGGGCCGGACAGGCCTGGAAGTGACCAACCTTGGCTTCGGAGCCATGGAACTCAAGGGCGTGGTAGAGGACGGTGGGCGTCTTCCTAACGAGGAACACGCGGGAGTTGTGCTGAACGCCGTGCTGGACTCCGGCATCAACTTCATCGATACCTCCTGGTGCTATGACCGTAGCGAGGAGTTCATCGGCCGCTTCGTGTCGCACCGTCGCGAAGAGTACGTGTTGGCAACCAAGTGCGGCCACTGGTGGCGCAACGACCCTGACCACTCCGGCTGGTCACACGAGGGCATGATGAACTCCATCAACCAGAGCTTAGAACGGCTGAAGACTGACCACGTGGACATTCTGCAGCTGCACAACTCCACGCCTGACGATGTCCGCACCCATGATTCCATCAACACCCTGAAAGAGATTCAGGCCCAGGGAAAGACCAGGTTCATAGGCATCTCCACCGTTCTTCCCTACATTGAGGAGTTCATGGAAATGGGCATCTTCGATACCTTCCAGATACCCTACTCTGCCATGGAACCGGAGCATGAGGACGTGATACGGCGCGCAGCAGAGATGGGCATTGGCACCATCATCCGTGGTGGTGTGGCCCTCGGCACCCCTGACCTGGAAGGCGCCGCCAAGCGCCAGACTGGCCCCAAGGTGAAAGACCGATGGGAGACGGCTGACCTGTCCTCCCTAGCGCCTGAGATTGACCCAATGGAGATGATGCTGCGGTTTACCACCAGTCATCCCCACATCAACTCAATCATCGCCGGGACACAGAGCCTTGAGCACATTACCGAAAACATCAGTGTCATCCAGAAGGGCGGGTTGGACACAGACCTGGTGAGGAAGATCAAAGACCGTGTGGCCTCCGTCATCGACTAGTAGCGCAAGTCATTGCCCAGACGCAAAGAAACGGCCCCTCCATCCTTTAAAAGCTAGGATGGAGGGGCCGTTTTACATGCACCCTAAGCATAAACATCTCAGGGCGGTCTAGCATTGTTAGAGGGGCCTAGAAGCTAAGCCTCAATTGAGGTGCCAGGAGTTGAGGACTGCGGTATTGAGGTCTGCTACAAGGTCGGCATTGCCCTGCCCAACTAGATTGCCGGTAGTCGACCTCACGTCGTAGCTGGAAACGATAACGCCGCTGGTAGGCCAAGAGTAACGGAAACAGTACTCCTCATCCTCCTGCCCTAGGGTGAAGATGCCTAGCCCCACTAGGCTCTGTGGAGCGTTGCAACCCGCGCCCACATCGCCGAACAACTCGTTGAAGTACGTGCAGGAGCTATCAAGGGTTGCAATCACCTCAAACCTGATGATGAGCGTATCACCATCACTCCCGGCCTGTGCCAAACTCCACTTGGGGTCGCCGCCGCCGCCAGGGTCTGACCAGACGAGCTGCTGACGGTCGTTAGCCAGGATTGTTGCCTCCAAGTCTCCGTCTAACATGTGAATGTCCCCTACCAGGTTTGCAAAGTTATCAGTCGCAGGGTCGAACGGGCTGTTCGCAATCTTATAGCTGGCGGAATTCATCAGATAGCGAAACCCGCCCTGGGGGAGAATATCGCGAACGTTGCTCATATGGAGGGTGCTGGCATCCACGTTCTCAACGTTGACGATGTAGGTGAAGGTAGTCTTCTCACCAGGAAACGCCACCGGAGTATCCACAAACTTGGCAGTAGCAACACCGCCTCCAACGCATCTCTCCGGATTGGATGGAGTGCCTACATGAATATAAGCCGTCTTCCCTGAAAGCTCCTGGTTTGGCTTGATGTAGATGGCGTTGCAGTGCCTGTCTTCAGCCTTGTTGATGTTCACATCAAAGCTAAACTGCTTCACCTCACCATGATTAAACATCAGTGGACTCCCCAAAGCTTCTTCAAAGTCCCACATCAACACCAGGTTCTGAGAAGTAGGGAGTTCCGTGGGTTCAAAAGCCAAGATACTGCCGTCCTGCGAAATAGTGCTCCCAAGAATGTAGGGAAAACCGCTGGGGAGCTCATCATAGGCCACACGGTTCATCGGAAGGCTCGTTTCCGCTCTTCAATCATGCAGGTGTGGTCATGCGGGCTGGGGCTCTGGCACCAACACCAGTGTTGGCGTAGCTCTGTGGGCGGGTCAGGCCAGCAATACGTTCGCCAGGTAAGCGTAGTTGGTTAAACATGCGGTAGTTGGTTCACACAGAGACAGAGTTCCCAGTCAGACAAAGGGTTTTCCTAGCCCGCCTTGGTTGTATAAAGCCCTCCTCAGGAGGTGTCAGGGATGCTAGATTCCCCTGGCACCTCCACTCCTTGTAAGGGCTACGTGCCGAAAAAACAACAGCCCCAGTTCTTAAAAGAACTGAGGCTGTTGCGTGATATCTAAAGTAAGCCAGTCGTTAGACGGCAGGAACGCCGCCAATAACAGCTAGGTCCAACTCAGGATGCGGTATAAAGCCCTTCCGTAATTCACTGGAGGCCTCAACCCAATCCACACCTACTGGCAACATCATGCCGCCAGAACGCGCGCCGTATACCTCTGGCTTGTCCACCTCTGGCGGGGTCTCACCCTCTAACAGGGCTCGTGCCGCCTTGATGAGCCGTTGGCGCGTACGGATGATCATCTGGTCACTAGTGCCCAGACGCTCCTTGGTTCGGTCCACAATCTTGCCCATGCTGCCGGTAACAGCCTGATCCTCAATGAAGATGCTCTGAAGACCTGCGTAGGTCTTAGTCTTCTGCACCTCTCGGTCAACAAGGTAGTCGTTCTCCTCGTCAGCCACGCACCGGAAGCGGTCAAACAATCCTGTGCCTTGGGGATGGGTCTGGGTCTGTCCGGTGGCCCAGTTACCCTCAGACCTGGCAGGACGCTGGCCGGTTGCATTCGTCTCGTTTACTGAAATCGCCAACGTGTGAGTGTCATCCATGGGCACCCAAGCGCGGAACTTGCTCCCCAGGCCCAGAACTCCAGGAGGAGTCATAGCATAGAAGGGCATCAGGAAGTTGGCAAAGCGCCAGTAGTTCGTTCCTTCTGTGGTAGGCCTGAACGCGCCGTAGAGTGTTCCAAAGTCAGTGTCCACAGCTGCAAAATGCGGTGCGCGGTTCTGGAGATGCCACCAGGCCCAGCTGCCTTCTGGTGCGTCCTCATACTGGGCGAGGCCCAGATGAAGGAAGAGGGTATGGACGGTATCAATGTCCCCTTCCAGTGCCTGCATCCAGTTGCACTCACGCATGTATGCCTGAATGTTGTAGTTCTCTACCATGTTAGACTCAAGATGCGGAAGCTCAGGAACCGTACCGCGAGGCCCCATGTACGCCCAAAGCAGCCCACCGCGCTCCTGAACCTGATAGGCGGTAATCTTCACTTTGTCCTTGAAGTTGCTCTCTGCGGGCTCAGACGGCATGTCCACGCAATCGCCGTTGGTGTTAAATTTCCAGCCATGATAGACGCAACGCAGACCACATTCTTCGTTTCGACCGAAGAACAGGCTGGCGCGACGGTGAGGGCAGAAGTTATCAATTAGCCCAACTTTGCCATCTGTGTCCCGGAAGGCCACCAGTTCCTCGCTGAGAATCATGATACGAACAGGAGCGCAGTCCGGCTCCGGTAGCTCACTGGAAAGGCCAATGGGTAGCCAGAACTGACGCATGAGATTCCCCATGGGTGTACCTGGGCCAATCTTGGTAAGGAGCTCATTGTCTTGTTGGTTTAACATAGTTCTCCCTTAATATTGAGATTGAAGCAAGGCTACCGCCACAGGTGTCGTCCGTCAACTCTCACCCACAAATCTGCCATCTGTCATTACTAACCGGCGGTCTGCTCTCGCAACTATTCGTGGGTCGTGAGTAACAATGACCACTGCGGTGTTGAGATCACGCTGCGCCTGAAACAAGGTATTCATCACCAAGTCACCGTTTACTGTATCCAACG
>CAVOCU010000123.1:0-4339 GCA_963694315.1 Dehalococcoidia bacterium | reverse complement strand
ACACACCGCCAACGGTGGTGTACTGGGTCAACGGCACCATCTGGTCGCCGTGGCCGCCAAGCACATAGGCCTGCACGTCCTTTACGGAGACCTTGAGCTCTTGGGCCAAGAAGGTGCGGAAGCGGGCAGTGTCCAGGACACCGGCCATGCCTAGTACACGGTTCTTGGGAAACTTGCTTACGGTGTAGGAGTGTTGGACCATGGCGTCCAGGGGATTGGAGACCACAATCAAGGTTGCGTTGGGGGACTGGGCCACCACTTGCTTGGTGACTTCTCCCACAATTTTCATGTTGGTCAGGAGAAGGTCATCACGGCTCATGCCAGGCTTGCGGGCGATGCCCGCTGTGATGACCACCACGTCTGAGCCCGCTGAGGGGCCGTAGTCATTTGCGCCGGTAACGGTGGCGTCTATACCCAATACGGGGCCGGACTCTTGCATGTCCAGTGCCTTACCCTGGGGCATATCTTCCACCACGTCCACCAACACTATGTCCATATAACCGCGCTCAAACAGCCGCTGGGCTGTGGTGGCGCCTACGTTACCTGCTCCTACTACCGTTACCTTCTTGCGCATGTGTCGTATCCTCTCCAATTTCGGGAGGGGCGCCGGTTGCTACCGTACGTACCCATCCCACTTGCTCTTGAATTTAGAATCGCGAACCGTGTCGACAATGTAGCCACTGTATTCCACCGCGGTGGTTGGCCTCTAGGCGCCCCAGGGCTTGATGGCTTCTTTGAGGGCCTTGTAGCCTTCAAGGAAGCCCGGACGCGTACCGGAGTAAATGCTATCAAACGTGGCCAACGCAGCGTCCAGCCAATCGCTAAGTTCCTTATTGCCGGGGTTGGCGTCCAGGTAGGCATCTCTGATGAGAACGAAATGGATACGAGGGTCATAGGGGCTCTTGGTGCCACCCATTGACTCGTCACCATCAAGAAGGCGAAGGAGCATGGCGTCGGCTGACCCAAGGGTCTGCTCATGGATGGGCGGGCCTTCCATGCGATACATGACTGATGTCATGTCGCGACCATTGCCGGTTGTGTAGCCCATGTCAGACCACATGTTGTTGTCCATTTTGACGTCAGCACCGACCTTCTCCAAGACCAATTGCCCAAACCTGCGTAGCGGGTCAGATGCATCTGCCAGAAGGTCTGTCAGCCGGTCACCGTCCAGGTCAGTGGCAAGCACTATGTTGTCCCGCTTTTCAATCAAATCCCAGAGCAGAAGGCCAAAGTTGGTGTCAGAAATATGCTGCTCTATCTGGCCACTCCAAGATTCCATTCCATCCTTAAAGTCGCTAGGCAGCAACGCGATGATACGGTCTACGGACTCACGATGTTCTTCGTAACCGTCGACAGCATATTTGCGGCCTACCTTGAATTGCGTGCCTTGGAGCATCCATGAAAGCAGGCCTGCATTGATGCCGTCTTCCATAGCCTGCGTTGGCTTCATAGCGACGCGGCCGAGCTTCTTGGTTTCATGGACCATCTTTAGAAACAAGCGGCAGGCATAAGCCATTTGGACACCCGGCGTGTTCATCTCTGAATGGATTATCCCAGTTTTGACATCGACATTGAATGCTGCCCTATCTTGGGAGTAGGGGAGGCATGGCATGCAGCGGACCACAGTGGTGGGACCGTATGGGCGAACGTTGCAGTAGACACCGGCTTGGGTGCGTAGAGGCGCGTTGCCAGACTTGCCCATGACAACAACCTTGCCGCCTTTCCCGTCATTGACGTAGGCGTCGCCTGCGGTTGACCACTTGATTGAAATGCAGGGCATGTTGCCAAACCAGCTAAGTGGCTCGAGCTTTTTGTCGTGCCTGATTTGCGACCACATGGGCACGGCATAGAAGGGGAGGCCCAAAACATCAACCGCCGCTATCGTGCCAAGCAACGCGTAGGCGTCAGTTAGGGAGTGGGCGATAGGGTTGATCTTCCCGCCATGGTTCCCGCCTTGCCAGATCACGGCGTCAGGGTATCCGGTGGGTCGAACACTCGTGGGTTCGAAAAGGCTCGACAGAAGCCCCAGTAGGTCGCCCCCATCTGCTTCCGTTCGTGCAATGTTCAGAAGGTCTAGCATGTCATTTTTGCCTTTCGGTTGAATAAGCCGGGTGCTCAAGAAATTGCTGGCGGGGCGTGCGGCTTACAGATTGTATTCACGTTTAACCTGTGTGCACGCCAATCGCGCAGGGACGATGTTCACTAATGTGAAGTTTCTAGGATGGTTACGCGAGACGGGGCCCAAACGCGCCATGGCCCGTAGTCCGCAACGGCGGCGTTATTATAGTGGGCGTACGCTGACAGGGGCAAGGCGTGCAGTGCTACCACTGTCCTGCTTACTCTGCGCTTGGGTTCACTGGCGATTCATCCATGGGGATGACGTCCTCACTGGTGACGTAATTGTGGTGCCAATCTTCATAAGGCAACTGCTCAGCCATGCGTCCCGCTTCTGCGGCGTTGGCTGCCTCCAAGATGACTTCATACCGCACTTCATGGCCCACGCGAAACTGCATGCGTCCTCCCTTTTGTCAGGCTGATACCAGACTTTAGCATAGCACCGGCCTTGAGACCCCTGAGAAATATCTGGGGGCCGAAAAAGGGCAAAGAGAAACCCGCTGGTTAGGCAGGTGCAGGTATGTATCTACGTGGTTCGTATAGGAGAGGGTCAAAGCTTACAGGGGAATGCTGCCGTGCTTCTTGGGCGGAAGGGTGTCCCGCTTGTTCTGCAACATGTCCAAGGCCCTGATGATTTTGATGCGGGTCTCTGCAGGGTCAATAACGTCATCAACGTAGCCGCGCTCAGCCGCCTGATAAGGGTTGGCAAAGGCTTCTTTGTACTCCGTTGAAAGCTGAGCCCTCGTCTCCTCTGGAGTTTCTGAGGCGGCGATGGCCTGGCGATGGATGATGTTCACAGCGGCGTCGGAGCCCATCACCGCAATCTCGGCTGTGGGCCACGCGTAGTTGATGTCACTGCGGAGGTGCTTGCTGGCCATAACCAGGTAAGCTCCGCCGTAGGCTTTGCGTGTGATAACGGTGACCTTTGGCACGGTGGCCTCTGCGTAAGCGTAGAGCAACTTGGCTCCGTGGCGGATGATGCCCCCGTACTCCTGCTCCTTGCCGGGCATGAACCCTGGCACGTCCACTAAGGTCACAATGGGGATGTTGAAAGCATCACAGAAGCGGACGAACCGTGCAGCCTTGACCGATGCGTTGATGTCTATCACGCCTGCCAGGTAGGAGGGCTGCTGGGCTACCATGCCAACGCTCCTGCCCATGAACCGGGCATAGCCAACAATGATGTTTGGAGCAAAGTCTTTGTGAATTTCCAGGAATTCACCAAAGTCCACAAGGCGATGGATGACCTCGCGCATGTCGTAAGACTTCGCAGAGTCGTCGGGCACAATTGTGCGCAACACCTCATCCGTCCTATCGGGATCGTCGTCCTGGTCGCCCAACGGAGGGTCTTCCAGGTTGTTCTGCGGCATGAAGCTGAGGAGGGCACGGATGGTCTCCATGCACTCCTCTTCAGAGTCCAGTGCAAAGTGCGCCACCCCGGAAGTTGTGGCATGCGTGTCCGCACCACCAAGCTGTTCCTGGGTTATGTCCTCACCCGTAACGGACTTGATAACTTCAGGTCCGGTGATGAACATCTGAGAGATGCCCTTCACCATGAGGATGAAGTCTGTAATGGCTGGTGAATATACGGCCCCACCGGCTGAGGGGCCAAGGATTGCTGATATCTGGGGGACTACGCCGGAGGCCAGCGTGTTGCGTAGGAAGATGTCTCCGTACCCTGCCAGGCTGACCACGCCCTCTTGAATGCGCGCTCCGCCGGAGTCACACAGACCCACTATGGGCGCGCCGTTCTTCATGGCCAGGTCCATGACCTTGGACATCTTCTCAGCTACAACTTCGGAAAGAGAGCCTCCCAGCACCGTGAAGTCCTGAGAGTACAGGTAGATAAGGCGTCCGTTGACGCGAGCATATCCGGTGACTACGGCATCTCCGGGGACGCGTTTGTCATCCATGCCGAATTCTGACGTGCGGTGCGTGACGAAGGAATCGAGCTCATCAAAGGTGCCCGGATCCACTAAGAGCGTTATACGTTCCCTGGCGGTGAGTTTGCCTTTGGCGTGCTGCTGCTCAGACCGGCCAACGCCACCGGCGGCCTTGGCCTCCTCGCGTCGGCGATGGAGCTCATCTAGCTTCTCGGTGGTCTTTTTTTGAACAGCCAAAAGTTCTCCTGCGTCAGTGCAGGGCTGGCGCACATCATGCTAACACCCTCTATATGACGGTATCAAGCAATTCAGCGTGCAGGGTTTGAGGAATCAGACGATGA
>CAVOCU010000122.1:0-4381 GCA_963694315.1 Dehalococcoidia bacterium | reverse complement strand
GCGGAAGGGGCCGTCTGGAACCATGCCGTACACAGAGTTGGAGCTAGCAATGCACACCCGCTTAACGCCCAAGATGCGCGCAGCTTCCAGCACGTTCAACAGCCCGTCAATGTTGACCTTCATCTCTTGACCCGGAGAAAGCACACCCAGCCGTGGCGACACCAGATGCACGATGCCCGTCACACCATGGTTTATACCTGCCTCAAGCACAGCATGGGGGTTGGACGTGTCCACCCGTTCAGGGAACACTCGCTTGCCAATCTCGGCCTTCCAGAAATCAGGCTCACGTTGCGCGTTGTTGTACGACACCACCACCGACTCTCCAGCATCCAGCAGCTTACGCGTGGTGTGCATCCCAATGAAGCCCATACCGCCTGTAATAAGTATCATGTCGTTCCTAATTCTGGCATTTTCTGCCTATTCCGGCTAGTGTGCGTGGCGCGGTAGCCCGTCATGTTGGTGCACGCCAATGCTGTGATGATGCTCCCCCGCTGCGGTAGTCGGGTCTACGTGGATGATCGCCTTACCCAAATAGGGGAGCGCGTGCATCAGTTTGTGCTGAACCTCCCTCGTAACGCTGTGTGCGTCCTCAAGGCTCATCGAAGACTCCACGGTGAGCTGAACTTCAGCATCCAACCTGTGCCCTCGCCACCGGGCACGGACATCCGTGACCTTGACCACATCCTTTACGTGCTCCGCAACATGGCTAATTTCCACAATGATCTCAGGGTCCACTCCGTCCAGTATCCGACTGAACACCGCTTTAGCCGAGTCCCAGACAATCTTCGCAATCAGTGCCGTGATGACAAGGCCAACAATGGGGTCAGCAATCGGGAACCCAAGGCCCACGGCAATCGCGCCACCCAACACAGCCAGGCTGGTAAAGCCATCAACCCTGGCATGATAGCCATCGGCAATCAGA
The DNA here is from genome assembly GCA_963694315.1 of Dehalococcoidia bacterium. Taxonomy (GTDB): domain Bacteria; phylum Chloroflexota; class Dehalococcoidia; order Lucifugimonadales; family UBA1127; genus UBA1127. The sequence goes on along the minus strand of CAVOCU010000122.1, from coordinate 3,459 downwards.
GCAGCACTGTTTATCTCCTTGCCAACCTTGATGCGAAACAGGGCCACGGCCTCGTTGCCAAGAAAGCCAATAGCTCCAGCTCCCGCAACAATCCATACGTACTCGATGTCCCGAGGATTGATAAGCCTCTGAACCGATTGGTATCCGGCAATAATGGCACTGGTCAGGATGACCAGAACAATAACCACACCTGCCAGGTCTTCAGCCCTACCGAACCCATAGGTGAACCGCTTGCTGGCAGGCCGACGAACAAGCAGAAATGCTATCCACAGCGGCACCGCTGTAAAGGCATCGCCCACGTTGTGGATGGTGTCCGCCAAAAGCGCAACGCTCCCGGACAGCACTACGACCACCAACTGCAATATTGCAGTGACAGCAAGACCGATAAATGACCATTTTATGGCCCAGATGCCTCGACTCGTCGTGGCAATGGTCGGGTCTACTACTCCGTGGGTGTGTCCATGCCCGTGGTCGTGTGAAGCCTCGTCATGGTCATGTCCGTGTGAAGCCATACAGTTCCCTTCCCTAATAATCGGCCGTATTGCCAGTAGTAACCGCAGGCCTGCGTCCTGCCTAGGCCTTTGTTGTCTCGATAACGCCCTTCATGGCTAGATAGTAGCCATAGATGCCGTATCCATAGACAGAACGCTTACACGCCGGAAGCACCACAGAAGCACTGCCGCGGGCTGTTGGGTTGGTTATATGCACTTCGATGCTAGGAACGCTCACCTGGCGCATGGCCGCCACCAAGACCGTCGCGTCCCGTGTGTACCCCGCAGGATTGATGATGATGGCGTCAGTTCCGTCCTCATGGGCCTCGTAGATGGCGTTGACTACCTCGCCCTCAATGTTTGATTGGAAGCACTTCACTTCCACTCCTAACTCTTTGGCGTACCCTTGGATTTTCACGTCGTACTCCGGCAGCGTCATCGGGCCAAAGGTCTCCACATCAACCTTCCCTCGCATATTCATGCCAGCCCCGTGAATCACTAAAAACTTTGCCATGTGTTGACTCCCCTCTCTCCTGTTTTGTCATGAATCGTACACCCTCCTCCATTTGGGAAGGGCCGCTCAATGCAATGCTAATCCTTTGGGGCCTCCGGCTGTTTACCCTTCAGGTTCTCCAGCGTCCAGCCACCAGGAGGAACAATGCCCTCTGCGTCCAATCGTTTGGCGATGGTGTAGTAGATGCCTCCAGCCTCGTATATCTGCTCCACCACTGATGGGTACTTCGGCAGGTCTAGCTCACCTCCATTGGTGAGGTTGCGCACTTTCCCTGCTGTGTAATCGATTTCTATCTGGTCGCCATCATCGAAGAGTTCGGTGATACCAACCACAGCAAAGAGCGGGAGTCCCTGGGCCACACAGTTGCGACGATACAGTCGAGAGGCCGATTCAACAACTGCGGCGGCTATGCCACAGGCCATGACTGCCTCTACCCCTATGGATCTGCTGGAACCCAACCCGAAGTTGGTGCCTGCAACAATTATGTCACCTTCCTGCACCTGCTCGTTGAACTCCGGTCTTGTGGCACGCATGCAGTTGGCCTTCAAGTTCTCCTTGGGGTCGTCAGACACCTTGACCCCATCCCCTGCCAGTTGGCCTGTATCAATGGAATCACCGAACTTCCACACCCTGCCCTGCATAAGACGCTGCAAATCAGCCACCCAGCACCTCCCGTGGGTCGGTGATACGACCCGCAATTGCCGATGCTGCTACGGTGGCGGGGCCCGCCAGGTACATCTGTGCATCGCCCGATTCGGAGCCGCCGAACCGGCCGTGGGAGTTCCGGGGCACCGCCGCAATGCCAACCTGATTGTTCAGCAGAATGGAGCCGCAGATGCCGCAGCCCGGGGTCATCACCTGGACACCAGCCTCTATCAGAGTGCTGATGACGCCAGCGTCCACGCACTGCTTGTACACGGCCTGAGATGCCGGCGAGACGTAGAAGCGCACTCCGGGGGCCACCTGGCGACCCTTCAGCATCCGTGCCGCAATCTCTATATCCTCGAATCGACCGTTAGCACAGGTGCCGATGCGTGCCTCTTCGATAACCGTGCCAGCCACATCGCTGAGGGGCCCCACGTTGTCGAACCGATAGGGTTTCGCCACCTGGAACTCCAGCGCGTCGCAATCCACAACCACCTCTTGCACATACGACGCATCGGGGTCGGGGGCCACGGGCTCAAAGGGTGCGTCCGTCCGCGCCCTCACGTATTCTTTCGTCTTATCGTCGGCCAAGAACAGAGCGAATTTCGCTCCAATTTCATCGCCTTGGTCAGCGATGCACATCCTGTCGGCAATGGTCATGTCGGCAGCCATAGACCCGTGGAACTCAATTGATTTTCCCGCCGCAAAATCATTGCCATATTTGCCAGCCAAGTACAACACAATATCTTTGCCAAAGGGGTAATCTCGGGCCTTACCGTTCAGCGTGACCTTAATGGTTTCCGGCACGGAGAAGAACAACTCGCCAAAGGCCGCAGTATAGGCAGCTTCATCTGTGGCAATCCCGCTAGCCACACAGTTCAAGGCCCCGGCCATCAGCGTGTGGGAGTCTGTGCCTACAAGGAACTCGCCAGGACGGATGAGGCCGTAGTCCGCCATCATCTGATGGCAGATGCCCATTTCAGAATCGTAGAAGCGGGTTAGGCCAAGCCGAGCGGCATCGGCCCTGGACTTGGCGTTCAAATCAGCAGCCCCGTGGTTTGTAGGCGGCTGCTGGTGGTCTAGCATCAAGTAGAGGCGTTCAGGATCCCAGACCTTTGGGACACCGTCCTCAAACCCTATCCTCTTGTACGCATTCCTGATGACGCCCCAGTGGAACGTGTGCACCATGAGCGCGTCCACCCGCGCATCAATAATATCCCCAGCCACCGCGGGTAACCCCGAAAGGTTTTGACGAGACATCACCTTTTCTGCAATCGTCTGCCCCATATCCCCCCCTCGCCTGTGTTGCCCGAAGCATACAAAAAACCCCTCCGTTTAGGAAGGGGTTTTTCTCACACATATCCTATTATCTGTCCTTCGACAAGCTCACCACGAACGGAGAACATGGGTCAAGGGCATCGCCCTTGCTAAATAGTCGGTGCTCGCAACCCGCCGGAGCCGTCCTGCTCGTCTGAGCCATTAGTGTATTGAGGAGCCGGTTCACCAAAGTTCATTGCGTACAACGTCGCGTAGAGTCCGCCCTTCGCCAGCAGCTCTACATGCGACCCCGTTTCAATGATGCGACCCTGGTCAAGCACCACAATGACGTCCGCGCTAGTGATAGTGGAAAGCCTGTGTGCAATGACCACAGCCGTCCGGCCCCGTAACACAGCCTTCAGACTCTCTTGAATAATCTTTTCCGTACGCGAGTCGATGCTTGCCGTCGCCTCGTCCAGCACAATGATGCGCGGGTCTGCCACAACAGCTCGAGCAAAGCTGATGAGCTGTCGTTGGCCCATACTCAGGTTA
>CAVOCU010000121.1:0-4418 GCA_963694315.1 Dehalococcoidia bacterium | reverse complement strand
GTAGTTGGCGCAATAGTCGCAGGTATCACTGGAGATCATTTCCCAAGAAGGTGGGTGATGGGCATCATCGTCGCCTTTGAGGCTGTCTCCCTTCTCCTTCTCGTGCTAGGAAATTCCTGGCTTGTTTACCCGTTCCTCGTCATCTTCGGATTCGGACAGGGATCCCATGCATTGAACAGGGCAATCCTTGGCGAATACTTTGGCAATAGTCACTACGCCCGGCTCTGGGGCCTCCTTAGCATGGCTACTACCCCCCTGGCAGCAGCAGGACCCATCTATGCCGGCTGGATATCGGATTCATCCGGCTATGGCAAAGTCTTGTTCACGTTCATGTTCCTGTACGGATTTTCATCTGTCTTGTACTGGAATTGCAGGCGTCCCTCTCTACCCGTCACAACATCGCAGGATGACGTAGCCTTACCGGGGCAACCAAATGCAGGGTAATGAACTCTAACAAGCGGAGTACATGAAGTGCCTCAATCAGTAAGGCGAGACCACGTAGACGTCAACGAGATGAACCTCTATCACACTATGGCCGGTCACGCAGGAACCAGAAGTATTTAGCAATGAACTAATCGCTTTTCTTAGCGGTAGTTCTGCTGACTAATCTCGCATGATTGCGGTGTCTGGATGCACAGAAGGAGGAAAAGATGGGTTTAGAGACTGTGGGCGTATTAGGAATCGGTGAAATGGGTACGGCTGTCGCCAAGTTGTTGCACGATAACGGCGTTCGGGTGGTAACGACCCTTGAGGGCCGCAGTGACAAAACCAAAGCCAATGCAGTAAAAGCCGGAGTGGAAGACCTTGGTTCTATGGAAGAGGTCGTCCGTGTCTCTGACCTTGTCCTTTCCATGCTCAGCTCAGATGCCGCACGGGGGCTTGCCCTCCTTGTAGGTGAGGCGGCCAAGAGTGTTGGCACGCACCCCATGTACGGTGAATTCAACGCGGTTGCGCCTGGAACCGTCCAAGCCATTGAAGCGGACATTGGTGGGAGCATGGATGTTGTGGATGGTGGAATTGTCGGCGGCCCCGGCAACCTGCCCGCTGCAACCATCTACCTCTCAGGGCCTCGCGCCAATGAAGTTGCAGCTATCAGTGAATTTGGCTTCACTACGCGAGTGTTAGGTGATGTGGTTGGCCAGGCATCCGGGATGAAACTCTGCTACGCAGGAATGACCAAGGGCCTCTCCACCATGGCTCTTGATTTACTTCTTGCTGCAACTGCATTAGGCGTTGAAGGCCCTGTCCTTGAGCAATACCAACGCTCCATGTCTGGGGTGCTCCAGTTTGTGGATCGCTTTGTCCCGGGAAACCCCAAACGCGCTGTCCGACGGGCCGAAGAAATGCCGGAAGTAGCAGCAATGATGGAATCCCTTGGATTCAGCGGCAGCATCCACCGGGCAGCGCATGAACGCATGAAGTGGCTGGGTGAGTTGGGCATGGACACTGATGGTGCAGCCAATGCTGCAGAAGTGGCCAAGCAGATTATTGATGAAACCCGTAAGTAGCAGGGGGCTTCTTGAGGTAATCACGTTACGTGAATGGAACCAAGTCAGACAGTCACGGTAATCACGCAGTAGTCTGGTAGGAGCGGTTGCCTCTGCGCCCACGGTCAAGAATCAGCGTGCACTCGCTCCCGTTTGGGCGGTTTAGCTCGTAGCAGGGCCACTAGGACAAGCAACTGGATTACTACATATACCCAGAGGATGAATGTGTAGTTTCCTCTAATGTCGAACACAAGCGTCGCCGCTAAGGGCCCCACGGCGTTGGCTGCCATCTGCCATGGCAGCACAACCCCTCGCAACGCTCCAAGGTGCCTTGAGCCGTAGTAGTCAGCCATGATTACCTGCTGCGCTAGAAGAGACCCCGCAAAGCTTGCTCCATGCACAAAGGCAAATATCATACCTATCCATAGTGACCCCACGGTGAATAGCAGCAGCGTTCCCGCAATCATCCCTGCTTGAAAACCCACGTTGACCCATTGTACAGAGATACGCTCCGCCAGTAGCCCAGAGAACAGTGCGGCCGGAATGCCGGTGAACGACCATATCAGCAGCACTGTGACCGCTTGAGAGTCGCTGAGACCCTGGTCACTCAGGTACGGAATGAGGTTGAAGTTCACCCCAGTGTTCACAAAGCTGGTCAAGCAGAACGTTGCCAGGAGTATGTAGAAGGTCTGGGTGTGCAACGCCTCTCGCAGAGTGAAATGCACTTCCGATTTATGGGCATTCCTGGCTGCACTGCTCTGTTGTTCAAGGGGAGGGTCGCCATCTGGCCTCAGACCCATGTCTTCCGGCTGTCGGCGCATCCACAACAGCACCGGAATCAGCGTCAGCCCCCAGGCCAAGAAGCCCATGGCCGCGGCAGCTAACCGCCAACTGCCTGCGGTAATAATCATTTGGGCCGCAAATGGGATGGCGCCTTGCCCAAACCGTTGCCCCAAATTCCCGTAAGCAAGGGCTCGACCACGTTTCCGAACAAACCACTTTGCCAGGACGGTCTGGTTTGTCAGATTGATGATTCCCTGAAGGATTAAGCGGGTCATGATGATGATGGCGTAGAACTGCCAAAGACTGCCTATGCCGCTCAATGCGATGAGAAGGCTGCCCATTAAGAGAAATCCAACGAAGAGGACCCATCGGGCTCCAAACCTATCAATGATTGGCCCAACCACTAACGCCAGAACGCCGCCAAGGATGGTGCCTATAGCCACCGCTCCCGCTATGACAGAGCGGCTCCATCCAAATTCTTCTGTCAGTGGCTTTACAAAGACACCAATCGTGGGGTTTACGTTGACGCCTGAAGCGATAGCTGAAACGACGGTAACCCAGACAATCACCCACCCATAGTACATGCGGGGGCTTTTGGGCTGCTGTGGTTGCCGGCTTGAGGGTTGCGTACAGGCCTCCTGTTGAATGAAACCCAATTTGGCAAAGTGACCCGCAGGGCACGGATTCTACTGAAACCCTTGCCCTTGTTCTTTCAAGCTTACAAAACCACTTTGAGCAAGCACAATCTGATCAAGAAGCTCAATGTCCAGCAACTCTGAGGCCTGTTGAAGTTGACGGGTAACCTTTATGTCATCATCGCTGGGGGTGGGGTCTCCTGACGGGTGGGTTATGCACAACAATCACTGAGGGACAGTTCTCTTTCACCGCGTCTCGGAACACCTCTGCGGAGCGGATAACGGCCGCGTTGACGTTCCCTTTATATATTTCAAATATAGACAGCACCTGGTTTCTGGTATTCAGAAGCAAAACCCGAAGGCTCTCTTCAGTAAGCAGAGCCATTTCAGGCGTTACAAGGTTGGCCACATCTTGAGGAGACGTTATCGCAGGGCGATCTCCTTCAGGCAATGCTGGAAGGCGCTTCCCAAGTTCTAACGCTACCATAACCTGTAAGACTTTGGCCTCACCAAGCCCCAGAACTTGGTTTAGCTCTTGGAAGCCTGCCTTGGGCAGTCCAGCAAGCCCCCCACGGGTGGCAAGCACACAGGTAGCAAGGTTTAGAACATTCTCTGAACTAGACCCGGTCCGCAAGAGGATGGCTAACAGTGCAGCTTTGCTGAGGAAATGTCACCCGTGGCCTCACAAACGCTCACGAGGACGTTCACTCTGCGGTAAACCTCGGATGCGGAGTTAGTAGGTTACTGGAGGCGGTTGACCTTCCACTGGCACCTCTTCCCATACGAAGACCATCACCCTCAGGTTATGGAGTAATACTAGCCGTTGATTCACGCTCAGCTTCGCAGGTGAGACACACATAGTCCACGCCATGCCCTTCCGCAATCCCAACAGCTATATTTCGTTTCTTTCCACAAACCGAACAGTTCACCGCCACCAAGGGGGTATTGCCCGTTTTAGACGGGGCATTTTCATACCCCCTGAAACCCTTGTAGTCAGGGTTCTGGTGGCGCAGCTCCAAGAACCGTTCACGGTCTTTTCGATGACTTATGGCACCCCCGCCTTTCCAATCCTTGCGAGGTCAAACAATCGATAAATAATCGTTTCCGTTAGGCGACGGTAACAGTGGCTCCAGCAGCCTCAAGCTTCGCCTTGATTTCGTCTGACTCATCCTTGTTGATGCCTTCACGGATTGTCTGTGGGGCAGCTTCAACCAGATCCTTGGCCTCTTTCAGCCCAAGCGTTGTGACTTCACGCACCGCCTTAATCACATTGACCTTGTTAGCCCCAAAGTCCGTCAACGTCACAGTGAACTCGGTCTGAGCTTCATCACCATCGCCAGCATCACCGCCGGCAGCAGCAGCGGCCACGGGTGCAGCAGCCATGGGGACAGCGGCGCTCACACCAAACTGTTCTTCCAACTGCTTAACCATCCAGGAAACATCCAATATTGGCAGTGCCAAAATACCCTCTAAAATCTCTTCCTTTGTAGCCATTGTCTTTCCTCCTGTTATC
>CAVOCU010000120.1:0-4424 GCA_963694315.1 Dehalococcoidia bacterium | reverse complement strand
CGAGGCAAAGGCACTTACACAAAAAGAGCTGGATGAGCTTCGTACTGACTAGTCTAGATTACCGTTGTAATGTTTCATTGACTTCCCGTTTTACCTAGGGAACAATTTCCACTGGCTGTGTTGCCGCACGCGATGCAGCCATATTTCAATGTGGTAACTTTCGTTGTGAGGGGCGTCAGCAGCAACCATAGGTGCCGACCCGGTGTACGTGTCAAAACAATCATCGCTATTTCCATGCCTCTATCGTATTCCAAGCCCACAGCAGAGCGGGTACAAACTAGCAACGATGCTAAGCGAGTTCAGTTAGGCATCCACAGCATTTCTTTTAGGCCACATCTGCAATCGCGGTGCAACAAAAAACGATGCCAGATATCCTGACATCGTTTTTCTTCAACCTCATTGGCTGGGTTTAGTGCTACTTCTTTGACCAGCGAGTAATCGGCTTCTCCTGAAACTCGCCATCCACGTAGATGCCATCCACAAGCTCATTGAAGAAGCAGACCATGTTGGCAATCCTGACGGCCTCCTGCGTCGGGTATCGGTAGTACCACGCCATATCCTGGCCGTCCTCAACACCCTTCACTGAATAGTAGTTCGATTGGCCCTTATAGGGGCAGCGCGTCGATTTTTCGCTGGCCTCCAGCATATCCATGCGCACATCCGTGACCGGGATGTAGTAACGCAGGGGCATGCCGGTCTCAAACAGCAACGTAGGCCGGTTTGTCTCAGCTACGGTCTGTCCGCCAGCAACCACTTTCACGTTCCTGGTGCTGGGGATGGCGTCCACTCGCTTGTACGGGTCGCGAGCGTGGACATAGACCTCTTCGTCCTCCTCAAACCAGTGCTCTACCTTGTTCCAGTAGAAGGCCACGTAGCTCGAGATGTCAGGGCAGATGTCGAAAGGTTGAGGATATGCCCACAGGGCGTTCTCACTGCCATCAGCATCGCCCACCTTCAGTGTCCAATACTCTGCGTCGCCCTTGTAAGGGCACTGGGTAACGTGGTCAGAGGGCACCATTAGGTCCATCCGCACGTCTTCCTTGGGGAAGTAGTAGACCGGTGTGTGACCGACCTCGTGAAGCAGCATCGCCCGCTTACTATTAGCAATGTACTCACCGTTATGCATGACGCGGAGCCACTTCGCACAAGGCTCCATCGTCACGTCATGTCCTGCCTTCCGCCTGTCAATCAGTTCCTGTACTGTTTCCAATGTCGCCAACGCGCACCTCCATGCCAATTTGGGCCAAGGCCTATTTCCGCGATTGTGCCACATCCACACGATTTTGAGCAAGATATATTCATAACCCGCATGTGGCTCTTGACGAGTACACACGCAAGGTAGAAGCTGTCTCGGAAACGGCAACCCTTGAGTACATTCCTGTCAAAAACCATACAGAGGAGTCCCAATTATGAAAGCAGCAGTATTTCGTGGAGCTGGCAAGCCACTATCCATTGAAGAGGTGGAGCTGGATCCGCCCAAAGCAGGAGAAGTCAGAGTAAAGATTGGCGCAGCGGGCATCTGCCGCAGTGACCTTCACTACATGAAGGGTGAGGGCAAGATTCTAGAGCCGGCAGTGCTGGGCCACGAGGGCGCAGGTACGGTCATGGAGTTGGGCGAGGGCGTTACCACCCTGAAGGTGGGCGATCGCGTCATCCTCTCCTTTGTCCCCAACTGCGGCCGTTGCAAGTACTGCCTCACGGGCCGTTCAAACATGTGTGATGCCCATTTCTCCACAGGTGCCCTGTTCTTTGACGGAACCACTCGTCTGCACAAAGGCGAAGAACGCATCCATCACATGGGCAAGGTAGCCTGCTTTGCGCAGGAGGCAGTAGTCCCTGAGAGCGGTTGCGTCACAATTCCGGACGATGTTGGATTCCCCCAGGCTGCATACATCGGTTGCTGCGTAACTACCGGCGTTGGTGCTGCCATCTACGGCGCAAAGGTCACACCTGGTAGCAGCGTCGCAGTCGTCGGGTGCGGCGGCGTTGGCCTCAACGTGTTGCAGGGTGCGCGACTTTCCGGTGCAACCACAATCATTGCGGTGGACACTGACGATGGGAAACTTGAGTTCGCAGGTCAGTTCGGCGCAACCCACTTCGTCAACCCAAGCAACGGTGACCCGATAGCAGCCATCAAAGCGTTGACAGACGGCCTTGGCGCAGACTTCACCTTTGAAGCGTATGGTGGAGCAGAGACCATTGAAACGGCCTACAACTCCTCCAAGAAGGGCGGCACCACGGTCGTCATCGGTATCTCGCCCATCGGTTCAGACCCCGTCATCAACCCCGTGGAGTTGGTACGGTTTGAGAAGACCCTGAAGGGCAGCTTCTACGGCTCTGCACGGCCGCGCGTGGACTTCAACGTAATGGTTGACCTGTACCGCTCCGGCAAGATTGACTTGGACACGCTGGAAGGCAAGCACTACTCCCTTGACCAGATCAATGAGGCATACGCAGACCTGGAAGCAGGCCTTCCCGGCAGAGGCGTAATCACAGAATTTTAGACCCCATAGCTCATGCGTTACTAAAAGGGGAGAACAATGCCCGGTACGTTGACGGTTCTAGACTTGATACAGAACGGCACTATGAGCGCTGAGATGGCAGCGACGATGTGGGCGGCTATGGATGACCGCAGCTCCTTCATCGTCGCTGCCGGGCCGCGCCAGGCCGGTAAGAGCACCAACACCAACGCCATCTTGGGGATGCTGCTAGGCGATGTCCCGCTGCATGACCTTTCCGGGGAAGCAGCTCAGTTTGCAGAGTTGGCAGCTTCACCCAATGGGGGTTACCTGGTGGTAGCCGAGTTCAGCAACCACATGCCAAAGTATCTGCGCGGTGAGCAAGTCATGCAGGTCTTTCAGACGGCTGAAAAAGGCTACTCCATTGCAGGAACCCTCCACGCCGACACACCGGAGGACTTGTTTTACGAGTTGCACTCCCACGGGCCACTCACCGATAACGACCTCTCCCGTATACGCTTCCTGGTGTTCCTGGCGATGCGCGGCTCGATGGAGGAGCCCCTTCGTCGAGTGGCCAGTGTCTGGGAAGTGGACGGCGTCTCCGATGCCAAGCCTTGGGCGCGCATCCTGCACCGATGGAACGAGGCTGATGACAGCTTTGATGTTGTGGATTCGCCGTCGTTGCTGTCTGTCACTGCCGCAGAGCTTGCTGACCGCGCGGCCAAACTCAGAACTCTGGCTGTAACTGGCCAGACCAGCGCGGATGCCCTTGCATCGCTTTTGGCAGGGTAGCCCCCCTCCGTTCAACCTTATTCAAACAAGAGGAGACAACGTTATGACTACCCTCGTGTTCGGCGGTACAGGCTTCATCGGCAGGCGCACCATCCCTCGCCTCGTTCAGCGCGGTGAGCAGGTGGTGGTGGTGGACATCAACCCAGCCACAGCCAACTTCAGCGAACATGGCGATGCCGTCCGTGTCATCTCAGGAGACATCACCAACTTTGAAGACGTCATCAAGGCTATCATGGAGGTCAAGCCGGATCGCATCATGAACCTGGCCTACCTGCTTGGCTCCGGCGAGGACACGCCGCACTTCACCATGCGCCTCAACGTCATGGGTATGGACAACGTTTTTGAGGCTGCGCGACTCTGCGGCGTGAAGCGCATAACCTACGCAAGCTCCATTGCTGTCAGCGGGCTGCAGACCAACTTCGGTGACCGTATGACCAATGAGGACGACGCCATGTACGGCACCCGTCAGTACTCCAAACACAAGATGTTCAATGAGTACCAGGCATCGCAGTACAACCGCATCTACGGTATGAACATCACCGGCATCAGGCCTCCCAATGTGACCGGCTACGACAAGGTGCGCGGCTCCACGGACCACGTGCTGGCCATCGTGCTTCCCGCCGAGGGACTACCGGTCAATTTCCCGCACAAGCAAATGACAAAACTGCCCCTACACGTGGACGAGATTGCTGAGGTGTTCACCCGCGTGACGCTGGCCGACTCCTCCGCCTACGAGGTCTACAACGCCGGTGGCACGCCCATCAGCCTGGGCGAGATTGCCGACATCGTGCGCGAGTTCATCCCGGACTCCCAGATCACCTTCGACGACGAGGGCGGTATCGAGCACTCGGACAACTTCCTGGTGGATAACAGTCGACTTCTTACCGAGTTTGAGCTGACCTACGCTCCCTACCGCGAGCGTGTCCTTCAGATGATTAACGAGGTTCGTGAGCACCACGGCATGCCGCTGGTTCAGGGCAAGTAAGCAAATAAGGAAGACACAATGGCAAATATCGGGTTGGTTATCGCAGAAGCCAACGCACAGTTGGTGGTCGACCGCATCAAGCAAGCGGAGGATATGGGTATCCCCGCAGTATGGATGACCATCGGTGGAGCAAGCGGCGGCGATGTCCTCACCACCTATGCGGCTGCGGCAGTGCAGACCAAGCGCAT
>CAVOCU010000119.1:0-4454 GCA_963694315.1 Dehalococcoidia bacterium | reverse complement strand
AAAACTGGTACGGCGGTATGACCAGCATGGAGCAGTTCACCTTCTCCGCCGGAGAGACCTACATGATTCGTGACGGGCGCATAGCAGAGACAGTACGGCCGGTGATGCTCTCCGGCAATGTATTTAGCACACTTGAGAACCTGGACGGCGTGGCCAATGACTTGGAAATGAACGAGGGAGGTGGTTGCGGCAAAGGTGGTCAATCACCCCTGCCTGTCTCCAACGGCAGCCCCCACATCCGGCTGCGTAAATGCCTGGTGGGTGGAGCCTAGTATGTTAGAAGAAATTCTTGCCCAGGCGCTAAAGCAGGCTGACCAAGCGGAGGTGTATCAGGTCACCAGCAAGAGCACACCTATCTCCTTTGAGGCCAATCGACTCAAAAGCGTGGACGCTCGGGATTCCACTGGCGTTGCGCTGCGTATCATCAAGGATGGGCGCATAGGGTTTTCATCAACATCAGATATGTCAGACATGGACGGGTTGGTAGCCAGGGCGGTAGAGATGTTGCCCTTTGGTGCAAAGGCGTCAATGGAGTTCTCTGCTGAAAGCGAATACGCCGCTGTGCCGACGTTTGACCAGGCAACGGCCGACATGAAGGCTGAGGCACTGGTAGAGACCGGCACCAAGCTCATAGATCAGCTACATGCAGACTGGCCTGACATTGTCTGGTCAGCGGGAGTATCGAAGTCGGTCTCAAGCACCAAGCTCCTGAACAGCCGTGGCTGTCACGCAGAAGAAATCACGAGCGCCATAGGTATTGGGATGGAAGGAACCCTGGTCAAGGACACAGACATGCTCTTTGTCTGGGAGGGTCAGAGTTCCTGTCGTCCAACCCTGGGCACCGTAGCAATCATAGCGTCCATAGAGCGTAAGTTGCATTGGGCAGAACAGGTCGCCGCTGCGCCCACCGGCCAAATCCCTGTCATCTTCACTCCTGGCGCAGTAGCTGATCTTCTCCTGGAGCCCTTGTTGGAGGGATTCAATGGACGGAACATCGTTCAGGGGTCATCGCCTCTGATTGAGAAGCTTGGCAGCCTGATGGTAGACCCGCGCATCACAATCTGGGACGACCCCACTATCCCTTACATCCCTGGGAGTGGGGCCTTTGACGGCGAGGGAGTTTCCACCAACAAGTTGCCTCTCATACAGCAGGGTGTCATTGCCAACTTCATCTATGATCTACAGACCGCAGGCCAAGCAGGCACAGTCTCCACCGGCAGCGCCCACCGTGGGCTGGGTAGTCAGCCAGGGCCTGACACAAGCGTCATCGTCATCGCCGCGGGAGACACCACCTTTGCCGACATGATTGCTGGATACCCAAAGGCTCTGGTGGTGGAATCATTCCTAGGTGCAGGACAGGGCAATACCCTGGGCGGTGATTTCTCCGCCAACGTGCTCCTAGGATATGCCGTAGAAAACGGCGTGGTTGTAGGACGAGTAAAAGACACTATGATTGCAGGGAACGTTTATAATATTCTCAAGAATTTAGATGCTTTGGGCTCAGAGATGGAATGGGTGGAAGGCTCTCTTCGCACCCCTGCTATCTCCTGCACCGGGGTATCAATCTCTTCAAAAGCTTAGGGGGCGTCACGTGTCGATAGAGACGTATCTGGAAGAACTTACGCAAGAGGAAATCCCTCTCAAATATGGAGACCTCATGCAGTTGTCCTCACTTGACGCAGAGGATATGGAGTTGGTTCAAGAAACTTGGCAGCGCATACCCACCGAGCGTAGGTTGGATGTGATGTCACGGTTGCTTGAGACCACTGAAGAGAACGTAGACATGGACTTCTCCCAGATATTCAAAATGGCGTTGAAGGACGAAATTGACGGAGTCCGCACCAAGGCCGTTGCTGGCCTCTGGGAATGCGAAGACCGGCCATTAATCACCACGTTCATCAAACTCTTGCAAGCTGACCCCTCTGCAGAAGTCCAAACTGCAGCCGCTCAAGCGTTAGGAAAGTTTGCGGGAATGGCAGAGGACGGGAAACTTCTTGCTATGGACCGAGACCGGATTCAGGACGCTTTGCTTCCCCTGGTAAAGGACGAAACGCACCCTCTCATCCTGCGACGCAGGGCATTGGAGTCAGTTGGAGTCTTCAGCAAGCAAGAGATTACGCAACTCATTGATTGGGCCTACAAGCAGGCCGATGCAGAGATACAGCAAAGTGCCATCTACGCAATGGGACGCAACGCCGATCCACAATGGACAGAAATCATTCGAAGCGCTCTAGACCGAGAAGAACCTGCCATGCGATACGAAGCCGCCCTTGCCTGTGGTGAACTGGGTGAAGAGGAGATGATTCCTGCCATACTTCCGCTCCTCAAGGACGAAGACCTTCAGGTGAGGATATCTTCAATCAATGCGCTGGGAGCTATAGGCGGAAGTCTGGCAAAGAAGGCGCTAACAGCGTGCCTTAAGTCTGAAGATGATGTTGTCTCTCAGACGGCTGAAGAGGCGTTGGAATCCATGGACACCCTAGACGATCCCCTCAACTTTAAATACCAAGCTTAGAACTCTGACGTTACGTTTCCAGCTTCTCCCACGCCAGGGCTGCGGCGCCCAAAAGTCCAGCATCATCACCCAATACCGTAGTCACAACTGGACATAACGCTTTATCAACTGTCATTGCGTGGGCCTTGGCCGATGCCACTAACCTGGGGAAGAAGATGTGGAGGTTCCGTGACACCCCCCCCCCAATGACGATCATCTCCGGGTCAAGGACACTCCGCAACGTTGCCACGCCAACGCCCATGTAGTCCGCTGCTCCGCGAAGAACTTCGCCCGCTAACGAGTCACCCTGCTCCTCTGCAGTCACCAATGTTTCAGCACGGACCCTATCCAAGTCACCGTGCACTAGCTCCGTCACCAAGCTCAGCTCTCCGTCGGACAGTCGCTCCCTAGCGATGCGTGCCATTGCTGTGCCAGACGCCATCATCTCCAGACAGCCCTTGCCACCGCAGGGGCACTGGGGCCCAGCGCTATCCACAACCAGATGGCCAATCTCCCCGGCGTACCCCCTGTGCCCCCCGTAAACGCGTCCATCAAACACCAAGCCACCCCCAATGCCTGTCCCCAGGGTGACCATCACCAGGCTTGCAGTGCCCGCGCCAATGCCAAACACGTACTCACCCAATGCGGCCAGGGAAGCATCGTTGTGCACCCATGAAGGCAACCCAAGATGCTCACCAAGATCCAGCGATGGGGTGCTATCGTGCCAAGTCGGCAAATTGGGCGGATTGAAGAACATTCCGGTGGGGGGGTCTACAGTGCCAGCTATCGCCATGCCTATACCAACAGGTTCGGCCTCCGGCACTTCGCTGCTCAATCGGCGTAATAGAGTCGCTAACCGCTTCATCGCAGCAGACTCGCCCTCGGCAGCCTGGGTAGGGATGTCATCTCGAGCCAGAATATCGCCGGTTTTGGAGACCAACGCCCCGCGCATATTGGTCCCACCGATATCTATGGCCAACACAACCTGCTGTTTTGGCATGGCTCCGCTCCTTCTGTTCCTCTCCCTTACTATAGGGGAGAAGCGCAAAGGCCACCAGGAATGCCCCTTCATTCGCTTGTACCGGGTTGAACCCATGGACGATAATACATGACGGTATTCGCAATCGGTATCCAGGTAGGCACGATGTCTGGCCAGAAAAATATTGAGCACCACATGTCAGCGGGCGGCGTGGTCTATCGCACCAACGGTGATGCAATTGAAACCGTTCTCTGCGGCAGGAACAACCCCCGTAAGTGGAGCCTACCCAAAGGCACCCCCGACGATGGCGAGACCGTTGAGGAAACCGCTCTGAGGGAAGTGAACGAGGAAACCGGCCTAGAGGTGGAGATACAGGAACCCATAGGCGATATCACGTATTGGTTCGTCCGACCTACAGACGGCGTCCGATGCCACAAAGTCGTCCATTACTTCCTCATGAGGCCCACCGGCGGAGCTACTGACAACCATGACCATGAGTTTGATGAGGTGCGATGGTTCCCTGGCGAAGAGGCCTTGCGCATACTCAACTACGCCAACGATGCAACCATCGTGGAGAAGGCGCTCACTCGGGTAAGAGAGGAATTCAGCAGTGGATGAGTTTCTCATGCAGGGAGAAAAGGTGGTCATCAGGGAGAAACGACTTTCTGACGCTGCAGACGACCACGCGTGGCGGTGCGACCCCGAGCTGGCTCAACTTGACGCCGCCACACCCCTCCGCATGGGCTTTGACGAATACATCCGTCAGTTTAACCAGGAACTAGAGCACTCCAGCCCATGGTCACGTAGGTTCGGCATAGACAATCTGGAAGGTAAGCACATAGGCAACTGCATGTACTATGACACGGATTACTTCCGGGGGTCAGCAGAGCTAGGTATTTTGGTTGGTGGCCGTGACTATTGGGGTGGCGGTTACGGCTCAGAGGCTGTGAAGCTCCTGCTTTACTACATGTTCACAGAGAT
>CAVOCU010000118.1:0-4557 GCA_963694315.1 Dehalococcoidia bacterium | reverse complement strand
GACTGTCCAGGACAGGCCCGCAGTAACCATCAAAGCCCGCTCAGCGTCGGTGTAATTTGGGTTAGCCAAGGAAGAGGCCGTGAATACGGTGACGGAAGTCACGGCAGTGACAGCATGTGTCGTGCCGTCCGTTACGAGACCTGTGCTCGCGTGCTTGGTAGTAACCAAGCGGGTGAATACACCGGTAGCCGCACCGGTCTCTAACAAGGTGATCGTCTTGGCGTTCGAGTCAGTGGCCGATGACGGCGTCACTGTTGCCAAGTCCGCGTTCTTTACCGTTACTGTTACGGTATCAAACTCTGCAGCAGTAACGTTCGCAGCAGAGTCGGTAACCGATATTGTGTACGTGTTATCGCCCGCCGCGCACGTAGACGTACCGGTGATAACGGAACAAGTAGTATTATTCGATTTTGCGTCCCCAGCGGACAGGGTAGACGCTGACGTGGGTACCACTGTGATTACTGCGGCTTGCGCTGACGCCGTGCCTGTTGAGCTGACGCCAATGGCGACAAACAACAGAACAAAGGCTGCTAACGCTGCCGTGATCTTCGTAAAACCTTTCACTATGTCCTCCATATATTTTGTGACGAAATTTTCCTTAAGAACCTTTGGAACTGGAACGTGTCTTGCCCGGGAGCATCCTCGACGGCAGCTCCCATCGCTTCCTACGGGCCCGCTCTTGACCGAATTCCGCACCGTGCAGCCCAGACTTTCATAAATCCGGACAACTCGATCGGACGGTCCCCTCCTTTCGGCAGCGCACCGGACCGGAAGGTCCTACCCGCTAAAGCGTTTTGTATCTGGTCTCTCACTATGTAACCATCCCTTTTGGGACTCCAGATTCTGCGAGAAAGCCCATACAACACAAGCAGTGCCACATGGCTCCTCATCGGCTATAACGATACGTCCTCTGCAAAGGTTCCACTATTCCCTGACCAATTCCAGAAGAAGGGTGTCCCTCTTTGCAATCCCACATTCATGAGACTGTCCGTTACGCATGTAGCCGGAGAAACTGTACTAAATTCAATAGTCGCTGTCAAGGAGAAATAGCTATGCTGAAGAGGGAGTTCTTATGGGGAGGATGGACTATGGAACACGAGAAGGAACGCAGCAAAAAAGCTACAGTCCTTTCAATACAGAGGAGGCCTAACGCCAGAGCCGGGGCGGCTATCCCAAAGGACTACCTAGAGATACTACCGCGCCATCTCCTTGCTGAGGTTTGCCAGGAACTCAACGTTGGTCTTTGCCTTGGCCAACCGTTCAAGCACGCGCTCAGTAGCATCGTTTGAGTCCATGCCGCCTGTGGTGGTGATCATGGAGATCATCCTACGCAGCAACATCACCTGCTTCAACACATCTTCGCCCAAGAGCAGCTCATCACGACGTGTGCCACTACGATGAATGTCTATAGCCGGGTATATACGTTTCTCAGCAAGCCTGCGGTCCAGGTGTATCTCGCTGTTACCCGTGCCCTTGAACTCCTCGTAGATCACTTCGTCCATACGGCTACCGGTATCTACCAGGCACGTAGCAATGATGGTAAGGCTTCCGCCCTCTTCAGTGTTCCTGGCGGCGCCAAAGAATCGCTTGGGCGGGTAGAGCGCACTGGTATCAATACCACCAGAGAGCGTCCGTCCTGTTGACGGTACCGCCAGGTTGTACGCCCTGACCAATCGCGTCAGGCTGTCCAGCAGCACCACAACGTGCTTGCCACTCTCCACCAACCGCTTGGCCCGCTCCAGGGAAACCTCCGCCGTTCGGCAGTGATCCTCAACCGGCTCATCAAAAGTAGATGCGTACACCTCGCCATTGATGGAACGTCGCAGGTCTGTGACCTCTTCAGGCCGCTCACCCGCAAGCACAATCATTAAATGCACTTCAGGATGATTTTCTGAAACTCCGTTGGCGATGTCTTTCAGCAGGAACGTCTTACCAGCCTTCGGCGGTGACACAATAAGACCACGCTGCCCCTTACCTATGGGCGAGACTAGGTCAATCAATCGTTGGGACAGGTTGGTTGGCTTGGACTCTAGGATGAGCTGCTCAGTAGGGTAGATAGGCGTCAGGTTATCAAAGTGTACGCGCGAGCGCGTGAGCTCAGGGTCGCCGCCGTTCACAGCCTCAACGCGGATCAGACCAAAGTATCGCTCGCCCTCTTTGGGAGGTCGCACTTGGCCGGTCACCTGGTCCCCAGTGCGCAACGCAAATCTACGAATCTGTGATTGGGAGATGTACACGTCACCAGGCCCGGCACGTAACCCTTGCTGCCTCAAGAAACCGTATCCATCGCCAATAATCTCCAACAGCCCCGTGGCCAGGACGAATCCCTGCTGCTTTGCAAATGCCTCTAGCAGGTGGAAGATAATCTCTTCACGCCGTAGTGCCCCGTTCTCTATACCCATCTCAGTGGACAACTGAAGCAATTCTTCTTTGGTCTTTGCTTCCAGCTGTGCCATGCTCATTGCGGTCTCTTGCATCATTCTCCTCGGACGTTCGCCTACGTCGGTTACGTTCTACGTTGTATTCACATGTTGTGGGCTGAATATCCCCTGGCTCTCTTGTTTTGGTGACCAGGGCATTTGGTTGTTATCAAATAATGTGATTAGAAGGAGTGGTAGCTTCCCCAGGAGTTTACAAAGAATTACTCGTGTTTGAGGTTTCTGGGACTGTCCTGAAGTCTCATGCACTGAACAATCCGGTCAGAGGGGAAAACAGAGGAACCGTAACACCACTTCGCCTAGTATCTCACATTTTTCAAGTATCCTGCCTATTTTCTCGTTTTCTAGTGAAAGTCAGTTTGAATCGCTGCTACTTTCCGGCGTTATCTACACTGTCCAGGGGTAGTGGGGGTTGCATACCCTCTCGTACCACGTTCTGGGCGGCCCCAACAAAATCCCTGAACAACGGATGCGGCCGATTGGGCCTGGACCCAAACTCCGGGTGGAACTGGGTTCCCACCATGAAGGGGTGATCCACAACCTCCACAATCTCTACCAGCTGGCCGTCCGGGGATAAACCGCTAAACCGCACACCAGCGTCTTCAAGCGTTTCCCTGTACGCATTGTTCAACTCAAAGCGATGCCTGTGACGTTCGTTTACAACTTCCGCGCCGTATGCCCGGCCAGCAAGGGTCCCGGGAACCATGTGGCATGGATACACACCCAGCCGCATCGTCCCTCCCATTTCCGTCACTTCTCTCTGGTCTGCCATCAGGTCAATGACAGGGTCTGCGGTCTCTGGGTCAAACTCGGTGGAGTTCGCCGTTGGCAGGCCGGCTATGTTACGGGACGTCTCCACTACCAAGAGCTGCATCCCTAGGCAGAGACCCAAGTACGGTACCTTATGCTCCCTTGCGTACCGCGCCGCCTCTACCATGCCATCCACGCCCCGTATCCCAAACCCTCCGGGGACCACAATGCCGCAAGTGTCCTTCAAGAAATACTCTGCGCCCTCGCGTTCAATATCCTCAGACGGCACCCACGTAAGCTGGATATCCCTATCATGGAACACCCCTGCGTGGAGAAGGGCCTCTTTCACGGAGATGTACGCCTCTGGCAGGGTGGCATACTTGCCTACAATTGCCACGGACAGAGGTTCATGGGGTTCTTTAATCTTCCGGACAATGTCTTTCCAATCCGTCAAATCCGGTGTTAACTCCCCAAGTCCCAGGTTATCCCCCAGTAACTTAGAGAGGCCCGCATCTTGGAGTATCAACGGAACCTCATAAATAGTCTCAACCGTAGGAAGAGGGATTACCGCGTCCTGATTCACGTCACAGAAAAGCGCAATCTTCCCCTTGATATCATCCGGCACCGGGAAATCGCTCCGGCAAATAATGCAGTCCGGCTGAATCCCAATGCTCCGAAGTTCTTTCACGCTGTGCTGTGTTGGTTTGGTCTTCAATTCCCCTGTGGACGAAATATGCGGCAGCAACGTCACGTGGATGTAGTAGACGTTGTCTCGGCCCACATCGTTAGGCATTTGCCTAATGGCTTCCAAAAACGGAAGACCTTCAATATCGCCTACAGTCCCGCCAACCTCTACCACCACTACATCGGGATTAGACTCTTCTGCAAGCCGCTTAATAGCATCCTTAATCACGTTGGTCACATGGGGGACGGTCTGGATGGTCCCCCCCAAATACGCTCCCTGCCGCTCTTTAGCAATGACAGTGCTGTATACCTGTCCCGCAGTGATGTTTGAGGAGCGCGTCAGCTCAAGGTCTGTAAAGCGTTCATAGTGCCCCAAGTCCATGTCTGTCTCGCAGCCGTCCTTGGTAACAAACACTTCGCCATGTTGGTAAGGGGACATTGTGCCGGGGTCAACGTTGAGGTAAGGGTCCAGTTTTTGCACTGATACTGTGAGGCCACAGCTTTCAAGTATGCGAGCGATAGAAGCGACACTGATACCTTTCCCTACGGAACTTACTACGCCACCGGTCACAAAAATGTATTTTGTCATAGAAAACAGTCGCTTTTCCTAATCAAAGAGAGGTGATTGGTTACAAGCAGCCAATGACACACTGAATTGGTGTACAAATTTCTGGGAAGGGAACTC
>CAVOCU010000117.1:0-4557 GCA_963694315.1 Dehalococcoidia bacterium | reverse complement strand
CCTAACCACATAGCTTATTGGGTTCTCCGACAAAAAGGGCGTATATGCGCCCTTTTTGCTTACCTAAACATGGGGGCTCTTACAAGTGACACGGAGCCCTCCTCCCGCTAAAGTGGTTCAGTAGCCGTTGAACTCCGAATTTTATCACTAGGGTGACTATCTAATGAGCTTTGTTATTGTAGGCAAGAAGACCTCAGACCTTGAGCTTGGAGCAATGACCCTAGCCAAAGCAGGGGAATCCCTGATACTGCTTTCCAATGTGAGTGGTAAGATTTATGCCACATCCAGAACGTGTCCTCATGCGGGCGCAGCATTGAACTTTGGGTTTCTGCAGGGCAGCGAGGTCATGTGTCCGCTGCACGGGGCGATGTTCGATGTGATTACCGGGGATATCGTGATGGGGCCAGCATCTCGCGGCCTGAGATGCTTTGCGGTGAAAATTGAGGGTGAAACCATTCTTGTAGACCAAGACCCTTCGAGCCTCTAGCTACCTGCCAGGTATCCCATGAGGGAAAATCAGACCCTAAGTAGCAATCAGCTTTTCGGCCACTGCCTTCGCCCGCATGTCCCCAGCCGCATTCAGGTGCGCCTTGATGGAGTCTAAACCAGCGACTAGAAGCTTAGAATCAACTTTCTCTGCCGCGTCCCTGTGCTCCGCCTCCACAAGCAAATCACAGACGTTCTCCCGAATTTGCTGCATTGCCCACTCAAGTTGCTCAGCAACAACCACCATGCCATCCGGCATTTCTCGCTGCGAGTTCCCTGGGTGATTTGAATCATAGCCGCCTGCATGCCAATGGCCCCGTGCATCGTGGCAATCAAATCGCATGATTTCCTCGTTGCCCACATCCACACCTATGGTTGGGCCTCCACAAGCCTCACCCTGAATAACCACAATCCTCACAGGCCACACGTAAACTGCAACCTGTCCATCCTCAGAAAGGGGGACGCGTAACTCCGACCCCAAATATTTTTCACCATCCCGTTTAACTGCCATGTTGCACTCCTTCCTCAGCTAGCGTTTCCGTGTCCACCGCCAGATGCTACCTGCCCTCGTTACGCTCAAGAGATCGTTGGAGGGCATCAATCTCTCGTTTAAGGTCGGATTGCTTTCGCGACATGAAGAAGGCATACATAAAAAAAGCTAGCCACGTAACGGCAAAGACGGTGAAGAGGAAGGGAAGGTAGTCTTCACCTTCCGTGTGATTTGCCCCCAACATCGTAGGAACAAAGAGTATGAGTAGCATCAAAAATGGGGCGAAACGCTTAGGCATGACTGTATAGAAGCCTTTCTACCTGAGATTCTTGGCGGCGCAGTGAATACCGCTCCGTCAACAGGTACGCAAACAAAGTGATGAACGTTAGTAGCGCCAAAAGGAACGCCACAACCATTTTTCCTTCCAATGAGCCCTCTTCGGCCAGAGGGCCAACCACCGCCTCAGGATGCACATCCCGCCACCACTTAGCAGCCATGTACACAATGGGGACGTCTACAAACCCAATGATGCCCAACACTGCCCCGTACCGCGCCCCCTGGTCGCCCTGAGGGGCATAGGAGCGTAGCATCAAGTACGCAGTGTAAATGAACCAGAGGATGAGCGACGTTGTGAGCTGCGGCGACCAGGTCCACCACACGCCCCACACGGGTTTGGCCCACAACATTCCTGTGATGAGCATAAGGGAGGTAAACAACACACCAATCTCCGCCGCGGCATAGGCCAAGGCGTCCATCCGCTCGCTCTTCTTCCACAGGTAGCCAATGCTTCCCACAACCACCACGCCAAAGGCAAGGAAGGCCACCAGTGCCATGGGAACATGGAAATAGAAGATACGTTGAGAGATTCCCAAAACAATGTCTGTGGGAACCCACAGGAATATCAAAGCCAAGGTAGTTATCATGAGAACACCGCTTGCGCCAAGCAGTAACAAACGCCCTATCAATCCATTCCTCCTGATAACTCTGGACTAGGTCCCGGGAGACCTACTCACCCAAAACGAAATCAAACGTCATAGCGGCAATGACCACAAACACCACATCAAAAGCAGCCATCAGTTGGAGCCATCTACTGTAATCACCAATTGAATCGCCAGCCAACACAGCTCTGGTGGCTTCTGCCGCAGCAATGATAACAGGCACAGCTATGGGAAAGAAGAGGATTGGTAGCAATATCTCGCGGGCTCTGGTATTGACCGCCATAGCTGAGAAGGTAGCGCCAACGGCAGCAAATCCAAAAGTCGCCAGCACAGTGATGATCCACAACCCCGGTTCCAATAGCGGCAGGTTGAAGATGGCGGCAAAGACCGGCAGCATGATGAATTCCACTATGAGGATGAACATGAACGTCCCCAGCATTTTGCCAAGGTAGACCAAGTCCCGCCCAACAGGACAGAGCATCAACCCTTCAATGCCTCCACGCTCTTTCTCCATAGCAAAGGAGCGATTGAGACCCAACATGCCTGCAAAGGTGAATGCAACCCAGAGGACGCCCGGCGCCACTGCGGCCACAAGTCTTGGATTTGGGTCTATAACAAAATTGAATACCACAATGACCAGGAAAGAGAACACCAAGATGGGCACCACCATCTCTCGAGTTCGGCTTTCCAATAGCACATCTTTCCAGAGGATGGCCAACACCGGAGTCCACCAGGGCACAGGCCTGGAGGTATTTGGCCTGACGGGTTCCAACGGCATGTTACTCATTCAATAATCCTTTGGCCTAGCTGGGTCATAGCTGCACACCCGTCCGGTCTCTGTACGTTTCACGGAAGGATATTGCTTCGATGTCTCGTGCTCCCTCATCGTAGGAGATACGTCCGTTGGAGAGGATGATGACACGGTCTGCAATACTCAATCCACGCTCCACGTTATGCGTGGTGACCACTGCGCTGCCGCCCTCCAAACGATGGGCATCCAGAAGAGTTTCCACCAACCCTAGGGCTTCTTGGTCAAGGCCTGCTTCAGGCTCGTCGAATATGAGGAGGCGAGGTCGATGCAACACTGCACGGGCCAAGCTAACACGCTTCTGCATGCCGTTGGAGAGGGTACGCACACGCGCATTCAAATAACTTGTGATACCCAACGTCGTCGCAACTTCCTCAATACGGTCGTCGGCATTACCAAGGCCGTACATGCGAGCGTAGAAACGCAAGTTCTCTTGGGCTGTAAGCTCGTCATAGAGGAAAGTCTGGTGGGTGACCACGCCTAGGAGACGCCGCACTTCCAGGCCTTTTCGTTCAGGGTCAAGGCCACCAATGCGAATTGAGCCGGAGGTAGACCGGGTAAGGCCAGCCAGAAGCCTGACCAGGGTTGTCTTCCCCGCGCCGTTGGGGCCAAAGAGCGATAGTACCTCTCCCCAGGGCAACTCAAGATCAATCCCGCGTAGCACAGGCCGGTTGCCATAGTGCTTAAGTAGGCCATGAACATGTATAGCGGAGTTCGTTTGCACCTGGTTACATTACCATTTCTTTGTTGAGTTCAATAAGGTCACCCTCAGGGGCACGCAGATGGGCGCAGCCAACTCCCCACTGAAGCTGATCATGGGGCGGGTTCACAAAGATGCCCCCTCGGCCTACCACCGCACTGTACGCCTCGTCCACGTCTGGAACGGCAATGATTAAAGCCACTTTGTCCTTGGCGTTTGCAACAGAGGGCAAGTCGCCCATGCCCACTGCCTCCGCCATGCCATCACGACTGAACAACGCTATCTCAGCGCCACCTGCCGAGAAACTGGCGTACCTACTAGACTCATCACCAAACAAAACTAGAAAGCCAAGGACGTTCCCGTAGAACCTAAAGCATGCAGTCAAGTCTGTTACCAATAGCCGAATGTGAGTCAGTTGCACGCGAGCCTCCTGCCCGTTACACCTTCATTATGGCCCCTCTAAGCTTTGTTGAGGTGCTCCGGGGCTTGCGAACATAGCTAAATCCAGTATAATTGATTGTTGGCCTACGGGCCAAATCTTTATTTGGGAGGAACGTGATTTGGATGCACTCGGACTACACCTGATTTTGGAGCTTAAGGAGTGTCGGCCAGACTTGCTGGATGACATTGAATTCGTCGAGAAGACACTCTTAAATGCTGCCGAGGCCACAGGTGCCACAATTATAGGGAAGACCTTTCACAAGTTCGCACCCCAGGGAGTCACAGGCGTGGTCGCCATAGCTGAATCCCACGTTTGCATCCATACATGGCCAGAGTATGGATACGCCGCAGCAGATATTTTCACCTGCGGCGAAAATTTTAGTCCCCATGCAGCCGCTACTCTCATAGCAGAGCAGTTTGAATGTAAAGACCCGCATTTCCAGGAAGTAACGCGGGGCATTCTCACGCAGACGGCCGGGACTAAAGCTTAGAAAGCATAGGTGTCTGTGTTACCGGACCACGATAAGTGGTATATAGAGCGCATCACCCCAGAGCTGGTTCAGATGAGCAGCATTGACAGGGTGTTGTATTCAAGGAAAAGTAAATATCAGACTATTGAGGTACTCGAAAACGGGTGCTTTGGCCGCTGCCTTGTCCTTGAAGGGAAGACGCAATCGGCACAAGCAGACGAGTT
>CAVOCU010000116.1:0-4597 GCA_963694315.1 Dehalococcoidia bacterium | reverse complement strand
GTATCGCTCAGGGTCGTCCAGGGTTTCGTGGATGTAAGGAGGCAGCGGAACCGTGCCCACCTGCGCCAAAGCAGCCTCGTCATCAACCTCCACCGTCCGCAGACCCTCGGCGTCCACACTTACGACTTTCGCTGAAACTGATGCCCCGTTACCCTCAAGCACCATCTTTGTACCCACGCGCATGCGTCGTCCGGGCTGCCCCAAGCACTGCCACACCCCAGGGCCAACACGATTAAGCAGCAGAAGCTCCATCTTCCCCCCGCCCTCCCCATTAGTAGGGAGTTGGGCGAAGTGGCCGTACACGCGAGCGGGTATAACGCGGGAGTCATTGAATACAAGAAGATCGCCGAATCGTAGGTAGTCGGTGAGGTCGGCAAAGCTATTGCGGTGGGTGACCATCCCGCTAGTCCGGTCAAGTATCAGGAGGCGAGAGGAGTCGCGCGGCTCGATAGGCGTCTGGGCGATAAGCTCCTGCGGGAGCGTATAATCGAAGTCGGACGTGGTGAAAGGGCCAGCCATACTAGCTCCCGGCATCCACCGACCGTTGCGCGGAAGCCAGCGTATTCTTGAGCAGCATGGCAATAGTCATGGGCCCCACGCCTCCGGGTACGGGTGTGATAGCAGAAGCAATCTCTGATACAGGTCCGTAGTCAACGTCGCCGGTGAGACGGTAGCCACTCTTCCGTGAAGCGTCTTCAACTCGATTCATTCCCACGTCTATCACCACCGCACCCGCCTTAACCATGTCAGCAGTAATGAACTCCGCCTGACCTGCAGCTGCAATGAGGATGTCCGCCTGTCGGGTGATTGAGCCCAAGTCGCTGGTGCCCGTGTGGCAGATGGAGACCGTGGCATTGGCGCCCGCCATCTTCTGCACCAACAGCATCGCAACAGGCTTACCAACAATGTTGCTACGCCCACACACCACCACGTGCTTACCCGCCGGGTCACGGCCCGTCCGCATGAGTATCTCTTGAACACCAGCCGGGGTGCAGGGAACAAAGATGGGCTCGCCAGCCACTAACCGGCCAAGGTTGAAGGGGTGGAGGCCATCCACGTCCTTGTTGGGGTCTATGGTGTATATCACTAATTTCTCGTTGATGTGCTTAGGCAGCGGGAGTTGTACCAGGATGCCGTGGAATTTAGGGTCGGCGTTCAGCTTCTTCACCAGATCCACCAGCTCGACCTCAAGTGTCTCAGCCGGAAGGTTGAAGGTCTCAGAGTAGATGCCAGCCTCTTCACACGCACGGCCCTTGTTGCGGACGTACACAGCGGATGCGGGGTCATCTCCTACAAGAACAACGGCCAGCCCGGGCACAAGGTTGTGTTTTGACTTCAGCGTTGCAACGTCTTTCGCAACCTCTGCCCTCACCTGTTTAGCTATTTCCGTCCCGCTAATAACCTCTGCCGCCATTACGTGGAACCTCCATTAAATACGTGGGGAAATCGTCCCTTATCATAGCAGGGGCTAAACCCGAGGAACAGGTATTAGATTGCCGCTTTTCATGTAGGTGCTCGCCATGCTATAATCTCGGCAGAGAGAAACGATATAGAGGAAGAGGTCCCGAGGAAACGTGGACAACGAGCAGAAACAGTCCCTAATTGGCGAATACAGGACGCACGCAACCGACACAGGGTCGTCAGATGTGCAGATTGCTTTGCTTACCAACCGCATCAATGAGCTTAATGCCCACCTGAGAGTGCATAAGAAAGACCACCACACACAGCGTGGTCTGTTGAAGATGGTGGGGCAACGGCGTCGGCTACTTACCTACATAGGCAGAACCGACCCATTGCGCTATCGCGCTCTTCTGTCTCGCCTCGGTCTCCGCCGGTAGCATCGTTACCGCGGACGACTACTTCCTCCTCTCATAACGTATAGAGGAGGCACCCCCATGCGCCACACAGTCCAATGTGATGTTGGCGGCAAACAACTCACCATAGAATCTGGCTGGGTCGCTGGCCAAGCAGACGGTTCCGTCACCTTACGCCTAGGCGAAACGGTGATGTTGATTACTGCCTGTATGAGCGACAAACCCCGCGAAGGCATTGATTTCTTTCCGCTGTCCGTAGACTACGAGGAACGAATGTATTCCGTAGGCCGGATTCCGGGAAGCTTCTTCCGGCGCGAAGGTAGGCCGTCCACAGAAGGCATTCTTGCTGGTCGACTGACCGACCGCCCCATTCGCCCCCTTTTCCCTAAGGGGTTCCGTAATGAGGTTCAGGTGGTTGCAACCATCCTATCTGCTGACCAGGAGAACCCCCCGGACGTCCTCTCCATTGTGGGAGCATCCGCGGCGTTATCCATTTCGTCCATTCCCTTTGATGGCCCCATTGCAGGGTGCCGCGTCGGCTACGTTGACGGAAAACTGGTGGTCAACCCAACCTTCGAGCAGATTGCAGAGAGCACCATGGAGCTCATTGTCGCTGGAAGCAAGGACGCTGTGGTGATGGTAGAGGCTGGCGCAAAGGAAGTTCCTGAGTCTCTGATTCTGGACGCCATTGAAGAAGCTCAACGCGCCAACGCGGTGATTGTTGAAGCCATTGAGGAACTGGTGAAGCTGGCGGGCAAGCCCAAGGTCACGATTGTCCCCCCAACACCTCCCCGCTCCGCTGCCGTAGACGCCATGAACGATGACATCCGCAACCGCGTGCGTACTGCCGTGTTCGCTGGATATGAAAAGGGCGAGCGCGATAAGGAAGTAGGTCGCATCCAAGCCGAAGTCGTCTCCAGCATGCCTGATGACGTCCCCTCTGAGGAAACGAAGTCTGCATTCGACACAATGGTGGACGAGGTCTTCCGTAAGGGTGTTCTCAAAGAAAACGTCCGCGCAGACGGCCGAAAGCGAAACGAAGTTAGGCCTATCACCACTGAGGTAGGCGTACTACCCAGGACTCACGGCACAGGACTGTTCACGCGTGGCCAAACCCAGGTGTTGAGCGTGGTTACGCTTGGATCCCTGAGTGACGAGCAACGTCTGGACACCCTAAGCCCGGTCAGTACCAAGCGGTATATGCACCACTACAACTTCCCGCCGTATTCCGTAGGAGAAGTTCGCCGTGTGGGCACACCTGGACGCCGAGAGATTGGCCACGGTGCACTGGCAGAGCGAGCTCTGGAACCCATGATCCCAAGCAAGGACGATTTCCCTTACGCCATCAGGGTAGTCTCTGAGGCGTTAAGCTCCAACGGCAGCACATCCATGGGCAGTGTGTGCGGAAGCACCATGGGCCTGATGGACGCAGGCGTACCCATCAAGGCACCGGTAGCCGGTGTTGCCATGGGCCTCATCATGGACGCCGGTGGTGACTACGCAGTCCTCACAGACATCCAAGGGATTGAGGACCACCTGGGAGACATGGACTTCAAGGTGGCCGGAACAGCAGAGGGCATCACCGCCCTACAAATGGACATCAAGATTAAGGGAATCACTCCCGCAATCATGCGAGAGGCCCTTGCGCAGGCAAAGGAAGCCCGCCTGTTCATCCTGGACAAGATCCTGGCAACCATCGCAACGCCTCGGGCCATCATGAGCCCGTACGCACCGCGGATGATTAAGATCAACATCCCAGTGGACAAGATTGGCGCAATCATCGGACCTGGCGGTAAGACCATCCGTGCCATCATCGCAGAGACCAAGGCGTCCATTGACGTACAAGACGATGGCACAGTCTTCATCGGCTCCCCCAACGAGGAGTCATTGGAGCAGGCTCGCAGCAAGATTGAAGGCCTGACCAAGGAAGCTGAAGTCGGTCAAATCTTCAAGGGCAAAGTCGTCCGTAGCACCAACTTTGGTGCCTTCGTAGAGATTCTTCCAGGCAAAGATGGCCTGGTGCGTCTCGGCGAGTTGGCAGAGGAGCCGGTGCAGCGGGTTGAGGATGCCGTTCAAGTAGGCGATGAAGTATCGGTCATGGTGATAGAAGTTGACCGAATGGGCCGACTCAACCTGTCCCGTCGAGCGGTGCTTGCAGGCCTGACCCCTGAGGAGGCTCTTGCATCGGCCCCACAAGGAAACGATGACAGGGGTGGTCGCCCCAGCTTCGGAGGCGGCGACCGTCGTCCGGAATTTCGACGTGGCCCTGGTGGCCCTGGCGGCCCCGGTGGACCTCCACGCCGTAACTAGGTAAGGAACAATGACTTCCCAACCCACCCCACAAGCCGGTGAAAATCCGCTACGGGTGTTGATACACGGGGTCTCCGGTCGTATGGGCCGGGAGACCCTGGCTGCTGTTCACGGCGCTCCAGGAATGGACGCCGTGGGCGGAGTGCGCCTTAACGGGAGGGGCAACACCTTCTCCTTGCCAGACGGCACGGCCACAGTTCCCCTCTACACTGACGCTGCAACCGCCATCAAAGAATGTCATCCCCAGGTGATGGTGGATTTCTCCGTGGCAGACATTTCAGCTACCGCTATGAAGGCTGCCGTCAGCCAAGGAGTCCACGTAGTGTCCGGCACCACCGGGATATCGGACGCTGACCTCCGAGAGATGGATCAGCTCGCCAAGGTGAACAACGTAGGAGTCCTATTAGCCCCTAACTTCGCCATTGGTGCAGTGTTGCTCATACACCTGGCAAGCACCCTCGGGCGCTTCTTTG
>CAVOCU010000115.1:0-4606 GCA_963694315.1 Dehalococcoidia bacterium | reverse complement strand
CAACTCTGCGTATGTCATCCCAAGATGGTGATAAGCACTAGCATCGGGATTAGTTGGCGGATTGGTTTGGAGTACCTCTTTCGCATTGTGGCAGTTTATTTGACGAGAAGGCGGTGATGGTCGTAGCCCTGCGACTAACCTCAGGTAGTAGATAGGCCGCTAGGCCATAGCGATCCAGGCTATATTGACCCCATATGTGACTATTGTCAGTTCGGTGGTAGGCGTCCTGATTGCGCTCCAATCCCATCTACACTTTGCCTGCTTAGTGATCGAGTTCGAGTGCTTTTCTTAAAGTTTGCTCACTTATCCGAAGACGCTTAGCCGCGGCAGTTAAATCTGGTGGTGGGTCCCCTAAAGCATTTCTTAGCGTATTTACAGTGACTTCCAGGATTGAAGCAGCTTTTGCGAGATCAATCCCACCATTTTGAGTTACTGGCGGTCGATTGCCCCCCTGACCTTCGGGCCGCGGCTCCGACTTCGATATAGTTGAAATCGGAGTCCCCATGTAGCAACCAACTGTGTAGGGATATTCTAGAGTCGCATGGTAGTGATATCCCAATGTCCCATGTTTATGACCGTGGCATAAGTCCAAACCATCATTGGACACTTCAATTCCACCTTCGCCCTTGTAACCATAAATCGGGAAACCGTCATTTATGTAACCTACTATGGCAGAGTGACCGTCGCTCAAATATTCGTTGTCCAGGCGTTCAGGGATGAAATGGTAGTGGTAATCGCTCATGGCCGGATGCCCGCCGAACTCATCTACGATTTCCCTAGCCACAGCATCTTCACCACGTCCGTCGGCTGCGTTAAAGATGATGACGCCGTTCTTTGTCACACCAATCGCATCCAGCGAGGTACAGGTCGGTGATGGAGCCTCTGATGGGCTAACGGGATAGGAAAAAGAAAAGCTGCCAGATGTTGGTATTCCAGGATTCGGATCTATGCCCGTCAGTCTGGCGTAGGTCGTCATCGGCCAGTCTCCAACCTTCCCATCTACCGGAAGGTTGTTGATTTCTATTAGACGAGCATCACCGGATATCGTTTCCGTGTAGGTTCCTGTCTCGGGACTAAATGTTCCTTGCGGTAGCCACAACTTCTTGAAGAAATTCCAAGTGTCATCAGCGAAATCAATCCAAGTTATCTTGCTTTCTATAGCGCCAGGTGCATTGGGATTCTTACCTGCACAAGAATACAGATAACCTTTTGCTGGTGCAGAGGTCGTCAAGTAATCATCGCCTAGGCGTAATTTACTACAGTCCGGTCCCTGTTCATCCTTGCAAAGGATTGAAGTGATTGTGAAGCTTGAATTATTCGGAGAGGGAGTCAGCGTGCCAATAGGTGCCACTAGAGTGGGAGTAGCCTTTACGATCACGTCAAATTCTGCTAGGGGCTGAGTGCCGCCACAAGCAACCAGCAGCAATATGAATGTTGCGGGCAAAAGGAATGATATTGTGAGCTTGAAATTCATCTTCTTACCTCCCTAGTATCGAACCACATCGGGTGCAGTGCTTCATATCAGAATTGCCTGGCAAAGGTTCCTAGTAGGCTTACTTGACCTAGTGTCATGATGAGGCTGAACTCAGAGGTGACCGTCTTTGTCATGGCGCTGCGTGTGAGGGTCAGCGTATAGCCCGAACCCGCCTTGGCTATGCTGAGCTCGCACCAGTCTCCATCTCTCGGGTTTTCTACCCCTCAGATGTGTCCCATTGTCGCTGACGGTCTACACTAAGAGGAGCAAATTAAAGTTATCCTCCTGCCACACCTAATCCCCTACGGGAGTCCTATGCGTTTACATCTGGGGTCTAGATTATATGGCCTCTCTCGTTTTTCTCAATTAGACGCGGCTACCAGCTCTCCTAAAATAGCCAATAATTCAACAGATATGTCTGGCTCTAAATCATTGAGATAACCACCACTGTCTCAAGCAGTGCCAAACGGCTGGTTCAAAATTAATGTCCCTCCAAGATATGAGATGCAAGTTGCTCTAAGGCACGTGCTTCGATCGGTGGGTTAGCGATAGCACTTCGAACATCCCTGAAATAACGTTCAAGGGGCCGATTGCGCTCCAGCCCCACGGCTCCGACGATTCTCATGGCCAGATCCGTCACGGCAATTGCTGTTTCGATACATCTGACCTTGGTGATGGAGACTTCAGGAAGAAGATTATTTCTCTCCTCCGGGTTTCCCTCCCAGTCCTCTGCACATGAAAACAGGGAACGCCGCGCTAGTAGCATCATGGATTCCATTCGTGCCACCTGCTCACGAACATACGGTATCTTAGAGATCGTGTCAGCCGAGCCTGTGGGCTTGCGATTTAGTGCGAAATCGACGGCATAGTCAGATGCCGCGTGAGCGATTCCGAGATTTGCTGCGCTCAGTAGGAGTGGAAACCAGGCAGCACCACTGGGACACTTGCTGGTGGGTGATGACAGGTTAGACTTAGAAACAAAATTTTCCTCAGTGACCAACACGTCACTGAAAATTATGTCGTGCGATCCGCTGGACCTCATCGACATAGAATCCCAGGTCTCATCAATAGATACTCCGGTGGAATCCATCCTGACGGCAAGACGAGCGATATCTCCAGTTCCGTCCTCTACCGCAGCTAGCGTGATTGCGTAAGTCAGAATTGGGGAAAGAGTTGCCCATGTCTTCCTTCCGTTCAAAACCCATTTCCCATCGGCTGATTTCACCAGTGTGGTGGCTGGCCTCCCACCACCTCTCGGCGAACCAAGATCTGGTTCGGAGGCGATGTTGTTGGCGATTGCGCCGTCCTTGACTACTTCTCGGAAAATTCTGTCTCGTATCTTCCCCGGCCAGGCCAGCGCTTCGGATTCTGAACCGATAACCATGTGATGCATGCCAACGGAGACAGCTGTGGATCCGCAACCTTTCCCGATTTCATACTGCGCGAGCATGATATCGGTTAGCCCGTAACCTTCCCCTCCCTGCTCCTTTGGCACGGATGCCTGAAGGTAACCTTGATCCCTCATGAAATCAAAATGCTCGGTTGGGAACGTCCCGTTTTGATCATGTTCGGCAGCCGTCCCCTCTATTTCCTTGGAAATAGTCTGCGCGAGATCTATTAGACGCGTTTGTCTTTCATTTTTAGGCCACATTACATCTCTTTCTTTTAGGTTTGGAGAATCCTGACGGCATTGCAGTTCTCCTAATTTGGTACTTCGAGTGAGGAAACTATTGGGTTGTTATGAGGATACTATTAACGCGGATAAGACTATTACGCAGTAGGTGGGGTAGGATATTTTTTTAGTTCCACCGTTATACCTAATTCCCCATAGGACTCCTAGCCGTTAGGGACGATCTAAGCCTGCTCCATCACTTTTTGAACTCCCATAAAGACCAACTCCCTGTGTCGACTCCACCGCCCAGCTTGAGCACCTGACCGGTTACCCAACCCGTCTGGTCGGTTACTAAGTGCAAGCCAGCGTAGGTGATGTCTTTGGGAGGGCCTGTACGCTAAAAGTGTTCTGATCCAGGTTTTGCTAGAGGCCGATTATCCCACCTTTCGCCGCCCCATATGCCGAGTTGCCTTCCTGACGCACGTTAAACTGGCGGTGATTGCCACGATAGCGCTGTCGTCGTGGGAGGCTATAATCGGTCGAGCGGCCTGGGATAGCTTGTATTAGGAGGTGAATTCACGTCAGTAGGCCTGGTCGATATGCGATCAGTCGCGCTACGGTTCGAAAAACCCTCCTGCGCCTAGGCTCGAATGTATTCTTCCACAGCCCTGTTCATAATTTGCTGCTTACAGCGAGAAGGCTTGTAACTCTTTGCACTTTGCGGTTAGCAAAACGCTCACCGTAGTCTCCTGCGCATTGAGAGGGACTTGCACCGCAAACCTCTGTGTCACGCTACTTCTAGCGGCAGTATAGCCTAGGAACAAGGGGGACAGGGTCGAGACTCGACCCTGGACGAGCCTAAGGAGCTAGCAGACAAATAGAGAGGATACTGTTGAGCTCTGTAAGGTTGTTGTGAGTAGGTGGAGCTATAACCCTATTCCCTCAGTTGCCTAGCGGTCTCCAATTCACGAAGCTAAGGGATGGATTTTGTAAGCTTGGTTGAGTAGTTGACTGGATTGGTGAGTGAAACTACCATAGCTTTCGTCGATAATAGTCTGGTGCCTTGGTACAGGCAACTTCATGTGGGCAAAGTCAGGAAATAATGGCTGGGAGGCATCGATGAACACCGTCCTTTTCATTTCTCAGAGCCTAATTCAGGCACAAATAAGGCTGCTCGCCTCCTGTAAAGGGCTAGTCCGGGAACAGGTACTGTGGCGCCCTGCACCCCATGCTAACAACATCGGCTTTAATCTCTGGCATCTGGGCCGCTCCGAGGAGGCCATTTTACACAACCTTGGAGGACAGCAACCAGAACTGTGGGAGTCAGAGGGCTGGCACAAACGATTCGGCCAGCCTATAGAGGCATCTGACCCGGGCGACAAGGCGGGACTTCGGGACTTGCCTATTCCTGAGCTGGATGTTCTCGTAGAATACTTGGAGGCTGTGCACCAGCGGACATTGTCAGTAGTTGACAAGCTTACGCAGGAGGGGCTGGACGCGGCCCCTGATCAAGCGAAGCT
>CAVOCU010000114.1:0-4692 GCA_963694315.1 Dehalococcoidia bacterium | reverse complement strand
ACGATGGAATCTGTAGCGCCAGCTCACAGGGCCTCCTTTATGGTTACGGCAAGGTGTGTCCAGTGTTCTCTAAACCGGGCCTTCTTCGGTATAGTAGCATACCTGAGCAGATGTAATTGGGCAAGCAAGAAAAACATCTTTTGCAGGGGTTTTCAGGTTACGCTTGGCTCTGTTGACACCTATTCATTGTCTGCGTACCATCGAACAACCCCACTTGGAGGTTTCTTATGTCCCTTGACTCTTCATTGTTCCGTACTGCGTTGTATCCAAATCATATTGCCGCCAATGGCAGGATGGTTCCTTTTGCTGGCTGGGAAATGCCTGTGCAATACGAGGGCGTTCTGGCCGAGGTCAAGGCAGTCCGAGGCAATGTGGGTATCTTTGACGTTTCCCATATGGGCCGTCTGTATATAGAGGGTGATGGCAGTGGCGATTTTCTGGAAAGGGTCCTGACCTTTTATGTGAAGAGCCTGAAACCCGGACGAGCGCGGTACGGGTTCATCCTCACTGAGGATGGCGGCGTTATTGACGATACTGTGGTGTATCAGCAGTCAGCGGGGGACGGCTCCAACGAGCGTTACTTGCTCATCTGCAACGCTTCAAACCGGGATACAGTCACCTCATGGTTCAACCAACACATGAAAGCATTCCCTGGAGTGTCTATGACAGATTTCACAACGGAATCGATCATGATGGCAGTGCAGGGCCCAGTGGCAGTGGCGCTTGTGGACGGTCTCTGTGCCGGGGAGGAAAGACCATCGTCTCTGCGGTCATTCGGTTCCATGACCCAGCCAATGAAGCTGGATGGAGAGACTGTACTGGTAGAAGTGTTTATCGGTCGAACGGGATACACGGGCGAGGATGGGTTTGAGTTGATTGCTGACGCCAAGGACGGTCCTGCGCTGTGGGCTGCCGTGGTAGAAGCCGGCGCAACGCCATGTGGGTTAGGTTCCAGGGATGTGCTTCGGCTTGAGGCGGGTCTCAGACTCCATGGTTCTGACATGGACACAGCAACATCTCCCCTAGAGGCGGGTCTGGATCGCTTTGTGAACATGGAGAAGGGCTCGTTCATCGGAAAAAAAGCCCTAACGGAGCAAAGCACGCAGGGGCTTAGTCGCAAACTGGTTGGGTTCCGAATGCTAGAGGCCGGTATTCCCAGGCATGAATGTCTGCTTCATAAAGACGCAATTCAAATAGGGGTTGTGACCAGCGGCACCTACTCAGCCAGCCTTGACACAGGTATAGGCATGGGCTATGTTTCCTTGGAGCACTCCGCACTTGGCTACCATGTTCAAGTTGACCTTCGTGGCCGGGCTGTGGAAGCAGAAATTGTGGAACTACCCTTCTATCACCGCGCCAAATGATAATGACGAAATTCAGGAGCAGATACCAATGAGTGAGCATCCAAGCGACCTGCGATATACCAAAGAGCATGAGTGGGTACGTGTGGAAGATGATGGTACGGCTACCATTGGTATCACGTTTTTTGCACAAGACCAATTGGGTGACGTTGTCTATCTGTTGTTGCCTAAGGTGGGATCTGCAATTGAGCAAGACCGTAAGATGGGCGAGGTTGAGTCCGTTAAGTCTATATCTGACTTATTTGGGCCGTTGAGCGGAGAGGTTCTAGAGATTAACAAGGATGTCATTGACCACCCTGAACGTGTTAATGAGGACCCCCACGAGGCGGGATGGCTGATCAAAGTCAAACCTTCCAATAAGGATGAATTTACCAAGCTATTGTCCACCGAGGAATACGGCCAGGCCATTGCTAGTTAGGCGTTTCACTACTTATGACTGAATCATTTCCTCATTCCTATTTTCCCCATACAGAATCTCAACGCAGAGAGATGCTAGCGGTTGTTGGCGTGGACTCTGTAGACGCGTTATTCGCGGATATACCTCAACAGTTCCGCAACCCGGATTTCGTTCTACCACCAGCGTTGACTGAACTTGAGCTTGGGCGAGAGCTAGGCGCATTGGCCCGAAAGAATGCAGTCCCCGGAGAGTACGCAAGCTTCTTGGGCGCTGGGGTCTATCGCCATTTCATTCCGAGTGTTGTGCCCGCGATGATTTCTCGCGGCGAATTCCTGACTTCCTACACCCCCTACCAGCCTGAAGTCAGTCAAGGCACGCTTCAAGCTACCTATGAATTTCAATCCTTGATTTGCCTCCTAACCGGCATGGAGGCTGCAAACGCCGGTATGTACGATGGCGCCAGCGCTATGGCAGAAGCCGCATTAATGGCGTGCAGGGTTACGGACAGGGACAGAGTGTTGGTGCTAGACACAGTTAATCCGCGCTATCGCGCAGTGCTGGACACCTATCTGCTCCCTCAAGGAATCACGATAACCACCGTTGCGCCGGACAAAGTGTCAGTGAACGACACAACTGCATGCGTCCTTGCCCAGTACCCGAATTTCAACGGTGGTATTGAGGCCTTGGGAGATTTGGCTGATAGTGCCCACCAGGTTGGGGCATTACTGGCGGTGAGCGCAAACCCCGTGGCATTGGGGATGTTCAAAGCCCCTGGGGATTGTGGAGCGGACATTGTTACCGGAGAAACGCAACCGGTTGGTGTATCAATGAGCTTTGGTGGCCCGTTCGTAGGCTACTTCACGTGTAAGAACGACTACATTCGTCAGATGCCTGGCCGCATCGTCGGTCGCACTGTGGATCATGACGACAGGATTGGCTACGTGCTGACTCTTCAAACGCGCGAGCAGCACATTCGTCGAGAGCGCGCTACCTCTAACATCTGTACATCAGAGGCGTTGATAGCCACGGGAACGGCTGTGTGTCTTGCTGCGCTGGGGCCTGGTGGACTTCGGCAAATGGCGGAGTTGAGCTACCAGAAAGCCCACTACGCTGCCACCGTCATTGGTGCGATCTCTGGCTATGAAGTGCTCAACGACGGCACATGGTTCCACGAGTTTGTGGTGAAGTGCCCTAAACCTCCGAATGAAACCACACAGGGGTTATTGGAGCGCGGGATTATAGGCGGCCTGGATATTAGCAGCAGCGTACCCAACGGGATGCTTTTCTGTGTCACAGAGATGAATACCCGTTCAGAGATAGACGCCCTCGCGGAGGCCCTTGGGCAGATTGCGAAGGCGGTGTAACCATGTCGACAGAATCAGTTGCAGTTAAAGCACAACAAGCCCTTAAGGTCCACCAGACCCTTTGGGATATCAGTGTTCCCGGACGTTCTGGCGTACGGCTTCCGGATTCAGACGTACCCACGCAGCCTATGCCGGATGCTGCTCTTCTGCGGAGCGAACTACCACTTCCGGAGCTATCGGAGCTGGACGTGGTCAGGCACTTCACGCGACTGTCACAGAAAAACTTCTCCGTTGACACTAACTTCTACCCCCTGGGTTCCTGCACTATGAAGTACAACCCCAAGATCAACGACGTAATAGCATCAATGCCCGGGTTCTCTGGGATCCACCCGCTCCAACCAGAATCAACGGTTCAAGGTGCGTTGGAGCTGATGTACAACCTCCAGGGAATCCTGCAAGAAATCACCGGGATGCCAGCCAGTACTCTTGCACCCTTGGCAGGAGCTCATGGAGAGCTTTCCGGCGTGCTGATGATTCGTGCGTATCACGAGCGTAACGGCAACCCTGAACGCAAAGTGATGCTCATTCCAGATAGCGCCCATGGTACAAATCCGGCATCGGCATCAATGGCGGGATTTGATGTGGTCACGGTGCCATCCGACGCCCAGGGGAACATGGATCTGAAGGCGCTTGAAGCCGTTGCCGACGATAAGCTGGCAGGGCTGATGATCACGCTTCCCAGCACGATAGGGTTATTTGACCCCGGCATTGTGGAAGTATGCGAGATTGTGCACAAAGCCGGAGGCTTGGTCTACGGCGATGGCGCAAATATGAACGCACTGCTGGGCAGGGTAAAACTGAACGACTTGGGGTTTGACGTTGTCCACCTTAACCTGCACAAGACCACGAGCACTCCCCACGGAGGGGGCGGCCCGGGCGCAGGACCCATCTGTGTTGGCGAGAAGCTAATCCCGTTCATGCCATCGCCTGTTGTCGAACGACACGGTGAGGACGAACAGACAAACTTTAAGCTGACATCTCCGCCGAACACCATAGGAACGCTCTCGGCAGGCCACGGCAACTTTGGGGTGTTGGTACGTTCCTACGCATACCTGCGAGCGCTAGGCATTGATGGGCTTCGACAGGCCAGCGGAGATGCTGTCCTGAACGCTAACTACCTATTGAAGCGACTGCAACACCTCTACTACCTGCCTTATGACCGCATGTGCATGCATGAGGTCGTGTTCTCCGGTCGGTGGCAGAAGGCGCAGGGTGTGAAGGCGCTGGATATCTCCAAGCGGCTTATTGATTACGGCGTGCATCCTCCGACAATGTACTTCCCCATGATTGTGGAAGAAGCGTTGATGATTGAGCCTACAGAGACGGAAAGCAAAGAAACATTGGATGTCTTTGTTGCTGCCATGGAAACCATTGCAGAAGAGTCCAGCCAGACGCCTGAAGTGCTGACGGAAGCCCCTCACCACACACCCGTGGGCAGGCTTGATGAAGCACGAGCATCCAGGCAGCCTAATGTGCGCTGGCGCCCGTTAGAGACGCAGCAGTCCTAGCAGGACTCACAGACGTATGGTTCATTGACACTCGTTTAACGACGCACCTAGAATGGTACTGT
>CAVOCU010000113.1:0-4773 GCA_963694315.1 Dehalococcoidia bacterium | reverse complement strand
GCACCATCAGGATCGGAAACCTCACGGGAAAGGAAGACTGGAATCCAGAATCGACGAAAGAGATCGCCCATTGCGGTATCCGGGCCAATCTCTGTTACGAGTTTATTTTCTTCTGGTGTAAGCACAGGTCTTTTCCTCCACATTCACCACGTAAAATCAGGTATGGAACCGGGCTAGTGACCACTATATCATACCAAGCTACGCTAGGCGGCTAGATAGGTAGTTTGCGGCACCACACAACTAACCCTATACTGTGCAGGCCAACTCCAATCCTTCTAATACATTCTGTTTTAGGAGCACCCCATGACCATTTACCTGAGCAATACCGATGTGCGAAACCTGCTACCCATGAACGAGTGCGTGGAACTGACCGAAAAGGTCTTCCGTGACGAAGCCATTGGCCAGGCAATCAACCTCCCCCGACAACACCTGCCACTGCCCAAAGGGATGCACAGGACAGTGTTCGGCATTGCCCACGGGTTTGGGGTCTACGGCATGAAGACCTACGGGAGCGACCGCAGGCCAAACGCACCTAACAGAACTCGATACCTAGTGATGCTGTATAGCCTGGAGG
Source organism: Dehalococcoidia bacterium (assembly GCA_963694315.1). Taxonomy (GTDB): domain Bacteria; phylum Chloroflexota; class Dehalococcoidia; order Lucifugimonadales; family UBA1127; genus UBA1127. The sequence goes on along the minus strand of CAVOCU010000113.1, from coordinate 4,199 downwards.
ACGGCGGACTGGAAGCCATCGTAGAAGCTCGCGACCTAGGTCAGATACGAACCGGGGCTGCCAGCGGTGTAGCAACAAAGTTCATGGCCAGGGAAGACGCATCCACCATTGGCATCATCGGCTCGGGCTGGGAAGCCAGGGCGCAGATAGCTGCAATGAACGTTGTCCGCAACATTACGCACGTGAAGGCGTACAGCCGCTCCGCAGAGAACAGAGAGGCTTTTGCAGCAGAAATGCGCGAGGTGCACGGCTTGGACGTGGATGCCGTGGACTCAGCCGAAGAGTGCGTGCGCGACGTGGACATCTTGGTAACCATTACGGGATCAGATGAACCGGTGCTGGAAGGATCATGGATATCCCCCGGCACACACATCAACGGCATTGGAGCAACAGGGCTCAACCGCAGAGAGCTTGATGTGGACGCCGTGAGCCGCGCAGACCTAGTAGTGGTAGAGAGTATGGAGCAGGCCAAGGCCGATTGCGGAGAGCTCATCTACGCAGCGGAGCAAGGCGGATTTGACTGGTCAAAGGCCCTTGAGCTTCAAGCGGTCATCACCGGCAAGGCCTCCGGTCGACCATCAAACGAGGCCATCACCCTGTTCGATGCCCTTGGAGTCGGAACGGAAGACCTGGCTGCAGCGGCAGTGGTACTGAAGAAAGCCAAAGAACAGGGCATTGGTGCAGAACTCCCAATGTAATGTTCCCCCACAGATACGGCCACTTTACTTTATGTCAGTTTCTGCGCAGAATAAAAGCACGCGTTCTTTTTTGAGGTAGTAATGGACATCGTAGAAATCAATGAACTGACCAAGATATACGACAACCGCCTGGTTGCGTTAAACACTGTAAGCCTTAAGCTCCCCCAAGGGGCCATCATGGGTCTTATTGGCCCTAATGGCGCGGGCAAGAGCACGGCACTGATGCTCATCCTAGGATTGCAGAAGCCCACGGCGGGCAGCGTTTCTGTATTCGGACAGCCAATGGCTCTCTCGTCGGGAGACCTGCGCAGTCGCATAGGCTTCCTTCCGCAATCCGGCGCATTCCCACCGGACATGACATCCATCACCTACCTGGATCAAATAGGTAAGCTGTTCGGAATACCACATGAACTTCGGAAGAAACGGCTATCATCGCTGCTTCACGCAACAGAGCTTCTCCAAGCATCGTCGCAACGCATAGACCACCTTTCCAGTGGACAGCGGACGCGGTTGGGTATTGCAGCGGCGCTCATCAATGACCCAGATCTACTCATCCTGGACGAGCCGACGGTTGGCCTAGACCCGGAGGGCCGAGCGTTCACAATCTCTCTAATCAGCGAACTCCGCCGGAACGGCAAGACCGTCATCCTCTCCACCCATATCCTGCCAGATGCAGACCAGGTCTGTGACTACGTTGCAGTCCTAAACCAGGGCAAGCTGATCTTCAGCGGACCGGTGGAGGAGATGAAGCGGATTGCGTACCTGAACACGGTGGACCTCACAGTGGCAGGCGAGGGTGTTGACGCGGCCATAGAAGCTATAGAACTGCAGGAACCAGACACCCACTTTGAGAGGTTGGGTGCGGAGACGGTGCGGGTTGCCTTTCAGCAACATGGGGACTTCAGTGTAGCGCTAGCAAACGTCCTGATGGAGTTCTCACGCTGCGGAGTGACATTGCGTGCCGTCCGCCAAGTGGGGGAACTAGAAGACGCCTTCCTCAAGCGATTAGCTGAAGATAGGCTTCGAGGGTTTTCACGCGCCATAGGAACAGAGAGCGGGTTAGGCCATTTGCTGCATAACGATACGACACAACCACAGGAAAAGTCATCATGACAACTGAAATAAACGAAGCAGTCCGAGAAGCCACCGAGACGTTGCGACCAACAGGTACTGCCAGAAAACGATCCATTGCGGCGTTCTTCTCACTACTGCAATACGATCTCTCTACCCTCTGGTCCTCCTGGGTAGTCCGCTTCTGGTTCTTGTTGACCATCATAGGCGCTGTATCTGCAGTGCTACTTGCACGCAATTACAGCGATCAGACATCGTTCTTCATCTCTTGGGCCTTGGTTCTCTATTCAGGACTGGGAAGCTTTGTAGCGCTCATTGTGAGCGCCAGTGCCGTCTCTGCGGAGCGATCTTTCTTGGGTGTCGCCATCATCAGTCGTGGAATTGCTCCCACTCCCTATCTGTTAGCGAAGCTCTGCTCCCGAGCAATCACAATCCTTGGCATGTTCCTCTTTGTCATGGTTCCTACTATGTTTATTGTGCAGACGCAGGGACTGACCAATGACATGACAACCTCCGGGATGCTACTGGCCCTGGCCTACTGGTCACTTATGCTGACGGTGCTAGTGTTCTTAGGTATCACAGTCAGCGTCATGTTCACCAATACCCTGCTGGGCGTCACAGTCCTGGGCGTCTTCTGGTACCTGGGCCTGATGCTCCTAGCCGCGGCTTATGCCGGAGACCTTACAGTAGACGGCGTCTTGGGCGGGTTGCCATTAGTACTCCAAGGGCAATCCAGGATGGTAGAAATCTCCACCATCCTGATTATCGGTGGGATACCATTGCTGGTTCTTCCATTCATAGCAACCCGTATTGTTAACAGCCGGGACATGTAGGTGGCTTAGCCTCTTTTGCCATCAATGGAGGCTTCCAACCCAGTCCTAACGCAGGTTCATCACATCATCTACCCTACCCGGGATAGTCCGCTCTATGGTCACAGATGATCCTTTGGCCGGCTTAATCTCCAAGACGAATGTATCGTTCTCGTCTACGGCCGGGGAGATTCCTGTGAGGTCCATCAATAGCCCAAACCGCTCTCCCGTCTCCATCAGTGCATCGCTATCGCCCTTGCTAATCTGGGTCGCAGTCCATGCGATGTCCGTGACGTACTGATTCTGGTCGATATACGTGATGACCAGGCTGTGGGATTTGACGGCCTCATCAGAGAGAACCCCATCGGCATCAACAGTCGCCGTCAGGTTCAATGGAGAGCCTCGCAGAGAGTTGGAGATAGTAAACAACAACTGCTCAACTTGATTATCTCCATGCGTATCTCTTGCAAGCACCGGCCCGGAAGGCTGCATACTGCTACGAGCTGTAGACAGCCCAGAATGAATGGCTTCCTTTCTCAGCTGAGAATATTCTCGCTGAAAGGATTGTTCTAGGCAAACACTGACGTGGCTACCACAAAGGCAATCAGGATGATAGCTGTTTCCAGCCCCGTGATTCCCCTCTGGTCGCTACGGAAGCGAATCCACCTTCCATGAATCATCTTACCCCCCCTCTTACTACGGCCTTACCGTTGTGGCCTCATTCGTTTGAATATTTCGGATTTATGGCCACGGAATTAGATTAGCCATACATCGGGGAATAAGTCATAAACAGGAGAGGCAACACCATTAAATCTCCATGAACAACCGTCCCTACTCCTTTGGCAAGGTGGACAACTCGTCCTTTCTTTCCCCGTGATGCACCCGAAGGCCATTCCTCTCATCCAATCCATTAATGCCGGTGGACACCCCTCAAACTGCCTAGCGGTCTGCTTTCGAGAGGCGTAGTATATGGGTCGAACCCCAGCTTTTCAGGAACTCGCACGGATGGCCATATGCGCCCGCGTAGGTCTTACTATTGCGTAACACCTATGAAGTGGATTCCTCAGGGTTAGGGTTTAAGCCCAAAACATCTCACATTCTAGGAGCGGCTCATGCCTGACGGGAATCTTGACCAACTGTCCATCAATACCCTGCGATTCCTAGCAGTAGACGCGGTACAGAAGGCCGGCAACGGCCACCCAGGCGCACCTATGGGGGCATCGCCTATGGCCTACGTGCTGTGGAATCGATTCCTCAAGCACAATCCAACAGACCCTAGCTGGCCTGACCGTGATCGGTTCGTGCTGTCCGCGGGTCACGCGTCCATCCTGTTATATGGATTGCTGCACCTTACGGGCTACGACCTATCGCTGGATGAGATCAAGAATCTCCGACAATGGGGAAGCAAGACCCCAGGGCATCCAGAGTACGGACACACGCCCGGGGTTGAAGTCACTACGGGCCCGCTGGGTCAAGGGTTCGCCCACGGTGTAGGTATGGCTATCGCAGAGCAATGGATGGCTAATCACTACAATCGTAGTGGGCATGAAGTAGTGAATCACTATACGTATGCAATTGTATCTGACGGCGATCTCCAAGAAGGTGTGTCGTCTGAGGCGGC
>CAVOCU010000112.1:0-4890 GCA_963694315.1 Dehalococcoidia bacterium | reverse complement strand
TTCGAGTACCGCTTTGGCATCGCCGTGAATGCCGACTTTAGCGGGATAGTTCTTCCCAAGCTCCTGCTCGTCCAAATCTATTTGGACGAGGTTCTCAGTCAGTTCCAGACCCACCTGTTTCGTCATGTGGTGGGGCATTCGGCTGCCAACCATCAAGACGGCATCGCATGTGGCAAGGTATGCATGGGTGGGGTTCAGTCCGTAGGGTGCGCGTCCACCCCAGGTGACACCGGCATAGAGCGGGTGGTCTGCGGGGAACCCGCCCTTGCCTCCATAGGTGGTGACCACTACCGCACCCAGTTGTTCGGCAACCTTCTGGAGTTCTACCATTGCGCCTGAGGAGATAACTCCGCCACCAACCCAGATGGCGATACGCTTTCCTGCAGCGAGTAGTTCTGCTGCCTGCTCAACCTTACTCTGGTCGCCTGCCATCCGAGGCTCCGCCCGCTCTCCTAGTACCTCTACATCGGCAGAAGAGTGCAGGATGTCTGTGGGAACCTCGATCTCGATAGGGCCAGGTCGTTCCGTATGGAAGCGGGTAAAGGCATCTAATATGGTCTGGGATATCTCCTGATGGGTATGCGGCTGGGCCGTCCACCGGGTGACGGACTCAAACATCTGTTGCTGGTTATGGGGCTCATGCAGGACACCCTTGCCCTGATTGATGAGATCAAGGGCGATGTTGCTGGTCATCTGAAGCACCGGCGATGATGCAGACCACGCCTCACCCATAGCTCCCAGGGTGTTGGCGGCGCCTGGGCCCGTGCTGGTGAAGCAGATGCCTGGCTTTCCGGTGGCCCTGGCATAGCCGTCTGCCTCATAGACTGCGGCCTGCTCATGGCGGGCGCTGATGAAGCGGAAATTTTCTTGAACATCGTAGAGGGCGTCATAGACGGCCATCATGTGGATGGAAATCACACCAAACGCGGTGTCCACCCCCTGAGCCATCAACGATTGGATTACTGCCTTGCCACCGGTCATATCGGCCACAGAACACCTCCAGGCGGCATTGCCGCTTTTGTTATTGAGTCAGTGAGCGCGAGGCTATGCCTCTTTTGTGCATGAAGAAAGCTACCACAAAGGGGAGCGATTTTAAACTTGGAGGCATAGCCTCGTGTGGTATGAAACCTCTAGCGCACAATACGGTATAGGAAATACGGTGGAGTTTGCAATCAACGGAGTCTTTGGGTTCTAAACTCTACCCTGCGGAGCCACCCGTGAGCGGCACTTTCTCAAACTGGTGATCTACCATAAGGGCGCTCAATCCCAGGGAGGGGAGAGAGACCGTAGTGTTGGGCTCACAGCTCAGCGTTACCGAGGCGAAGCTGCCAGATGGAGTTGGGGACTGCGTTGCGCCCACCCTCGCTAGGGCCAGAAGGGCACGGCCACCGTTGTTGTCTATGTTGCCCTGGCCTACCAGCGGGTGGTCTCCCAGGAGCGTCCCAGCGGTAAATGCCTGGACGGTGCAACCTGAATTACTGTAATCCAGAGTTACCTCTCCGCCACTGATTCCAAAACTCCCGGCGTTCACCCAGACATCTGCTTTAGCCTCTCCATTGCTGTCTGTCCTAATCTCATCTGGCCAGAAGAAGACGGTTGGATGGGACGATGTTGGCGGCGAATCTGGCACAGTAGTGTTTACAGGCAGGGTTGAGGCTGGAATCGTAGGTTGAGGCGCGATATCCGTTTCATCAGGGCCAAAGCAGGCAGCAGCAAGGGCCAGTACAGCTACAGCGGAGAGCATCCACAGGCGATTAAGAACTCTGGTCATACTTCGCTCCCAACATCGCGAGGTCGCGATAGTCCACCTGACCATCGCTGTTCAGGTCTGCCCTCCGGTCATAGTTCCTGTCGTCACTCCGTGTACTGTAGGCAGCACTCAGCAGAGCCAAGTCTCTATTGTTCACGGAGCCATCTCCATTGATATCTGGTGTAGGTGCAGGCCGCACAATAGTTGGTGGGGATGGCTCCCGGGTGGTTGTTGCCGTTACTGTCGGCGCGGGGGCGAGTGCTGCCGTCGGCTCAGGAATCTTGGTTGGCTCTGGTGTTGGCGTTGGGTCCGGCAGCACCGGGAAGGTCAGGTCAAATTGGCGTTCTGCGGGGCCCCCCAGGAATAGAACTGTTTCAAATGCTTGAACGCCGTAAGCAGGAATATGGAACGTTGTGCCTTTGAATAGATAAACAGATGAGGAAGGGTTGACCTCAAGTCGGGTGTAGCTTCCGTTGCTGGTGACGGCAGGCTCAGATTCGTAATCCCCTATACGCGCCACAATGATAAGTCCGTCAGGGGCGGGTTGGCCGTTCACCGTCACGTTACCGAAGTAAACCACCGGGGGCGTTGATGGCTGCCCCACCGGGGGCGTTGGGACAGGTGTGGGCGTAGCGGTTGCTGCAGGCCCAGGTGTTGGCGTTGGCCCGGAGGCCAAACCTTCCACTGCCAGGAAGGTCAATGCCTTCTCAAACTGTGCAGTGCTCCCTCTGAAAACATCAGTCTCTTTAGCTTGGAGAGCGTGCTCAGGGATGTGGAAGGTGATGGTTTCAATAAAGTAGTCGATGGTGGGTGGAAACACGATGAGGAAGCGATAACGTCCGTTCTTGGTGAGCACACCATCGGACTCGTAATCGTTGATTCGTGCCACAATTGTGAGGCCGTCAGGGGCGGGGTTACCGCCAATGCTAACGGATCCAGAGTATATGGTGGGAGATATCGACTGGGCGAAGGCCACAGAGCTAAAGACCGCTACAAGCGCAGCTACGATGGTAATGGTAAGAAAGGTGAGCCCGGCCTTTGGTCGCACCGACGCCTCCTTTGTGAGTTTACTGGATTCAGCTACAGTCACTAGCTTCTATCATATATGGCGTGGCTATACCCAACAAGGAGGAAGCAATCTTGCACGGTTCGGCGCAGCCTTAGCGGATCTCCTCAGGGAGCAATTCCGCAGGGTGTTCTAGGAGTCGTTTGAGCTCTGCCAGGAACTTCGCAGCAATCACTCCGTCCTCTACACGGTGGTCTCCAGAGAGGGTGATGTTCATGACTCTTCCCACAACGATTGCCCCGTCTCGCACCACTGGTTCCTGTCGGATTGTCCCAACAGCCAGCACGGCGGCGTTGGGTGGATGGATGACGGCAGCGAAGCTGTCTATACCCAGGCTGCCCAAGTTGCTGATGCTGAAGGTGGAGCCGGTTAACTCTTCTGCTTTCAGATTGTTTTCCTTCGCCCGGGCAACCAGATCTCTCCCTGCTGGCGATAGCTCAAGCACCGTTTTGTCCTGGCAGTCCATGATGGCCGGGACGATGATGCCCTGCCCCTCCATGTCTATTACCACGCCGATGTTAATGAAAGAATGGTATTCCAGGGCATCGCCGGTGAAGCTGGCGTTCAACGTAGGATATTTACCCAGCCCTAACGTGCAGGCTCTGACAATCATGTCATGGATGCTAAGTCTGACGCCCTGGGGTTGGAGCTTTGGATTGACCGTACTTCTCAGGTCTGCCGCGGCATCCATGGCCACATCCACAGACATGTAGTAGTGGGGAATTTCTTGTTTGGCATGAGCCGTGAGCCTGGCGATAGCCTGTCGCATCTTGCTGAGAGGCACTCTCTCTGTGCCAGGGGCCAGTACACTTCCTGTTTCTGTTCCTGCGGCACCGCTATCCGCGTAAGCAGTGACATCGCCCTCTGTGATGCGCCCCCCGGGCCCGCTACCAGTGACCATAGAGAGGTCTACACCTTTTTGGGCGGCCAATTTCTTTGCCAGAGGTGAGGCCCTGACTTCAGTGGAAGGAGCAGACACCGGAGCAGACATCATAGCTTGAGCGGGATTTACTGATGGGGCTGGAGCTGCCGCTTGGGGAGCTGGGGTTGGTGTTGGAATAGCTTTCGCCAGGCTTGCGGAGATGTCTTCTCCTGGCTTGCCAATCACCGCAATAATCTGACCCACGGGCACTGTCTCGCCCTCCGGCGCAACAATCTTGAGCAAGGTTCCTGAACCTACAGAGGGCATGGGGATGATGGCCTTGTCGGTCTCAATTTCAGCTATTTCATCGCCAAGGCTGATCGTATCGCCCTCGGCTTTAAGCCACTGAACGATGCGCGCTTCTTGCATGTCGTAACCCATACGGGGCATAAGGACGGTGATGGCCACGACTTCCTCCTTGGTGTTTGGTCACGCTGGTTTGGATAAAGCGCCCGGAGCCAGATTCTACCACTTTTGTCACGGGCAGGCAGGGCACTAGCTACATATGGATGGCTTCATCAACGCAGGCAAGGGCTGCCTCCTTGACCACTTCTGAGAGGCTGGGGTGCGCGTGCACCATCGTTCCAAGCTCCCGGACGGTGCCTTCCAACATCAGGTTCATGGAAAGTCCCCCTAGGAGGTCAGTGACCTCCGGGCCAACCATTTGCGCCCCCAGAATCTTCTCGCTGCCCACTTCCATGACTATCTTAGCGAACCCAGCGTAATCACCCATGCCCAGGGCTTTGCCGTTGGCGCGGAAGGGGAACTTCCCAACTTTGACCTCGCGGCCAGAAGCGATTGCTTCCTTTTCGGTGATTCCGAAGCTGGCGACTTGAGGTTGGCAATAGACGGCCTTGGGCATGAGCGAGTAATCTAAATCCGGCGGCGTTAGACCTGCCAACCGTTCAACTACATCAATCCCTTGGGCGGACGCCACGTGGGCAAGCAGTAGCTTTCCGGTGATGTCTCCTACGGCGTAGATGGTGGGCACGCTGGTCTGCATGCGTTCATTGATAGTTACAAACCCACGCTCCGTGGCAACGCCTACTTCTTCAAGCCCCAATCCCTCTGTGTTGCCCTGCACGCCAATGGCCACGATGATGCGGTCTGCGGTGAGTTGCTGTTCCCCATCCTCTGTCTTGATGGTGACTA
>CAVOCU010000111.1:0-4961 GCA_963694315.1 Dehalococcoidia bacterium | reverse complement strand
AAACGCCCTCTTTCACGCCCTCAAGAAGGTCGGCAAGGGTTGCCTCCCCTGGCTCGATAATGGTGTTGGTCATCCGCACGATGGGCGGGTGCTGGTAGCCGATGGCTCGTGCGTTGCCGGATGGGGTTTCCCCCATCTTCGCCGCAGTCTCTCGGGAGTGGAGTCGTCCAACCAACACCCCTTCATGGATGAGGTCAGTCCGTTGGGCCTCTACGCCCTCTTCATCGTATTGGAAGCTTCCACGCAGGTCAGGGATCTTTGCCCCGTCCACAATGTTCAGGTGCTCTCCACCAAATCGCCTACCTAGAACCATCACCTCGCGCAGCTTGGGATTCTCATAAACATGGTCTGCCTCGGACAAATGACCAAAGGCCTCATGTACAAACACCCCTGCCAGCACGGGGTCTAAAATCACCGTGTATTCTCCGCCCTGCACCTGCGGCGCTGCTAGGAAATCCAGGGCCTTCTGTGGTAGCTCAGCAACTTCAGACTGCATTCTGTGAACAAGACCGAAGTCACCCAGGCTACCCATGCTGATGCTGGCCTGTTGGATGTCCCCACCGTTTCTTGCGATGGCGCTGGCCCAGAAGTTCACATCAATACGAGACTGCTCCGTGTAGGTGCCCTGGCTGTTGCCGTAGAACATCCTACGATGCCCGTCTGCGTACCGTAGAGACGAGGTCTGTATTTTCGGGCCACCCCAGAGCAGGTCTAAGTACTCTTCCATGATGCGGTGCTTCTCTGCCAGGGGCACGTTAGCAGGGTCGCTTATGATGTGGGGCGGCACTATGGCAACAACGGGCGCTACATCTGCCAATTCCGTCTTTTCGTTCCCTACCATCCGTGCTTGGCTAATCGCCTGCTGAACCTTTGACCTGATGGAGTCCAAATCGTTGAACGATGCGAACCCCCAGCCACCCTTCACGCATACCCGGACGTTGCCGCCCTTGCCCGCGCTGTGGCCTATTTCATCCAGCTCTCGCCCCCGGAATGAGATGTTTGTGGTCTCTGTGTCCTCAATCCGAATTTCAATGTAGTCGGCGTTATGGCCCTTAAGCGCGCTTTCAATCAGGTCTCGCATGACGACTCCTTGGAGAGGTTCGGGCCATTATAGCAATGGGGCATCCACGGACGGATAGACGTGTTTGGCAGAAGGCGATGGTTGCCTTTTGTTCATCCGAGACCTTCATCACTCTTGCTGCTAGCCCTGTAATGCGCCGGGGAGTACAAAGCTCCCATCACCAGAAGGTGGGAACTCAATGACTTCCTTCACTGCATCGTGGTTGATGGGCCCGTAGATATGTGGGTATTTCTCACTACCGCCATCAAGGTTTTCATAAGCAATCTCAGACAAAATATCGCTGGTGTCTATGCGGAGAACCACCAGGTCGTCTTGCCCCTTGAATATCCTATTAGCGGTACCCACTAGCTGCTCAACCGTTGAGCAGTGGATGAATCCTTCGCTCTGCAAGCTCTCGTCGGAACACTGACCGCTGGTGATGGAGAGCTTCCACTTATCGCGAGTGGTGATGTGAAGAATGGTAGCCACGGCTAGAGCTCCTTTGAGTCTTCCATGACGTATTCTCCGTCTTCCCAGACAGATGGCTCTTCCAGGCATTCCATCAGCCGGTTGAACCAGGTGTTCTGCTCCGGGGTTTGGCCGTTGGCAACGTAGGACGCTTTGTCCCGGAACATGGCTACGCCTATCAGCGTGTTGGGTGTATTGTCAGGGCGCATGGCGAACCCGCCGATGGCCCCGTCCGCGTTGGGCTGTCTATCCTTCTCCCCGTCCTGGAAGCAGGCGATGGCTTCGGCTTCTTTGCCGGATTTGACCTTCATCTGGAATATGGTGCCATAGAGCATTGTTCACCTCAAAAATTCTTTCGTATTGGCAGTATAAAGGGATGAACTCGATAGGGACAACGGGGGGAATGATAGATTTTAGCATCTCCTTTCCAGGAATAGGGTATGGTCTTAGTTTACTGGGCAAAATCCATGACATTTGCAATCCAGCATCGTATAAAATGCTCTTCAGAGTGAGTACACCTTTCTCGTCCTAATTTCTTGTTATCTTGGAGGGTTCCATGCCTAAATCGGCAACGTTAAAGCCATCGCAGCAGGAGCGGCCTCCCAGCCCTCCGACTTCGCCCAAGAAGCGTGCAGCGGAGGTGCTGGAGTTGTTGCGAGAGCAGCAGGGCGTTGCGGTATGGCACCAGCGGTATGACCCCACCACGGAGCTGGTGTTTACTATCCTCTCTCAGCACACATCGGACGTGAACTCGGAACGCGCGGGGCACAAACTCAAAGCAACCTTTTCCTCGTGGGATGCCGTGGCTGACGCAGACCCCGCAGACGTGGCAGAGGCTGTGAAGTCGGCGGGGTTGTCCAAACAGAAAGTACCGCGCATCCAGGGAACCCTCAAACTCGTGCGAGAGCTCACCGGCGATTATGACCTCACCTTCCTCAAGGAAATGCCGCTGGCGGACGCTAAAGCGTGGTTACGAGCCCTCCCCGGCGTTGGCCCCAAAACCACGGCTATCGTGCTCAGCTTCGCACTGGGTCTGCCCGCCATGGCGGTGGATGTTCATGTGTTCAGGGTGACAGGTCGACTTGGCCTCATTGGCCCCAAGGTCAATGTGGATAAGGCCCACGATGTTCTTGAGGCGATGTTGCCTCCTGATGACATCTACGGCTTCCATGTTGCCCTCATCGCCCACGGACGGCAGGTCTGCAAAGCGTTGCGCCCTCGTTGTGCAAGTTGCGTTCTTCGTGATGGTTGCCCAGGCCGTCGAGAGTAACTCTGGGAGGGGTCCTCTCCGCGAGTTCGAATGCACAAACAATCCCCATCAACGTCGCTTGCGTATAATGAGATGTGACAATAAACATCTCAAGGGAGCATCGTGCGTGAACATTCGAGCCATCATCGACACCGTTATCGGCATAGCAGCAATTGCTGCAACAATCAGCTGTTCCGGGTCGCCTGACGCTCCGACCGCCGCATCGCCTGCTGTTGCAGATGATGTAGCGGGTGTCCCTCAGGAAACCATGTTGGCTGAAACCTCCACCACTAACCCCGCTACGGGGGATCAGGCAAACCGCGCCAAGGACTTCGTTGACGTGACCCAGTGGTTGAACAGTCCACCGCTCACCCTGGAAGAGTTGAAGGGCAAAGTCGTGTTGATAGATTTCTGGACGTACACGTGCATCAACTGCCTGCGGACGCTGCCGTATTTGCGGGATTGGAATGAGAAGTACGCCTCCAGAGGATTGGTCATCGTGGGCGTGCACTCGCCGGAGTTTCAGTTTGAGCACGACGTGGACAATGTCCGTGAGGCGATGATTCGTGAACAGGTCACCTGGCCAGTAGCAATGGACAACGATTTCGCTACGTGGCGGGCATACTCAAACCGCTATTGGCCCCACAAGTTCCTCATTGATAAAGACGGCAAAGTTCGTTATCACCACATCGGAGAGGGTGCGTACTAGGAGACGGAACTCCACATCCGTGGCTACCTTGAAGAGGCTGGCTACGATGTCTCTGACATCCCCGTAGGTGGTCTTGTGGTTGCCGGTGAACCGGAGCCCGAAACTAAGCCGACAACTCGAGAGATATATGCTGGTAGTGGATGGAGCCGGGGAGACTACCTGGGCAACCAGAAAAAAATCACCGACGGCCAAGTGGCCACGTTCAGCGACCCCGAAAAGCATGAGGGCGGGAAGTTTTACCTCCAAGGAACATGGAGTATAGATAGCGAGAGCGTTACCCACATCAGGGCTACAGAGGACTATGAGGACTATATCGCCATCAAATACCAGGCAGCTAGCGTCAATGTGGTGGTGCGACCGCGTGGTGTAGACCCGTTCCGAGTGATTGCCACCATTGACGGTAAACCGGTTCCCGCCGCTGATTGGGGAGACGACATCATGGCGGATAGCCAGGGAACTACGTTCCTCCAGATAGATGGCCCACGGATGTACAACGTAGTGCGGAGTATCGGCAGTAAGAGTGGTGAGTTGAAGCTCCATGCCGGTTCCCCGGACTTTAGCCTGTATACGTACGCGTTTAGCGGCTAGATTAACTGATGTTCTTGGGCGATGCGGACGGCGTCGGTTCTGTTGCGGGCTCCCATCTTTGCGACGATGTTGCTGACGTGGGCTTCTACCGTCCTTGGCGAGATATCCAGCCGGTTGCCAATCTCGCCGTTCCTACAACCCTGGTGAATTAATTCCATGACCTCCAGTTCACGCATCGTCAGTGTGTCGGGTTGACGCGTTATGTCTAACCCTGGGGTGGGTGAGCTTCCACGAACGGCTTTGGCGGCAATGTGTGGTGGTAGCACAAGCCCGCCTGTTGATACCTCTCGTAAAGCGTCAACCAACGATTGAGGGGATGCGCTCTTCAGGATGTAGCCGTCTATCCCGGCACGCAGCATAGCCCGTACGTACTCGGTGTAGTCGTAGCCGGTGAGGGTGAGCAGCTTGACCTCCGGCCATCCCTGATGCACCTGTCGCGCGAGGTCAACTCCGGCGGCATCAGGCAACCGAACATCAAAAACGACCACCGTTGGGAGTGCTGTAGGAATGAGATGCAGAGCCTCTGCGGCAGTTCCTACCTGCCCGACCACACAGATGCCGGGGTCGTGGGCTAAGCAGCTGCATACCCCTTCTCGAAACATCTGATGACCGTCTACCAGCAACACCCGAATCATAATGCGGCCCCACTATAACAAAGAAATAAGTAAATAAATTAACTAATATTTACTTAACGGGGTTGTACAGAGGGTCGGGAGATTCAGCAAGAGATGTTTATGGGCCGTGCAGCGACGCTAGCCTAGGCTTCTGAAAGTGTGCCTTTATGTCTTGGGGAGTGCCCTGGCAGAACGGATTGCGCCGAAGATGTAGGTGGTGACGTAGGTGCGGTACGGCGACCAACGCAGAGAGTATTCCAGCGCTTCTTCGCC
>CAVOCU010000110.1:0-5059 GCA_963694315.1 Dehalococcoidia bacterium | reverse complement strand
CTACCTAGTACAATACGGTGCAAATAGAATTCGGAGTGCCCGGGGCAAAATCAGGACCGCTACAATAGCTTGTAACTTCCTGTAACGCCTTTTATGCCCAAGTCTTTAATCTTTGTAAGATCTGCCCGGGGAATTTTCGGAAAGTTATATTCAGCATTCGTGAGTAATCCTGATGGGCTTACCTAAGAACCATCTATTTCTTCCTCTAGCGAGTAGAGAGCTCGCAACTCTCGATATTGCTGGTTATAGTCCAGACCATATCCCACCAGGAATTCGTCTGGCACTTCAAATCCTACATAGTCGACAGTGACAGAAGTACGCCTCCGAACTGGCTTATCTAAGAGCGAACATATCCGTACCGTAGCTGCGCCTTGGTCCTCGAAGTATCCTCGTATAAACTGGGCGGTTAACCCTGTATCCACAATATCCTCAACTACCAAGACGTTTTTACCGGCCACAGATGTTCGAACTCCATGGTGGAGACGAACCGTACCTGAGGACTTTTCTGACTCATCGTAGCTGGATAGCCGAATAAAATCGACTTGGATTGGCAAATTCATACGGCGAATCAAGTCAGCCAGGAAAACAAACGAGCCATTCAAAGCTCCCACCACCAGAAGAGACTGATCTTGGTAGTCGACCTGAATCAGTTGAGCCAGACGCCCAACACATTCTTGGATCTGGGATTCGCTAATGGCAAGTTTTAGAGTAGTCACGTAGTTTGGCCACCTCATAAATAGATTTAGAACGTTGCTGAAGAAAAATTAGGGCTAGTTGTGGTCATTTTAGGTTCATCGGCCGGGGTGTCAACAATGCGATATTGAACCAAGGAGATTTTTACAGTCTTACAGAAGGGAAGAGCAAGTCAGAGATAGCTCGAGAACAGGGTGTTCACCGCCGTTCTGTAGACCGAATCCTTGAAGCTGGGCAGCAAGGGATTTGAGCTGGTGGGTGGTAGGGGGGTAGTCCTTAATAACTGAATAGCTAAGAGAGTCGGGTAATCCGGCTCTCTTTTGCTTTCCCAAACTAGTATGCCCCACCTAATGGTGGTGTATTGGACCCCGTTTACGGTAGGCAAACAATTCCATTGTTCATCCTCCCCTGTACGCTTAATCCAACCGTTCCGCGTTATCGTGTTCAGGCTTCCAGTCCATGTAGTACGGACCATCGGGGTCGCGCCATTCCCGGAGCGTGATGATGTAGCCAGATGGGTCTTTGATCGTAGCTTGGGTCCCCCAGAACGTCATTGCTGCCCAGGGTTCACTCACGATCTCTACACCAGCGGCCTTCAACTCTGCAATGGCGGCATTCATGTCCGGCACCTCTAGCCCAATTCGCGGCTCCGCGCGTCCGTCCTGGTCTGGGGTATTGGTGGCACTATACCCCAAATTAAGCAGCACTCCGCCCAGCTCAAGATATGCTGACAACCGACCGTCCAATTTGTACTTCCGAAAGAGCTTGAATCCCAGTATCTTCGTGTAGAATTCTATCGATTCTTCGGCGTTTCGGGATGGTAGATAGATGTGGCTGAATCCTTTTACGTCCATGGTTTCCCTTTCGGTTGGGCTCCTGCCTTTAAATATCGTAATGTTCAATTACATTTTTTGTCGTAGCCCGGTAGGGGAGAAATCAGGTCATTATCATGCTAAAGATGGTGGGAGCGTTGAGGTTAGTACCTGATTGATCCGATATATTAGGACACGTCAGATCCGCCTCCTACGAGACGAGCATCAGCCATTCTTCGTGGAGTCCAACTTCCCTTCCAACGCCTTCATCCAGGACAACCTCATAGACAGCTAGATGGGGGCGATCGGCCCCGAAGTACTGATCCGAAGATGATTCAATGATGCCGGTCTTACCCCAAAGGGACCTCAGTGCCTCTGTCTCTTCCACTATTTTAACATGGTCGCCGACATTGAATTTGGCCATATTGCACCTCACCCAAGATCAATCTTATTGTTCACCATTATATAACCACACGTACAACTACGCACAATCCAAGACACGGTTTTGGTGCAGTGGATTTAATCGTGCGTTCAATCTATGCAAGTAACTACCCGGGACAGCTCATCGTGGGTTCAAATTCCATTCCATTCCATTTACCAAATCTGACTCCTATCTAAGAGAGTCAGGAACTCCGATCTCTTTTCTCTGCCTAAAATATCTCTGTACACCCTGATGCTCCTTGATTCTATTGAGGAAATGACGTCATCCTTGACTGCCATAGTTGCCGGACATAGCATATTTCTCATACAAGGAGGCAACCATGCCATCACGAGACGACCTGAAACGCTCCGTTTTAGATGAAATCGACCGAAGGGGCGAGGAGCTCATCCGGATAGCCAAGACGATCCGGGACCATCCAGAGCCCGGCTTTCGTGAGATTAAAACTGCTGCCGTGGTGGACAAAGTTCTTGGAAACATGGGTGTAGCCCGCAGGGGTGGCATCGCCATTACCGGCATTAAGGGTTATCTGGAAGGGGGAGCGGGACCGGGTCCTACTATCGGCGTTATGGGAGAACTTGATTCGCTTTTAGTTCCAGGCCACCCATATGCTGATGCCAGTACAGGTGCTGCTCACGCCTGCGGTCACCACGCACAGATTGCCATGATGCTCGGCGTAGGAATGGGTATGCAGGCCACCGGAGTTATGGATGCTCTCACGGGCCGCGTTGCTCTCATTGCCGTTCCTGCAGAGGAATACATAGAGGTGGAGTACCGTAACAGTTTGCGGCAACAAGGAAAACTTGGATTCCTGGCAGGTAAGGCAGAGTTTCTACGCCTTGGAGAATTCGATGATGTAGACCTCGCTATGATGACCCATACATCCAGCAACACCGATGAGGGGAAACTAACTATTTCATCAACGAACAACGGAATGATAGCCAAATTCATCCAGTTTCAGGGTAAGGCCGCTCATGCAGGAAATGCACCCCATCTTGGGATCAATGCCCTCAATGCCGCGACCCTGGCTCTTAGCAACATTCATGCCCAAAGGGAGACTTTCCAGGACAAAGACACTGTTCGTGTTCACCCCATCATCACAATGGGCGGTGCAAGTGTGAACTCCGTTCCTGCCGATGTTCGCATGGAGACCTTTGTCCGTGGCAACAACCTTGAGGCAATTGCTGATGCAGACGCCAAGGTGGATCGGAGCCTACGCGCGGGTGCAATGGCCGTGGGCGCGACCGTTAACATCACCACATTACCGGGCTACATGCCCATGAACAATGACGACAATATGATGTCTGTGTATCGGGGCAACGCCGCGTATGTAGTAGGCAAAGAGAATGTTGGCAATGCTGGCCACCGGAACGGATCCACGGACATGGGTGACCTCGGGCATGTCATACCCACCATACATCCGTACTCCGGAGGTGCGATTGGCACTGGCCATGGTGATGACTACCTCATCCAAGACTGGGACAACGCGGTGCTCAACGCGGCAAAAGCGATGGCTCTCACCGTTGTTGACCTACTTGCTGACGGTGCAATCGGAGCAAAGGAGATCAAGTCGAAGCACCGGCCAAGAATGTCGATAAATGAATATGTCACTGTCCAAACCGACAACCTACGAGTAGAGACATACACCCCATAGACGGCCTCACTTAACCCAGTTAACAAAATTTCATTGAGCTGTTCTCACTAAGCTTATAATATTGCGAGTACGAGTTTAGGACGTTGCCCTAGGAGGAGGAGAATAATGTCACTACAAGGAGAAATCGCACTTGTTACAGGAGCAGGAAACGGTATGGGTAGGGCCATCGCCCTTGAATTTGCAAACGAGGGAGCAAGTATTGTGGCAGCGGACATTAACGCCAACGCTGTGGACGCCGTTGCCGCTGAGATTAACGATACAGGTGGAAGAGCAATCGCGGTGGAAGCCGACCTTGGTAACATGGCATCGATAGGCCGTATGACGATTGCAGCAGAAACGTTCGGACCAGTTAGTATCCTAGTCAACAACGCAGGAACAACCCGCTACTCCACGCTGATGGATGTTACGGAAGCGGATTGGGATCTTTTCTTCGCAGTGAATGCCAAGGGAGCATTTTTCACTATGCAACAAATAGCTGCAAATATGATAGAGAGAGGGAAAGGTGGCCGCATTATCAATATGGCTTCCGTAGCAGGCAAGGGGTTTCCTGGAACATCGAACCCCGCATATGCAGCCAGCAAAGGAGCTGTCATCGCTATGTCATACGCCGCGTCAACGCAGCTCGCACCGTATGACATCACGGTGAACGCTATCTGCCCTGGTCCCATTCAAACAGACATGGCCGAGGGAGTCCTCCGAGCCCGTTCAGAAGCTGTAGGTATTCCACTTGAGGAGCTTAGAAAGCGTAATATCGAAAGCATACCCCTAGGCCGCATGATTCCACCAGACGACGTAGCGAAGGTCGCAGCATTTATCGCAGGACCTGGAGCACGAAATATAACCGGTCAGACTTTCAATGTGGATGGAGGCACCCTCAAGAACTAAGGGTCAGGTCTGGTGCCGCAATGAAGAAGAGGAGGCGAATTTGCTAACACAGTTCGATAATGACACGCTTACTAAGGTAGGACCGGGCACACTCATGGGCGACCTCATGCGCGAGTATTGGTTGCCTGCGATACTATCAACTGAACTTCCACAGCCAGACTGTGATCCAGTTCGCCTTCGATTGTTATGCGAGGATCTCATCGCTTTTCGTGACACCAACGGTGATTTAGGCCTAATTGATAACTACTGCCCGCACCGTCGAGCAAGCTTGTTCTTCGGTCGGAACGAAGAATGCGGTTTGCGATGCGTCTATCACGGGTGGAAGTTCTCGCGTCTCATCCACGGTGAGAAGGGCGCCCTCAGCAGAATCAAAATGTTGGAGTGACTCCCCATCAGTTTCGGAGGGTTGAATTGCTGCGGTGTATCTACAACGGGGGTAATCGTTGCATCCATAGAATTGGTTGCCGGCATTAGCCCCTCTACGTGCAGTTCGAAGAACCAACCTATCTCCACATTCAGGGCATAGTTGATGATGGTCGTTCATCAATGATTCCTCCCATCAATTAACGAACATTG
>CAVOCU010000109.1:0-5084 GCA_963694315.1 Dehalococcoidia bacterium | reverse complement strand
CATCATATCCACAGTGTTATCCAGGGAGAGTTGCTTCATCTCGCGCACAGATCCAGTGAACACCAGTTTCCCGTGGTTCAAGATGCCCACATAGTCACAGGTCTGGTCAGCATCTGGAAGGATATGCGTGGAGAGAATGATGGTTTTGCCTTTATTACGGAGTTCTTCAAAGAGATCCAGCGTGTAATGCCTACCTTCAGGGTCTAGGCCTATCGTGGGCTCGTCCAGCAGCAGCATGTCAGGATCGTTCATCAAGGCGGCTGCAATGCCCAACCGAGTCCGCTGGCCGCTGGAGAGGTGGTCTATGCGTTGCGACGAGGCTTGAAGGAGATCCATAGCATGCAGCAGTGCAGATAGGCGTGGTTTCCGAATGCTGGATCCAATACCAAAAAGTTTCCCTACTAAATCCAAGTACGTGATAGGGCTCATGTCTGTGGGGAAATTACCACCCTGGGAAAGGAACCCAATCCGGCGGCGCAGGTGCCCAGTACCAAGGGTCATGGGTTCATCAAAGACCTTGATAACCCCTGCAGTTGGTCGTTGAAGCCCCATGATAAGGCGAAGAGCTGTGCTCTTACCTGCGCCATTCGGCCCAATCAGACCGAAGATGCAACCCTGAGGAATAGAAAGGGTGACACTATTAAGGGCAATTTGCCTTGTCTCATAAATCTTTGTTAGGTCATGCGTCTCAACGACGTTCATCTACCGCTCCTGCAGTACCACTCGGCAAATATTCGCATAAAGCCTTGCCTCTCGCAAGGGCTATGAAAGTCCAGAAATGAACATCTCGGCTTTAATATACCATCAAAGGAGAAACTATACTTTGACGCAGTAGTCATTCCTTACTACAATGGCCCAAAGTTGCTAAAGGGGGGATTAATGGAAACGGTATCGTGCGACATCTTCTTCGACTACACCTGACCCTTCGTCTATAACGCAGCCGTGTGGCTGGAGTCTGCACAAAAGCAGTCCGGGGAAGAACTGGACATCAACTGGCGGGGATTCATTCTAGAGCAAATCAACACCAAACAGGAACCGGGCTGGAAAGTCTGGGATCAACCTGATGATTATGAGTTCCGAAGCTTGTGGGCACTTCGCGCTGGAGAAGCCGCAAAGATGCAAGGCAAAGAGGCCTTCCAGAAGTTCCACATGGCACTGCTACGGGCCCGGCACGAGGCCAGGGTCAACATCGGTGATCGAGATGCCATCATGGAAGTGGCTGGCACTGTGGGTCTTGACCTGGAGAAGCTCAGGGTTGACATGGAAGACCCGGCTGTGAAGGACAAGGTAGTGGCAGACCATCTGGAAGCGGTAGAGAGCCACGGCGTGTTCGGGACACCTACCTTTGTGTTCCCCAACGGTGCGGCAGCCTTTGTTAAGATGATAAAGCCCCCGGAAGGGAAGGCAGCTCGAGTCCTTGAGCTTCTTTCCGAGATGATGAGCGAGCATATCTATATCGGTGAAGTGAAGCGTCCTCAGCCCCCGTGGCCAAAGGGAGCTTTCACCGCCGGACAGTAGGCTATTACAAGATGGAGTCACATCAACTAAAGTCTGTTGAAGCTGCCATTGGCGTTCGGTTTCGTGATTTGGAGTTGCTTCAGCTCAGCCTCATCCACAGTTCGTATATCAATGAGCATCCCCTGGACGCTCCGGCCTCCAATGAAAGGCTAGAGTATCTGGGGGATGCTCTTTTAGGTTTGGTAGTAGCCAACAGGTTGTACCAAGATCATCCGGAGATGCCAGAAGGAGACCTCACTGCCGCACGAGCATCAATTGTCTGTGGAGAATGTTTGAGTGAGGCTGCCCTTGATTTGGGCCTGGGGAGGTTTCTGTTTCTAGGGCAGGGAGAAGAACAAAGCGGCGGACGCTCAAAGTCATCTAACCTGGCAGCGGGTCTAGAAGCCCTGGTTGGAGCTGTCTACCTGGATCAGGGATATGCGGAAGCAGAAGCGTTTGGATTGCGTATTCTTAAGAAACAAATTGCCAGGATCACTACAGACTCAGTACCCCAAGACCCCAAATCCGCATTGCAAGAGATCATGCAAGCGCAGGGTAGGGGCGCCCCCACGTATAGGCTGCTGGACGAGACGGGACCGGGACACGCCAGAACCTTCACAGTAGAGGTTTTGGTAGTTGGGGAGTCTCTGGGGCAGGGTAGGGGCCAGCGGAAGGTCGACGCGGAGCGAGAAGCTGCTAAAGTCGCGCTGGAGGCCCTAGAGAATATCGGTGGAAGCGCGGACAAATAGATAGCACAATCCATTGAGGAGCGCATATGCGTTGGATCATCCTACAACCTGCATCCAGTATCGTTGGCTGGAGCATCGGCCTTCTGACCCTAGCAACAGCCTTGCTAGGAGGGCTTCGATTTTTTTTGGCGACAGGCGCCAGCCCTGGCTACGTCCTCCAACGCAAACGATGGTTTGAAAGCACCATGTTGGGCCGCCCAATGGGGCTTCGTGGGTTTCTGGCTTTTGGATTATGGGCAGCGGGAAATGGACGGACAAATCACTGGCCGTAGCTAGTTAATTAGTTTTTCTTCCTTTAGGCATCAGGACAAAATATCCAGTTATGGGCATATGTCTTGACAGTTTGTATGACATATGGTTCTATTCAAAACGTTACTCATCAGTACCTTGGTTTATGGTGTGCAACATTGGGTGCCTTGATAGCGAGGAATCCTCTCTCATTTTCCCTAGCAGGGCAGAAAACCAGATGAATTTTTCTTTGGAGCCACAGTATACACGTGTATATCTGATGGGTTCTGGGCTAAATTGCCCCAGGGTATAGTAGCGCTGGTGGCTCGGCTCAAGTATAATCACCGAGCTTTTAGTAATTGAGTAGGCAGGAAAGCCCGGAAGAATAGAGGGGATATGCAGCGGTACATTCTCATTCGGCTACTTCAATCGGTCTTCACCCTCATTGGGGTGAGTATCATTGTGTTCTCGCTAGCACGGCTGTCCGGCAACCCGCTGGACGTCTTGTTGCCCGACGAGGCAGATGATGAAACCTTTGAGCGTATTAGCGAGCTCTGGGGGCTAAATGACCCTTGGTACACGCAATACTTTACTTTTGTGAAGAACGCGTCCCGTGGTGAATTTGGACCTTCCTTCAAGTGGCAGGGAAGAACCGCCATGGAACTGGTATTTCTGCACCTACCGGCCACCCTTCAATTAGCTGGTTTTTCCATCCTTGTGAGCGTGGTCTTAGCCGTACCCATTGGTGTGATGTCCGCCGTGAAGAAGGGGACAATGGTGGACACCATTGGGAAGCTCATAGCGTTATTAGGCCAGTCCTTACCATCCTTCTGGCTGGCGATTGTCCTTATCTGGATTTTCGCCGTGAAATTAGGGTGGTTCCCAACATCAGGAAGAGGTGGGTTTGACCACATGATACTGCCCGGCGTAGCGCTTGGCTGGTTCTCGGTCGCAGCCTTTATGAGGCTGACCCGTTCCTCAATGCTCAATGTGCTGGACAGTGAATACATTAAGCTGGCCCGCATTAAGGGGCTTCCTGAATGGAAAGTCGTGTGGAAGCACGGCCTCAAAAATGCTGCTATCCCGCCATTGACGGTATTCGGTGCCATCGTGGTGGGTCAGATGACGGGCTCGGTAACCATTGAGACCGTATTCGCCTGGCCTGGAATCGGCCTGCTGGCTCTCCAAGCGGTAAACGCCCGCGATTATCAGGTAATCCAAGCAGTAACCATGTTCATCTCGGTGCTGTTCATCGGAATGAACCTGTTGATTGATATCCTATACGCATACATTGACCCTCGCGTGCGTTTCTCGTAAACACCGAACAGGAAAATAAGGAGAACTGAAAATGGCTACTGAAGGCAACGTTCTCGAAGTGCCTCAAAACCGATCCTGGTACAGTTTGCCGAAACTGGGCCATCGTGTGGCGACCATCATAAAAGATTATCCGGTTCTCTGGCTGGCGATTCTTTTCGTGGTGCTGATATTTCCTGCTACAACCGCCCAGTGGACGGCTCCTCATGACCCACTGAAGCAGGAGCTCAGCAAGCGATTGACAGCTCCGGTCTGGAGCTCTGGTACTGAGTCCAAGCCCACGTCCTGGTCCAACATCTTGGGCACGGACAAGCAGGGACGTGACATTCTCAGCCGAACCATGCACGGGTCACGCATATCGCTCATGGTCTCGTTGTCTGCCCTGGCCCTTGGCGGCACCTTGGGTACTACTCTGGGTCTTATATCCGGGTACTTTGGTGGATGGGTAGACAGTGTAATCATGCGTATTGTGGATATATTTTTATCCCTGCCACTTATCTTGATGGCGCTGGTTATCGTAGCTGTCTTTGGCCCCAGCTTCTGGACCGCCATTGGCGTCATCTCAGTCTTGTTATGGTCGCGCTATGCAAGGCAGATTCGCGCAGAGGTGTTGGCCATTAAACAAATGGACTTCATTGCCCGTGCACGGGTCGCCGGAGCATCTAATACACGAATTATCATTAAACATGTATTTCCAAACATCACCAACACACTCATTGTGCTGGGCACTCTTCAGGTAGGAACAGTAATCCTGCTGGAGGCAACCTTAAGCTTCTTGGGCGCTGGAATCCCACGGCCAAATCCGGCCTGGGGTGTCATGGTTGCTGATGGGCGCGATCACATTGCAAGCGCATGGTGGATTGCGGTGATGCCGGGTATTGCCATCATGATGACAGTGCTCTCCATGAACATGATGGGTGACTGGCTACGTGACAAATTGGATCCGAAACTACGGCAGGTATAGGTGATATGACAACCACTGAGGAAGCCTACAAGGAGCCTGTAAAGAAAATTGGAGATATCGTTTTGGATGTCAGGGACCTCCGAACATACCTCTACACCAAATGGGGAATCACCAAAGCGGTGGACGGCCTCAACTTCCATGTGCGAGAGGGAGAAACCCTGGGCATTGTGGGTGAGTCCGGCTGTGGCAAAAGCATGACTGCCCTGTCCTTGCTCAGACTTGCTCCCAAGCCGGCAGCTCGCACCGTTAGTGGTCAGATATTTCTGGACGGTGAGGACATCCTGGAGCGGTCAGAATCAGACATGCGCTTCATTCGAGGCCAGAAAATTTCC
>CAVOCU010000108.1:0-5110 GCA_963694315.1 Dehalococcoidia bacterium | reverse complement strand
CCGCTTGCGCGTCGTCTGCCGTCCAGAACTGCTCCACAATCTCCCGGGCAAGCCGCTTCTTGAACTCCATAGGGTTCGTGGTGCCGTTGGCCATAGCTTCAGTCATCGATTGAATCTCAGCCAATGGGGCATCGGTAAGCAGGGTGAAATATGAAGCAATAAGGTTGTCCGGCAGCGACAGCACTTTCCCGTACTGCTCCTGCGGGGGCTCGTCCACACCAATGTAGTTGCCCAGGCTCTTGCTCATCTTCTGGACGCCGTCCGTACCCTCCAGGATGGGCACCGTGAAGCATTGCTGCGGACGCTGGCCCCTCATCTCCTGAAGCTCCCGCCCCATCAGCAGGTTGAACTTCTGATCCGTTCCGCCAAACTCCACATCGGCATTAACCATGACGGAGTCATATGCCTGGAGCAGCGGGTACAACAGCTCCGTGATTGCGATGGGCCGGTTCTGGTTAAACCGCTTGCGGAAGTCGTCCCGGGCAAGCATCTGCGCAACGGTGAAGTTTCCTGTCAGCTTCACAACGTCGGCCAGGGTGAACTTGCCGTACCACTCACTCTGCCAGACCACCTCAGTCCGTTCCTTGTCCACCACCTTAAAGAACTGCCGCAGGTAGGTCTCAGCGTTGGCAATCACGTCTTCATGGGTCAGCACCGGGCGAGTGACCGATTGACCGCTTGGGTCGCCAATCTGCGCCGTCCAGTCACCTACGATGAGCACGACTTTGTGGCCAAGCTCCTGGAGTTGCCGAAGCTTTCGCAGCCCGACGACGTGGCCCAGGTGGATATCGCGACTGGACGGGTCAAAGCCCATCTTCAACCGGAGGGGCTCTCCCTTTTCCAGCAGCTTTCGAAATTCACCAACGTCGATGATTTCCGCGACGCCACGCTGGGTAACCAGTTGTAGGGTTTCTTCCGATATGGGCATTGAGAACCTCGTTTGTATTGTGAGTCAGTGTATCCGCACATTGTACGGCAGAAACACGCCCCTATGCAGTGATGAAGGCTACCAGCCAGGAGGAAGTAGTGCTGCATCCTCTGCAAGGACGACCTTGGCCTGGGTCACATCCTTGTGCAACTGTTTGACCAAGCTCTCCACGCCATCGAACTTCATCTCATCCCGCAGCTTACGAACAAAGGCGACCCGAATCTTGGCGTTGTATAAGTCACCGCTATAATCGAGGAGATGCGTCTCCACCTGACGGCCGCCAACTCCAAAGGTAGGTCGGAAGCCGATGTTTGTAGCTGAGGTGTAGGTCTTTCCATCGGCCTGAGTCCACGTAGCATAGATGCCGTCCGCAGGGAGGAGAATGCCCGGTTCAACGTCCAAGTTTGCGGTGGGAAACCCAATCTGTCGCCCCCGGCGGTCACCCTCCACAACGAAGCCGGTCAAGATGAACGGTCTACTCAACATCCATGCTGCGTCTGCCATGTCCCCGGCCACTACGCTACTTCTGACGGCGGTGCTGCTGACAATACGGCCCTCAAACTCTACCGGTTCAACAACCTCTACGGTGAAGCCCATTTCCTGCCCAAGCTGGGTCAAAACCCCTGCTGTACCCTCTCGCTGATACCCAAAAGCAAAGTTCGGCCCCACCACCAGACCACGCAGGTTTAACGTTTCTTTCAGGAGTTCAACAAAATTCCGTGCCCTCATGGCGGAAAGGTCTGGGGTAAAGCTCAACGGAACCACCAGGTCAACGCCCTGTTCCGATATCAGCCTCAATCGGTCTTCTGGTGTGGTTAGCAGTGCCACGCGGACGTCAGGGCTCATCACAGAGCGCGGATGATTGGTAAAGGTGATAACACCACTGGCGCAACCCTGGCGGATGGCCGATTCCTTGAGGCATCTGATGAGGTGCTGGTGTCCCTTGTGCACCCCATCAAACATACCCACCGTGATAACGGTAGGGTTTGTGGAGTGCAGGCGGGCCAGCTCTTCCATCACAGTCATATGCTAGTTACGCCAACGGCTATAGCACTCCTGAATGGCATAGCAGCGAACCCTTGCACGCTTATGGGGAACGGGGCAATGAAGGTCATTTTCACTGCTTCTCAGTACGGATTTTTAGCGGATCTCTATCTTCCCTAGAGGCGGTGCCACTTTCTTTTCCACTACCGCCGCCACAGCCCGAACACCCGCCATCAACTTCTGGAAGTTCTCAAACGTGAGCGATTGAGGCCCGTCTGAGAGTGCTTTATCAGGGTTAGGGTGGACTTCAATAATGAGACCGTGAACCCCGGCGGCCACAGCGGCCAAAGCCATGGGCTCCACCAAATGCCAACGGCCAGTGCCGTGGCTTGGATCCGCCACAATGGGAAGGTGGCTCAACCGTTTAATCACGGGTATTGCCGCCAGATCTAACGTGTTTCGGGTGTAATCCTCAAAGGTGCGGATACCCCGCTCACACAAGATAACCTCATTGTTCCCCCCTGCCATGATGTACTCAGCGGAGAGGAGCAGTTCCTCATAGGTGCAAGCAAACCCACGCTTGAGGAGGACAGGCTTTCGTATCTTCCCAACTTCATCCAACAGAATAAAGTTCTGCATGTTACGAGCGCCCACCTGAAGGATGTCCGCGTACTCTGCAACCACCCCAACATCCTCAGCGGTCATCACCTCCGTGACTACAGGGAGGCCGGTTTCTTCTCGAGCTTTTGCCAGCAGCTTCAGACCCTCAACGCCCATGCCGCGGAAACTGTACGGTGATGAACGGGGTTTGAACGCTCCTCCACGAAGTATCCGCGCACCGGCCTCGCGCGCCATATGCGCCGTTGCCAATAGCATCTCTTCGCCTTCAACGGAGCAAGGGCCAGCCATGACCACCATCTCGTCGCCGCCAATGGTTACATCGCCAACGGTGATGTGCGTGTCCTCCGGTCGGAAATCTCTCCCAGCAAGCTTGTACGGCTTAGAGACGCGAAGCACCTCCGCAACACCGGGAAGCTGCTCTAACTCTGTCTGCAGTTCAGGGTAGATACTGCCAAGGACACCAATCACTGAGCGTTCTTCACCACGCCAGATGGGAGCCTGAATCCCAGGCTTACTCTCAATGGCCTGCTGGACACTCTCTATTTCTGCGTCTGTGCAGCCCTGCCTCATCACCACAATCATGCTTCACCTCCCCCAACAATTAACCAAAATAGAATCGCTTTGGGTCCACTTCTCCAGTATCCCTGAATGCGTGGGCGGTTGCAAACCAATCAATAGGAAAGACTAGGAGATAAGATGCTAGGAGCCAGGAACACTCCGCTGCCGAAGGTTTTCAGCGCCCCGGAGATACACGTTCTTGATCTCTTCAGGTCTCTTCTCTGTGTTCACCAAGACCAACACACGGATGCACATTGGAAGGCCGTACGGCACATCCATCTCATGGGCATCCATCAGGGCCACAAACGTCCAGCCCAATCGGCGCCGGGCAACCGATGCAGGAAACTCAGCATTCAAGTCCGTGGTGGTGGTGAACCATGCCGCAGCAATGAACTCAGCATCAAGATCGTTAGCATCAACCAACGCCCTCAACATCTCCTCTGTGGCGTCATTAATAGCCTCTTTGGTGTTGGCAGAAGCTGTAGTAGCGCCGCGGAAACCTCGGCACATCATGACCATTAGCGTGTCCCCCTTGTTATCTCCGGTGTAACTCCAAGACCTGCCATGAACGATTTCACCTCCGCGACCCGGTCACTTGGCGCGGCGTTTGCGATGACATCAACCAATGCACTGCCGACGACCACGGCATCAACGCTTTCAGCGAGCGCTTCCACGTGCTCTCGACGAGATATCCCGAACCCCACTGCCAGCGGCAGGTGTGTGTTCTTTCGGACTCTCTGTACCAGGGTGGCAGCCTCAGTTGAGGGTTCAGCCCTTGCCCCTGTGACGCCCAGCAGACCCACACAATAGATGAACCCTTGGACGGAGGCACATGCCTCTTTGATGCGTTCATCGGTGCTCGTAGGCGCCAGCAATGGCACCAGTGCTATTTCATGTCGTGTGCATGCTTCCAGCATCGGGCCAATCTCGTCCACTGGCAGGTCAGGAATGATAAACCCATCCACTCCGGACTTCTGGGCCTCCGCCGCAACTGTTTCTAATCCATAGGACAAAAAGGGATTGTAATACCCCATGAGCACCAGAGGGACACGGACACCTCTATGCCTCAACTCGGCAGCAACCTCAAGGCATTTGGCCATAGTCACACCCTGTTTCAAGGCGTGGTAACTCGATTTCTGAATCGTAGGGCCCTCAGCCAGAGGGTCGCTAAAAGGAACTCCCAACTCTATGACGGTAGCCCCTGCCGCTTCCAGCGCTGGAACCAGTTCCAGGGTTGCCTCCACATCTGGGAAGCCCACCGTCACAAACGGGATTACCCGTACAGGGTCATTCTGAGACCCTCTTTTAAGCTGGGTTTCAAGCTGTTTCCATCCCATATATACCGCCTTAGAACGTTAGCAAGAATGCCAATGAGTTTTGCATACTGTGGGCAAAGATGCCCGGAGTGAGCGACTCGGTTTTCATAAAGACTCCTGCAAGTATTAAGCCGGAGAGGAACGTGGGCACTAGCATACCCACAGAGCCATGACTCAACGAGAAAAGTACAGAAGACCCTATTGCCGCGCCTATGGGGCCAGCCCTACGGGAAAGGCCTTGCAGAACAAACCCTCGGAAAAATGTTTCCTCTGCAACGGGAGCCATGACAACAACGATAAATGCCAGAATCAGTCTACTCATCCCCGTGGGCCTATCAAAACTGTCTGAGAGTTCAGGGGGTACTAAGATGTCTACACCAATCCCTTTAACAATCACTGTGTACATCCCGCCTACCAGGAGGCTGGCAACAAGAGCAGCAATGGGGATAAGCCAGAAGTTGTACCCCTTGGCACTACGAAACCCTAAGGTCTCAAATGAACACTGGTATCGCCTAACGCTGAAGGCCCACGCGGCAGCAACCAGCAGACCCTCCAGCATGCCAGCAGCCAGAAGTGATGCCCCCGCCCCGTTTGTTACCCCTGTCCGGTCAAGGAACAGCGCAAGGAACACCAGCGCGACACCTCCAAGCACTACGGCAGCCACACCTTTCACGGTGTCACCAAGCTGCCAGGGAACTGCCGC
>CAVOCU010000107.1:0-5167 GCA_963694315.1 Dehalococcoidia bacterium | reverse complement strand
CCGTTTGGAGACGATGGAGCCGTCCGAGTGGGTGACCGACCTAGCTGCGTTCATGGACGCACTGTCGTTGCCATCAGCGCTCTTTGTAGCAGAGACCCTGGGTACCAGAGTGGCTGTGCGGTTCGCGGCGGAGTACCCGGACAGAGTGAAGGCGCTGGTGTTGAACGCAGTCATTGCTGGCAGCGCACCCGGAGGCGACGAGTGGCGGCGCAAGCGGTTTGACCCCTCCTCCATCAATGAGGAGACAAAGAAGGGCGTCCAGCACTATCAGGGCGACAACTGGGCAGAGGCCATTGAGTTCTACCTGCGCCTTCATGAGCGCGATGATTTCAAGACGTACTATGACCTGCCCGCCCTGGCTGGCAAGGTAAAGGCGCCAACGCTCATCATGCGCGGTGACATAGATGAACCAGTGCACTCAATAGAGCACGCGCAGATCATGCATAAGGGCATAGCCAATTCATGGCTGACCATTCTCCCCAACACATCATTCAACGCGCTAACCCAAAAGCCGGAAGAGGCATGGGCCTTAATTAAGCGGTTCATTGGTGAAGTGGCAGAGTAAGCCAAGCTAGGCATATCGCCAACGCAAAGGGAGGCAGGCTATGAAGCCTGCCTCCCTTTTATGTCCACCCGGAGAGGTGTTCTACCGTCAGTACTTAAGACTGAGGCTTGAGCTTGATAACAGGGCACTCAAAGCTCGCCACAATACCGTTATCTGTCAGGCCCGCAGCTCCCCCATCAGCCAAGGCAGAGCTTACCTCACCAATGCTGTCTATCACGCCGCTACCGTCTAGGTCATGCGCCGCCAACGTGGTTGCGTAGTCAGCGTTGAATGAGAGCGCGTGGACCTGCCAGCGCCCGCCGTTGTAACCGTGGTCACCAAGTGCGGATTCAGCCACGGGGGCCTGTGCGCCGCCTATGTCATAGATAGCGTCAAAATTGGAAACCGGTGCGCCGGTGCCGGAGAGGTCTGTTGGTGTCCCCACCGTGCGGTAAAGGTCTCCGTCCACATAGAAGGCAGGGCCGGTCACTCCGCCTGCCCCATTACCTGCCGCCAAAACTCCAGTTGCGGTGATCAGCAACGCCACCATGGCCAAAGAAGATGCCCTCATCAATCGTTTCATACTGTTCCTCCTTGCAGTTAATTCCGCGCTCCGAGCGCTGATAGGACCATCAGCAGGAACAGTATGGAGGGGAGTTATTACAGACTGATTAGAGAGATTAACAATTCCTTACATGATGTGAGCCGTGACGAATTTAGGTCCAGAACTGAGGATATGTCCTCGGCTAAATAGCCGTCACATACCTGCAATCAGGCTGCCGTTTCACGTCTCTGCACCTTGAATATTCGTGGGAAATTGGCGCTTTGCGCCCATATGGCGGATTGAGGCACGGTGGTTGCTTACAGGCGCGGAAACGACAATGGGCCGCTCAGTCTGCCAGCAGTGCTGCCCCAGACCATCCTGCACCCCCCAGCAACGGGTCAAGAGACAGGGTTGAGGGCCATCCACCGCCAAGTATTTAACGACTGCCGGATGTCGATAGTTCGTTAATACGTATTCCGCAATATCACTTGCATTTTTGACTGATTCGGTGGTTTGACAAGCCCCCAGAATAGCCTTTAAGGTGCCAAAGCCTGCTGCCCCGTATCTCACTACAAGCCAAAATCGAGGTAAAACGGACCGCTGTAGCACCGCACTCAAGAGTTACGCACTGACAGGTCGTCCCAGGTATCGATTTTATCCGACAACTTACATCCTCTCAGGCCTCATCTCGTTTAAAGAAAAGGGCCGGGAAAACGACTCCGCATGCCTCTGAGTAGGCAGTGGGCGTGGGGAACAAGACTAAGCATAGGTATTTACTCGTAGGGAAAAGACACATAGCACTAGAGGAGGGATTCATGTCTCTAAGCAGTATTGGTTTGGTTTTTCGGTCGAAATTTACCCTGGTCTTCGGCGTCATGGTGGCAGCAGTCTTTGTGCTTGCCGCCTGCTCAAGTGACGCTGAAGTTAAAACTGGAGGAACAATCAGGGTGGGGACCACTCCCGACTCGATCACCTTGGATCCAGCATTTCTCACCACAAACCCTGATATTTGGATTGCAAAGAGCGTTTACAACAACATAGTTTCTTGGACTCACGAACTTACGGTACAGCCGGAGCTAGCGGTAGAGTGGGAGGCTAACGACGCGCTTACCTCCTACACTTTCAAGTTACGGAAAGACGTTAAGTTCCACAATGGTGAGGACTTCACCGCAGAGGACGTGGTATTTACCATTGGCCGGCTGATTGACAAGGAATTAGCCTCTCCCGCCCTCGGCCAATTAGACTTCATAACCGCAGTGGTTGCGGAGGATGACTACACGGTCAGATTTGAGCTGGAAGCTCCCAATGCCTTTTTGCCTGAAGCTTTGGCTCTTTACCAGGGCAAAATCCTTGACTCTGGCGTTGACCTAGACAATCTGTTGCATGCCGCGAACGGCACTGGTGCATTCATGCTAGAGGAGCATATAACCGGTGAGCGTGCAGTGCTCAAACGCAACCCCGATTACTGGGACGAAGGAAAGCCTTACGTAGATGAGGTTATTTTCTTCTACATGGCCGAATCCCAGACACGGCTAGAGGCTTTAAAGTCAGGTACCTTAGACATCGTGGTTCCCATAGGTGGTTCGGAAGCGGCCGGGTTGCAAGGGGTACCAGGTGTCAAGGTTGATCAAGTATCCAGTGGTTCATACATGGTAATGGCTATGATGACTGACGTAGCACCATTTGATAACAAACTTGTGCGGCAAGCCTTGCAGATGGCTACTGACCGTGAAGCTATCTCCCAGGCTGCCTACTTCGGACTAGGTTCAGTTGGTGGCGACCACCCTATCCCACCCACTGACCCGTACTACAACCCAGATGCAGCTGCTCCGGCTTACGACCCAGAGGGTGCCAAAAAGCTTCTTGCTGAGGCTGGCTACCCAGACGGCATAACCGTAACGCTGCACACCGCGCCTGTCTTTGGTGGGCTAGTGGACATGGCAGTTGCCTTCAAAGAGTCCGCGGCCGCGGCTGGCATTAACGTTGAGATTTCTCGAGACCCCACCGACAGCTACTGGTCGAAAGTATGGTTAGTCGAACCTTTCCAGAGTGTGCATTGGTTCCATCGCGACCCCAATGGAGCGCTGAGCATTACGTACAAGTCTGACGCGCCTTGGAACGAAGCCCACTACAACAACCCCAAAGTTGACCAGCTCATCAGGGACGCCCGGGCCGCCAAGACGTTTGATGAGCGCAAGGCCATCTTTGGAGAGATTCAGCTAATTCTCACAGATGACGTGCCTCGCATCATTCCGTTCTTCATGCCTGTTCTGGTTGCAATGAGTGACAAGGTCGAAGGTGTATTTGCGCACCCTGGCAATAACTTCATCCTGAAAGAAGCGCGACTGAACAGCAACTAAATCTGATTTCTGATTAGCGGGTAGACAGGAGTAGTAAGGCT
The DNA here is from genome assembly GCA_963694315.1 of Dehalococcoidia bacterium. Lineage (GTDB taxonomy): Bacteria > Chloroflexota > Dehalococcoidia > Lucifugimonadales > UBA1127 > UBA1127. The sequence goes on along the minus strand of CAVOCU010000107.1, from coordinate 1,678 downwards.
TTGACACAGTTTCTGGCTCGGCGCATCTCATTGATAGCGCTAACCTTACTAGTGGTGTCACTGGCAGTCTTCGCAATCACCGAGATACTGCCAGGTGATGTGGCGACGGCGATTCTAGGGAGAGGGGCAACCCCTGAGAACCTAGAGATCCTTCGCCAGGAGCTAGGGTTGAATGCTCCTGTCTACTCGCGCTATTTGGATTGGGTTTGGGGAATCCTCCACTGGGATTGGGGGGAGTCGATGGTTCAGAAGCGTCCTATCTGGGACCTAGTTCTACCCCGGCTCTCTAATTCTGCGGTTTTGGCGGGGTTCGCTTTCTTGGTAGCGGTACCGACAGCCATCGCCACCGGTATATGGGCGGGTATCCGCCCTGGGGGCTTACCAGATCACGCAGTCAGTAACGTCAGCCTCGTGGCGATTTCTTTACCTGAATTTGTCACTGGTGTGCTTTTGATAGTGCTCTTTTCGAGCACTCTTCACTGGCTTCCTTCATCCAGCATATTGCTCCCCGGTGAATCCCCGCTCTCAAAGCCCTCTATTCTTATTTTACCGACCCTCACGCTCACTGGAGTGTTGTTTGCATACATCATGCGAATGACTCGAGCTAACGTGATGGGGGTAATGGAAACTAGTTATGTGCGGACGGCAATTCTCAAGGGGTTGCCCATGCGTAAAGTCATACTCCGACACGTAGTCCCCAACGCCATGCTCCCGACTATAAGCGTTGTCGCGATGAACATCGGCTACATGCTTGGAGGGCTCATCATTGTCGATAGTGTATTCGCATACCCAGGGCTTGGAAGGCTCTTACTTACGTCTATCACACAGAGGGATGTCCCTCTACTACAAGCTCTTGCGCTATTAATATCTGGAGTCTATGCGTTCAGCAATTTGCTTGCTGACGTCGCGTACGCGCTACTTAACCCGCGTGTCAGGTTAGGCTAATGAATTTGCCTGTGATGCCGCAAGGCAGTGTTCCTACCAACTATAAGCAAAGAAATTTAGCGTCCATTCCCATTAACCTTTTGCACGCAGTCACGAATGAAGTTCGATTAGCCCTGCGGACAAACGCAGGGCGGATTGGGCTCTTCCTTGTCACCATTCACGTATTCTTAGCGATTTTCGGGCCTTACATAACCCCATACCCTCCGGCCGAAAATCACTTGGAGTTGACTGCTGACCAAGTTGCAGAGGAAAAAAGAGATAGAGCAGCTTTGGGAGAAGTTAAAACTATACGAAAGTTAGAATTTAAAGTGCGGATGAGCGACGATCAGCTTGCAATGCCCTCTCGTAAATTTTTGCTCGGTACCGATAATTTCGGACGCGACATCCTTAGTCGCGTCATGGCTGGTGCCCGTTCGATCATCATTGTCGCGGTCTCAGCAGCGAGTCTAGGGATCTTTCTAGGCACAACCGTAGGCATGGCCAGTGGTTACAAAGGCGGTAAGACCGATGAGATTGTCATGCGCGTTATGGACGGGGTAATGTCCTTCCCTTCATTACTACTCGCACTACTAGTGCTAACTATGCTTGGCTCCAGCCAATTAAATATCATTGCAACTATTGGGGTAGTGTTCATGCCAAGAGTGGCCAGGGTAATGCGCAGCGCGACCCTGGTGCTCAAGGATTTGGAATTTGTTCAGAACGCCCGCTTACGAGGAGAGTCTTTCTTTTACAT
>CAVOCU010000106.1:0-5175 GCA_963694315.1 Dehalococcoidia bacterium | reverse complement strand
GAGTTGCTGTCGAATGTTGTCCTTTAACGCATCCAGCGTGTCAAAACCTTCGCCGGCGCCCTTGGCGAATTCATCATCAAGGTCAGGGAGTTTTTGCTCCTTGGTTTCCTTGGCTGTCACGGTGAAGAGGCACTCTTTGCCTGCCATTGCTTCACTGAGATAGTCCTCAGGGAACGTCAGGGCAAACTCACGTGTCTCCCCGGTGGAAAGGCCGACCAATGCTTGACCAAAGCCAGGAATTGGCATCGGCTCTTCGCTCAATACAAAAGGGCCGTCCTGTTGGTCTAACAGCGTTTCACCGTCTACAACGCCAAGGAGATCCATAACCACCTGGTCACCAATCTGAGCAGGGCGTTCCACCGGATTCCAGACTGCAGACTGCTTCCGAATCTCTTCAAGAGCGTCGTTAATCTGCTCATCACTGACGGCAGGGGCTACCCAAAGCACGCGTATGGAGCTGTAATCACCCGTCTCCACCAGAGGAAGCAGGGGAACAGTTGCCTTGATGCTCACAGGATCTGTGCCTATAAGCTCTACGTCAGGTTGAGCCCCGGCTTCTATTGCTTCTTGCTCAATAGCCTTAGCCGTAGCTTCAGGAACCATGAATTCCAGGGCCTCTTGAAGGAGTGATTCCCTGCCAATGACGCGCTCTACTACTGCACGGGGGGCTTTTCCCGGACGAAACCCGGGGACTTTAACTTTCTGTGATACCCGCTGATATGCCCGTTGCAGATAGCTATCCAGATCAGGTTCTTCCATCTCTATGTTCAGCACAGTCTGACGCTGTACTTCGTCTTCTCGTGTAACTTTCAAAGTTTCCTCACTTGTGGGTTAGCTAAATTATAGCATAGGGCTTTTGGTGTACACAGAGGTGGCTCGGGCTTATCCGGCGCTCACACCCTGCGTGTCCCATCTATGGGGAACGCTATCCAAGATATACGGTGAGGTCGGCATGGGGGAACACTACTTCCAACTCTCCCGCCAATTCATCTTCAATTGTGGTTGCATAGGAGCTTTTAGCTCCAGCATCTGCACCATGGGGGCAAATTTTTCCGGCTTCTGCCATTGGGCAGAGGTGGTTTCCTGTCTGGCCATCCCAGAAGCCCACGGCCTTGAACGGATAAAACATCGTCTCTGCAACACCCCGCAGGTCTCCAATAATCTCAGACCCACGGTATTCAGGGGGTGTTTCAATCTGGATTTTGATGTGCGCCAGAGCGGAGGGACGGCTTGTCCCAATCCGCGGCTTGGGTGCAGGGGAAGTCATACTCGCCTCCGTAGAGCGGTCCAGAGTCCCGCAGCAAAGATAACAGCGCCAGTGATCATGGCAACCCACCCAAAGACTTTCAGTAACCAAGAGGCCACCGGCGAAATAAGGAAGATGCCCAGGGCAAAGATTATGAGCCCAAATGCAATGGAGCTTCTCGTAGTGATGTAAAGCCTGGCTCTGTTAGGGTCGCGCTCCAACGTCAAAGCTGCTCCGTTCAATCGATAAGTGCATTGCTGCACGAAAAGAGCTACTTGATAATCCGCCTGATGCTTAAGTGTACGGAGTGGGCTCTCAGGCTGTCAACGCAATTGGACTCGCCGCTTGCCTGATGCGGCTTTCGTTTCTCTTGAAATACGTCTACAATTATATGGACGGGTGGGAATGTTGATTGATATACTCGCCTACGCCTACGACTAGGTATATAGAAGCGTACCCAAGAAGCTAGAAAGCTTGAGGTGAGCGGATGACTGAATCCCAATTTTCTTACAGGCCCTTTGCGTCCCAGGGATTCTACCAGGTAGTTAACCGGCAGTTGGTGGACATGGTGGATTTCCATCCCGGCCAGCGAGTGGTTGACTTGGCCTGTGGCACGGGCGCAGTAACAAAGCTCATTGTTGAGAAGCTGCGGGGTGCCAGAGATAGCTTTGTCATTGGTATTGATATGTCCGCACTGGCCATACGCGAGGCGATGGCGCAGTTTGTTTCCGTAAAGGATGTGGCTTTGGAGTTCATTCACAGTCGTGCGGAGCAACTCTCCGTTATTGTGAAAGAGCAAGTGGACGGCGTTGTATTCTGCAACGGCATCCACATGGTGCCGGACAAGACGGAATTGATGGGCGAAGTTGCAGCTACCCTACGGCCCGGTGGCATCTTTGCTTTCAACACAACCTTCTTCAATGGCTCCATCCCAGAGGAATCGGAACAGTTCTACCGCCGATGGATGTCCAAGTCCATCCGGTCACTCAAGAAGAACTATGACATGCTACCTTCACGTGATGTTGAGAAGGTGGCTGCCCGAATACAACTCACCGTTGAAGAGTATGAAGAACTCCTAGCGCAAAGCGGATTCTCCATACAGCGGAAGGATATGTGCCCTGCACCCATGGATCTTGAGGGGTTCTTGGCCATCAGCCAATATGAAGCCTTCATTGAAGGTGCCATGCCGGGAGTGCCGCTGGAGCAAGGCTCAGCATCGCTGCAGGCGGGCGCACGTCAGGCCTTTGAGGAACTGCAACTGAAGGATGTTCCCCGGAACTGGCTAACGGTGGTTGCCACCAAGAACTAGCCAGGGTAACACCTTGAATCCATATGACCCGATGGTTACCTAATAGAATGAATAGAAGAAAACCCGCCGATTTACAGCGTAGGCTGTGTCTGGCGGGTTTTCATTTGAAAGGAGTAAGTACACATGGCTACCATCAGCAAAGAGAACAATGTGACCACTGTGGTGGTTGAGGTGAGTATTGAGCCTGAAGAGCAACCTTCAGTGGCTGCGATGATGCAGAGGCTCTCGCCGGTGTTTGCTCGACAGCCAGGGTTCGTTTCGTTGAACCTGCACAAGAGCGACGATGGTGCCAGGGTGATGCAGTACATCCAATGGCGGTCTCTGGAGGATCACTACGCCTGCATGGCGAGCGACGATATGGCATCGGCTGGTGGAGCGTTCATCGGGCTGCTGAGCTCAGGCAAAGCAGTCATGGACGTAAAAGTCTATGAGGTTGTCTACTCCATAGAGGCATAACGGCAGGACAGCCTTACGGTGCAGGCACCTCCAAGTAGTCCTGAAGCCGTTGGATGGTGTACTGTCCGCCACCGGCATGGAGTACCTCCAAGGCCGTACGGGCGGTGTCCAGCGATGTGAAGCATGGGATACGGCGTTCCACCGCTGCGCGCCTGATGTAGAAGCCGTCACGCAAGGGCTGTTCCTGCCCGCCGGAAAGCGTGTTGACCACGGCGTCCACCACACCCTGTTGCACAACGTCCACCACGTTTGGACTGCCCTCCATGAGCTTGGAGACTTCTACCACGTCCGTAACGCCAAGGCTTCTGATAAATCGAGCGGTTCCTTCTGTGGCGTAGAGCTTGTGGCCGGAACTGCCCAGGGCTTTGATGAGGGGTACCGCGTCTTCCTTGTCCTTGTCAGAGATGCTGAGGAGCACTGCGCCGTCCGGCTTGAGCAGCATGTTTGACGCGATGAGCGCCTTGGCCATAGCGGATGAGTAAGTGTAGTCCACCCCCATGACCTCTCCCGTTGACTTCATTTCAGGCCCAAGGTGCGTATCTACGCCGGCCAGCTTGGACATGGAGAACACAGGGGCTTTTACGGCGACCAACGGCTGTCGAGGCCAGAGGCCGGTCTCGTAGCCGATCTCCTTCAGGGTATGGCCCAGCATCACCTTGGTGGCCAGACTGACCATGGGTACGCCTGTGACCTTGCTGATGAAAGGGATGGTGCGACTGGCGCGGGGGTTGACCTCCAACACGTACACATCGGCAGGGTGGTCCTCCACGGGACTGCCGGGGCTACGGTAGTGGCCGCCGCCCATGACCACAAACTGAATGTTCATAAGACCTTTAACGCCCAAGCCACGCGCTATGCGTATTGTGTAGTCGGTTATCAGGTCAACCTCTTCCGGAGTCAGGGTTATCTCCGGGTAGATGGCCATGGAATCGCCGCTGTGGACGCCTGCACGTTCCACGTGTTCCATGATGCCGGAAATGACCACCGTCTCTCCATCGCAGACGGCATCAACCTCACACTCCTTGCCTTCCATGTACTTGTCTACCAGCACGGGTTTATCGGGGCTGGCCTCAATGCCTGCCTGCATGTACCTGCGCAAATCTTCCGGCCTATAGACAATCTCCATGCCTCGACCGCCCAGTACATAGCTGGGGCGAATCAGGATGGGGTACCCTATCGCTTCTGCCACCTGAATGGCTTCTTCTACTGTGACGATGGCTGTGCCTGGTGGTTGCGGCACGCCGATACTCGACATAAATGTCTCGAACTTACGACGGTCAGAGGCGATGTCTATGGCCTCAGCGGTTGAGCCTAGGATGGGCAAATCCACGTGGTCCAGGGACTGGGAGAGGTTGATGGCTGTCTGTCCGCCAAACTGGACCACAGCAGGAGGCGGAGTGCCGTCAGCTTCACCGGTCTCGTTGCCTATCACGTCACGAACGCTCTCCTCGTCCAGGGGCTCGAAGTAGAGGCGGTCGCTGGTATCGAAGTCCGTGGAGACGGTCTCCGGGTTGGAGTTCACCATGATGCTGCTCAGGCCTTCTTCCTGGAGCGCCCACGCTGCGTGAACGGAGCAGTAATCGAACTCAATCCCCTGGCCGATGCGTATAGGGCCACTGCCTATGACCAGTGCTTTGGCACCCGGTAACGGCAATGCCTCGTTCTCCTGCTCGTAGGTGCTGTAGTAGTAGGGCGTTATCGCCTCAAACTCGGCGGCGCAGGTGTCAACCATCTTGTACACAGGGCGAATGCCCATGGAAAGCCGCAGGGCACGGACGCGCTCCGGCAGACCTTCTGCAATACCAAGGGAGGCAAGCTGCACATCAGAGAAGCCCAGACGCTTGGCATCCCACAGAAATTTGCGACTTGGGTGATCCGTTTCTAGGAGCAGGTGTTCCATCTCAATGATGCGCTCCATAGCTCGCAGGAACCACTGGTCTATGTGTGTGTGCGCAAGGAGCTCTTCCGGCGTTGCGCCTCTACGCAAGGCGGCCATGAGAGCCCAAATCCGCTGATCCGTAGCAGGGAACAGGGGTAGGTCGCGCCAGTCTGCAATATCACGCCACTCGTTCGCCTCCCAGAGGAGCGATTGGCTTCCTTGTTCCAGGGAGCGCACGGCCTTTTGTAAGGCGGCCTCAAAGGAGCGATCTATAGCCATGATCTC
>CAVOCU010000105.1:0-5239 GCA_963694315.1 Dehalococcoidia bacterium | reverse complement strand
CGGCAAAGGCGGTATCCCTGCTATAGACAATCCGCAGTTTGAGAGCGTTAAGGCCGCTGATCAGTGGTTGGGAGGCCAGCAACCTGTGCAGGTTGTCGATATCAACGGCGAAGTAAAGGCATACCCTCTCGGCATTCTCATCTGGCACGAGATTGTCAACGATACCGTGGGCGACGTTTCGGTAGTGATTACCTACTGCCCATTGTGCAATTCAGCATTGACCTTTGACCGGAGGCTGGGCAACCGGCTCCTGGATTTTGACGTCAGTGGGAATTTACGCTTGAGTGGCATGATTATGTATGACCGCCAAACAGAGACGTGGTGGCAGCAGTTGGAGGGCGTTGGAATCATTGGCGACCTTGTAGGAGAGCAACTTACTCTGATCCCCTCTCCGGTGGTGTCATGGAAGCAGTTCAAGTCAGCCCACCCAGATGCCGCGGTTCTTTCTCGAGACACTGGCTTTACCCGACGTTACGGTAGCAACCCTTACTCCTCGCACGATACATCATCGCCGTTCCTATTCTTCGAGCAGACTGATGGTCGACTTAAACTGTTGGACCGGATTGTCGCAATCGACCAGGGTGGTGAGACTGTGGCGTTCTCTTTCGATGTCCTTGCGCAAGAGAAGGTGGTTCCTTACACCTTGGATGGGAACGACTTGGTTGTGTTCTTCCAAGCAGGAACCAATTCAGCGTTAGACGCATCTACCATTGCGGCAGGGCGGGATGTAGGTGCCACCAACGTGTTTCGCCCCTTCATAGAAGATCAACAGCTTACGTTCCAGTCAACGGACAACGGGTTTATCGACAACGAGACCCACATCATATGGAACCTCTTGGGCAAGGGGCTTATTGGGCCGCTTGCAGGTACGCAATTGGAGTCAGTAACCCACGGCAACCATTTCTGGTTTGCATGGGGCATGTTCAAGCCGGACACAGTAGTCTACACAGGAGCAGGCAACTAGCGGGGCTTGGCTGTGCCGATTAGAGAAGTTGGTTGAACTGCCGGTATCGGCAAGAGACGGGGCGTTCGTATATATGAGGCGACTGGTAGCTTTCAATCAGCCTGACGGAAATGGGCTTGCTGACGCCAGGCATCAACTTCTTGCAACACCAACTGTACCGTTTCTCCAGGCGTAGTACCTGGTCGTAGATAGACGTTACTGCGGATGAGGTAGGTTTCCAGTTCAACCACATATTGGCGGTCTCGGATATCCAGAACCACGGCAGAGAACTCATCGCCCAGTTTCCCGGACAGGAGCTTGTGTATCCAGTACCGTTGGCGTTCATTCTCCGCGCGGCCCAGGTCTCGTAGTGTTGCATCGGCTCGGAACAGGACTGTTTTCACTTCTTCCATGCTGTATGCAGAATCATTACCGTCCAATTTACTCGCAAGCTGTCTTTGGTTGACCAAGTCCGCATATCGACGCAGCGGCGAGGTCGCCTGCACGTAGGGCTCAACCCCAATGAGGGCATGGAGCCCAGGCGTGGTGCTCAAACGTGCCGGTCTAATTCGTCGAAGGATGTGGAACTGCCGAACCGCATTTACAGACGTGTCTGGCACATCTTCCAAATCCACAGGGTCCTGGGATCGGTAGATGGCAGGAATGTCATTGTCACGCAAGTAAGTGCCTATACAGTTGTTCATCAGCACCATGAATTCGGCCACTAATCGACGGGCTAGTGTAGGCATAGGTGTCACAGATACGGATATATTCTTTGATTCATTCACGCGTACCTTAAGCTCTGGCCTATCCATTTCTAAGGCGCCGGATGCAAGTCTAGACTCCCGTAGAGGTTGAGCAACTGCGTTCAGTGTTTTAAGCGGTTCACCATACGGCGCCGTGGAATCCATTAACGCCGCATCCGCCTCTTCGTAGGAGAGCTTGTACGCGCTACGCACCAGGGAACGATAAAGCTCCCAACTCTGTAGCTTAAAGCCATCATCCATCTGTGCTAGTAGCGAAATAGCAGGCCGTATTCCCCCAGGGACCAGGCTCCCGGCTACTTCTGATAGTTGTCTAGGCAGCATGGGCAACGTACCCTCCGGTAAATAGAGGCTGGTCATACGTTCCCGGGCAGCGTCCTCAATCAACCCCACGGCCGGAACCATGGCAGCTGCGTCGGCTATGTGCACACCCACTTCGTAGCCGGTCGGCGTGCGCTGCACAGACAAACCATCGTCAATATCTACGGTGCTGGCCTCATCAATAGTGAACACATCCAGGGCTGAAAGGTCTCGCCTGTTGTGACCTAGGGGCACTGCAAGCGCAGCCAGTCGTTCAGCCTCCGCTAGCACTTCATCGGAGAATGTTGTCTTCACTCCTAGGCGACGTAGCGTGAAGAACTCGTCCTCGTCCATCTCGCCGCGCCGCACCAGCAGTTCAAAGGCCAACTTCTGTGGGTCTTGCGTCTGCTGTACCTGTCGCAACCATCCCTTAACCGCTTTTGCAGCCGTGGAAGAGTCACCCTCTACCGCATATTGGCGTATAGTCTCAAGCCAACTCAACTGGCGGGGAGTCAACTCAGCGGAGTCATTGCCTGTAGAAGACGTTCCGCCTAGCCAGGCAATGAATGTAGATTCCTCGTTCGCTGCTTGCTGGTGCTGATCCCTGCGTTCTATCTGTGCCGTTACCTCTTCCTCAGCGAGTGGCTTGAGCGTAAGGGCATCGGCATCGAAGTAACGCAGGGGAGCTGCGAACAAGCTTAAGAGCAGTGCCCCAAGCTGAACACTTTCTACAGGCGGAGACCAAACCAATTCAGAGAGGTCTGTTAAAGAGAGGCCAGGAATTTCCCCTTGGACTACCCTCCACGCTTCTTCAACATTCGTTTCAGTGGCCAATTGCTCGGCCGCCCCAATCCATTGAGCAAGGGCCGAGTCCAGCACCACAATGTCTGTTTCCCAGGCAAATTGCTGTCTGGTGACGCGAAAGGGTTTACCGTCTGCGCCTGTAGCCCACCACCGGTTGTCCGCTCCAACGCGAGTCAGTGCCAGAATATAGAGTCCGCCTCTACGAATCAGGGCAATATGTGGTTCGGCCATAGGTTCCTTCATAGGAGCTATTGCTAGGAGTGAGGACACAAACGAGGAGGCTGGCTTCAACGAGGGTGTCTATTAGGAAAAGTATAGTCCGGTGTGGTACGCCCAACAAGCTATAAAACTGATGAAGTCCGCGAGGTTGAGTTATTGGAAAGAGGGGTCTGAGCCTTGTAGAGGCACCAGCAGTCCCAGATGATTGCTGGTGCGGTGTCAGAGAGGCCAAGTATCAAGATTGGCCTTAGCGATCCTTGGAGGGTTTCGTTTTGGATGGAAAATCATTGGAGCGATAGAGCATTACTGCTAACTGAACAGCATCCTTAATGATCTCATCACGGTGAAGATCAAAGGTGTCTGTGTTCCGTATCACTGCAAGGTAATGCATCTAGGCCTCCAAAGGTTTCAAGGGTGGGTACCAACTTTGTTTAAGGTCAGTTTTATTTTCGTTTATATTTCATTCGTGATTCATTTGAAATACGAATGATATCTGCCATTTATTGTCTAGCTATAAACGATTCTCTCTTCAGTTGCTCTTCGAGTTGAATACCCTATGTGAGATGTCCACATACTTAGACGAACAAAGGGGTACTTGTGTTCCAAAAGGTTTCCTTACACAAGCGCCCCTGAATAAACCAGTTGATTCCCTTACGGAGAACTAGCCTCCTGGATACCCGTTCTCGTGATCCCTGTGCCACCTAAATGCGTCCTGAATCATCCGTTCAATGGTTGAGTACTGCGGCGTCCAGCCCAGGTCAGCCATCAAAGCGGAGGCATCAGCTACCAGTTCAGGCGGATCGCCAGCACGTTTCGATTCCACTTGAACAGGTATATCAGCAAGGCATACCCGTGCAGCCACGTCTATGACTTCTCTCACTGAGTAGCCTTTTCCTGTTCCTACGTTGTACGCTCGCCGTGGCAATTCGCCTATCGCCCCTAACGCCCGTACATGCGCCTGAGCTATGTCTTCTACGTGTACATAGTCACGGACTGCTGTACCGTCCGGCGTAGGGTAATCATCTCCATAGAGCGATAGGTGATCCATCTTTCCTAATGCCACATTGATGGCGTTGGGGATGAGATGCGTCTCCGGGCGATGGTCCTCGCCCACGGGACCGCTAGCACCCGCAGCATTGAAATAGCGCAGAGACACGCTTTGGAAGCCGTACGCCTCTCCATACCATGCCAAAGCTTCTTCCATTCGAGCTTTGGTATCACCATAGGGGTTTACCGGTGCAATAGGGTGGTCTTCCCGGATAGGCGTCTGGTTCGGCACTCCATACACGGCGGCGCTGGAAGAAAAGATCATCTTGGATACACCGCAGCGATGCATGGATTCCAGTAAGGTCAGTCCGTCTCTCAGGTTATTCGCGTAATAGAGGTCAGGGTTGGCCACGGACTCCCCTACTTGAGTAAGCCCTGCTAAGTGAACAACCGCATCAACCTTGAACTGCGCAAAGAGTTTATCCATAGCTGGCCCATCGCCAACGCTGATACGGAAGAATTTTGTTTCTTTTGATATAACTGCTCGATGGCCGCGACTGAGGTTGTCGACAGACAACACCTCATTTCCTTCTTTAAGAAGAGCTTGCGTCACAACGCTGCCGATAAACCCTGCTGCGCCAGTTACCATGATGAGCGGCACGTAGGCCTCCTGTGTTTGAGTGAGATTGATTTGAACCTGGCGAGGCTCTTAGGTAGGACGAGTTTGAAGAACGGCACGAGGGCTGGATACCTTCCGACACCACTGAATCAACAGCCATGCCAACCGAGGCCACAACCGCAAGGGCAGCGCACGGAGCACTCGCAAAACAACTGCGGGGCGGAACAGGTGAGAGAACAGATGCAATGGAAAATTAATGTCCCCCTGGGCAGCCATTACTTCTTTAACTTCCTTTAGGGTGAAAAGTTGTAAGATTTGCTCCGTTTCGGCAGGAGTCAACTCAGCAAGCATATGGCGTAATAATCTGCCCCTGTATAACTCCAACCCCACGGTACACATCCACTCTGTGATATAGTGCTCAGCGGCTTCTTCTCCAATTTCACCACGCTCTAGGGCTGCAACCGCCACTTCAGCGCATATGTTTGCGCTGAGGATGCTTGTATGAATTCCTCCACCGGATGTGGGTTTCACCTGCCCAGCTGCGCCTCCCACCAACATTGCCCGCGGCTCCGCAATCTGCCGAAGAGGCGCCATCAGGAATTG
>CAVOCU010000104.1:0-5292 GCA_963694315.1 Dehalococcoidia bacterium | reverse complement strand
TTCGGCGGGTTCGAAGAGAAAATTTACCAGGGCTCTGACTTCAAGCTCCTGTATTACGCAGGTATGGACGGCTTAGAAGCCTCCCCCGAATTCTCTCACCTGGGGATAGGTCCTCTTCGTTTCGAGGAGTGGTCCGAGCCATTCCTCAACCCAGCTCCGTTGGAGTATCTGCTCCACCCTACCGTTGAGGACGTCAGCTGGAGTGATATTGCGGCCAGTAGCACTCAGATGTCTGTCGTGCACTTGGAAAGCACTCGAACCGTTCGAACCCTACTTGGACTCAGCAACGCTTCAGCTACAAACCTAGAGTTCGAATGTGAGTTCGAGGGTTCAAGTCCCACCTCATTGCCCCCTTCTAGGCTATTCTGCCCCTCAGAGGCAAGGTTATGCGGGATGAGCCTAACGGCTAGGAGTTCCATGGGCGATTAGGTAGAAGCTGGGGCATTGCAAGCAATTGCAAGCAGGGGCCAGGTGTTCGAATCCCCTTAGCTCCGTTAGCCATTTAGGAAAGGTTTAGTTTAGTGAATACAGGTATGGAGTCAAAAATTTTGGTCAGGTTGAGATATTACAACTTACTTATGGGTAGTTTTCACCTTCTTCAAGGAGTCATTGTGCTCATACTGGCCAATGACTTCTCCCTACCTGTGACAGCTCTCTTTCTTAATGGCCCTCCAGTCTCTGGCGGTGGACTCCAACAAATCACAACTCTCTTTTCAATAAACATTGGTTGGGCGGTGGCAACGTTCGTGTTTTTGTCAGCCATAGCCCATTACACCGTTATATTCCCAGGTGTTTTTGGTTGGTATATATCAAATCTAAAGCGCAATCGGAACTACGCTAGATGGATCGAATACTCAATAAGCGCATCAGTAATGATGGCTCTCATAGCACTTCTTCCAGGCATAACAGATGTAGTCGCGCTTCTTGGGATTTTCTTTGTGACCGCGTCCATGATTTTGTTTGGGCTTCTGATGGAGCACTATGAAGAGCCTGGCAATCCTAACTGGACCACGTTTCTTTTTGGAACTCTGCTGGGATTGGTGCCATGGGTTGGGATAGCGATTTATCTCTGGAGTCCCACAACTGAAAGTTCACCACCAAAATTCGTATATGGAATATTCTTTTCCATGTTTATATTTTTCAACAGTTTCGCTATTAACATGGTTCTTCAGTACAAAAAAGTTGGTCCGTGGCGAAATTATCTCTTTGGGGAGTCAACCTATATCTTCCTTAGCTTGGCTGCAAAATCTGCTCTAGTTTGGCAGGTCTTTGCAGGAACATTGGTGCCACAATAGCATGGATTCCCACACTGTAAGATAGGGGTCTATCTATCCCCACCTTATTACCCCTGACAACGAATTCTCTATTCGGCTGTCCATTCGACAAGTTTAAAAATGCGCATTACATTTGCTGCCAGTACGGACATGAAGCCTTCATGCCTGCTAATTACTGGGCGGGTCAACTGACCCATCAAGAAATTATTTATTCATGATTTTGACAATGAGATAAATTGGACGACACTGGTTAAGGTCTCAGACATTTTAATTGAACCTAATCCTGACACTCCAAGCTGTGGTGCTTAAGAGTCTCTTCAAGCGATTGGTAACAACTGAGGGCTTTTGAGATATCTCCCCAATACCTCACAACAGCCTTATAAGCCTTAATAGCATCCTCGCTATTCACCTGTTAGCCCCGGACAGCAGACGCGCCTAAGCCCCATCCCTCTTGCCCCTCTCGGCTATACTGCCACCAGAGGCAGTGTCATGCGAAGAGGTGGGTTGGAACCTAACGCCTAGGAGTTTCATGGGGAATTAGGGACAACGGTGGAACTGAAGAAATATCCTAGCCCACCTACTTCGTAATACTCTTATCCCCGTTAATAGTATTTTCACAACAATTCAATGGTTTTCTCACGCCAAGTACTAAACTAGTCGCACGGCAATCCCGTCAGGATGCTCCAAACCTAAAAGAAAGAGATGTGATGTGGCCTAAAAATGAAAGACAGGCGGGTCTAGTAGATTTCGCGCAGACTATTTCCAAGGAAATAGAGAGGACGGCTGCCGAATATGACCGAAACGGGACATTTCCAATCGAACATTTTGATTTCATTAGAAATCAAGGTTACCTTCGGGCATCGGTGCCAAAGGAGCAGGGAGGAGAAGGTTACGGGCTAACCGACATCACGCTCGCGCAGTATGAAATCGGGAAAGGTTGCGGGGCCACAGCTGTTTCCGTTGGCATGCATCACATGGTTATCGGTTCAGAATCCGAAGCGCTGGCCTGGCCGGGGAAGATACGAGACAGAATCTTCCGAGAAGTAGTCAAGGACGGCGCAATCGCCAACAACATCGCCTCCGAACCAGATCTTGGATCGTCGAGAGGTGGTGGCAGGCCAGCCACCACACTGGTGAAGATAGCCGATGGGAAATGGGTTTTGAACGGAAGGAAGACCTGGGCAACTCTTTCCCCAATTCTGACTTACGCAATCACCCTAGCTGCGGTAGAGGATGGAACTGGTGATATCGCTCGGCTTGCTGTCAGGATGGATTCCACCGGAGTATTTATTGATGAGACCTGGGATTCTATGTCGATGAGGGCCAGCGGATCGCACGACATACTTTTCAATGACGTGTTGGTCACTGAGGAAAATTTTGTTTCTAGGTCTAACCTGTCATCACCAACGAGCAAATCTCCCAGTGGTGCTGCCTGGTTTCCACTCCTCCTGAGCGCAGCAAATCTCGGAATCGCTCACGCGGCATCTGACTATGCCGTCGATTTTGCAGTAAATCGCAAGCCCACAGGCTCGGCTGACACGATCTCTAAGATACCGCATGTCCGTGAGCAGGTGGCACGAATGGAATCCATGATGCTACTAGCGCGGCGTTCCCTGTTCTCATGTGCCGAGGACTGGGAGGGAAACCCGGAGGAGAGAAATAATCTTCTTCCTGAAGTGTCCATCACCAAGCTCAGATGTATCGAAACAGCAATTGCCGTGACGGATCTGGCCATGAGAATCGTCGGAGCCGTGGGGCTGGAGCGTAATCGGCCCCTTGAACGTTATTTTAGGGATGTTCGAAGTGCTATTGCTAACCCACCGACCGAGGCACGTGCCTTAGAGCAACTTGCATCTCATATTTTGGAGGGACATTAATTCCGAACCCGCCGTTCGGCATTGCTTGAGACAGTGGTGGTTAGCTCAATGATTTAGAGCCAGACATATCCATGGGATAACCCAGTAACCAGATCCAGGGAAGTGCCGGGCAACGTGGAGCCAGGCCACTTCCATTTCCCTCACGGCATTGGCGTGGACAACATGGGCAGGGTACTGGTCTGCGACCGGAAAAACCATCGCATCCAGCTATTCAGCCAGGATGGCGAGTACCTGCACACATGGACTGGGTTCCGTCAGCCATGCGCAGTGGACATAGGCCCGGACGACACGGCCTATGTCCCCGAGTTGCAGGCCCACGTGACCATTTCCACTCTGACGGCAATGTCCTCGGGCAGTGGGGTGGCGAAGAGGACCAGAGTCCGGGTGGATTCGTTTCACCTCACGGAATAGCAATCGACTGTCGCGGCGACGTCTACGTGGGTGAAGTACTAGCGGGCGCGCGAATCAAAAATTTGTGCGACAGTAGCCTGATTTGGAGCTATTCGGGTTGCTATACAGCCAGCGGGCGGCTGTGGATGAGGCGGAATAGGTGGTGCGCAACGGCTAACGGGCCGGTTGTGGTCGATGCACCCTTAGATTCGGGGATCCGTGGTGCTAGCGATAATCTCGCAATGAGTCTGCAACTAGAATTTTCTCTTTGCAGGAGCCACCTGCCGCATGAAGCCTATCGGAGTGATCAGAAGGCGTCTGTCTCGTGGCATAGCCCATCTAGTCCATAGTGGCGCATGTTGACTCTATTTCGCCATGTGCTGCATGACCTTGAGAGTCAACTCCGTGTCCGCCCGTGCGCGGTGCAGATCTGGAGGTAGCGTGACTCCACACTGTTGGGCTGCGGCTGCGAGTCGTTGCCATCTATAAGATGGTCGGTTGCCGTCCTTCTCTCCGTGGTACTGGGCGTAGAGCTTCATCGCGCAAAACGTGTTTCGAGTAATTGATTGCAGAGCACCCATCAAATCAATACCCACGGCCATACCAGACTGCCGCAGTAGCCGCAGATCGTAGGCTGAGTTATAGATGACAACTGTTTGTTCCAGAAGGATGGTTGTAAGTTGAGGCCAAACGTCCCCGAAGTGTGGGGCCTCCGAGACGTCGTCATTTGTGATGCTGTGGATGGCAGAGGCGTTGGCTGGTATCGGATTGAACGGTTTTATGAGTTGGTCAACCAGGATCCGTCCCCGCACGTCTATCACGGCGATCTCGCATATTTCGGCGTCGCCTCCGAGTCCGGTTGTCTCTGTGTCCAAGATCAGTGGATTCTGTTGCATTATCAATCGTGCCTGTTCTGTTGCCTGTCCTTGGTCAGTCATTTTAGTCTCCCTGTAGCGTCGCATTGTGGCGGAGGTCTCCAGGTGCCGCCATCACTCGCGATCTCGGTCATCGTTGTTGTGGATCAGGGCCCGGTCAAGAAATTCCCGTCATCGGCGCTCATCGGCTTGACCATCCCAGCGCTCGCTGTAGCCTGCTATCCTCTAATTACGGATGCAACCGTACCTCTGTCGACCTCAGAACAATCAATGTGAAGAAGGATAGAGCGCTGTGCTTTGCTCCAAGCACTTGCGCTGCCTGACTAGCAGTTACGGCCTAGTCTTCTATCTGTATCATGACCACGTACTTTTATACAGGTATTCCTATGTAAACTAAACATCCAGTGGCCTTCGCGCTCTCGCGCCCCTGACGAGCCAACCTATGGGTGATATTTCGACCAGCAGTCCAATTATCAGAGGTAGCCTGGGGCAGCCCTGTCATAGGTGTGTGTAGTACTCCTGGAAACCTTACTAGTCAGCAATAGACGTTCAGCCAATAAGAATTTTGAGGGATGCAGCACATAAAATGCCCCCTTAGTGTCTGTGGAATTACCCCAACGCATCCGCTCGGCAACATTTTCTTCTATTAGACTAGGTGCCGATTGCTAGTGATCATATCGAACATCTACCCTTGTCACTCGCGGCGTTAGGCCACCATTGATCGCACCCAGCGTCAGCCGATATTGCACCCAAGGGCCACAGTCGCCGGATGCGTCGACCGCCTGGCCGCTTTCGAACCAGCTCTCGGAGCCATCCGGCCCAACCCAGACGGACGACTCCAAGCCGTCCTTGGTTTTTGATGACCTGATCTGGGCA
>CAVOCU010000103.1:0-5302 GCA_963694315.1 Dehalococcoidia bacterium | reverse complement strand
GAACTTACTACGCCACCGGTCACAAAAATGTATTTTGTCATAGAAAACAGTCGCTTTTCCTAATCAAAGAGAGGTGATTGGTTACAAGCAGCCAATGACACACTGAATTGGTGTACAAATTTCTGGAAAGGGAACTCCTTGACCCTGGTATCAGGGTGCGAAAGACAGCAGGCGAATACCTACCTAACATCAACGCCACAGTACGAGCTTTATAGTGGTTTGTCAAGACTGATTCCCTAGCTAATAACCCTGCAAATTCTGTCATCAGGTCTTAGCTATTCCTCAAATTGGCGAATGACCAGACACGCGTTCTGCCCACCGAACCCAAAGCTGTTGGACAACACTGTCCTAACGTCCTTTTCCCGGGCTACATTAGGGACGTAGTCCAGATCACAAAACGGGTCTGGCACTTCATAGTTGATGGTGGGATGGATGATTCCTGTTTGAATGGTCTTCACTGCTACCACAGCCTCAACAGCCCCAGATCCCCCCATTGCATGGCCAATCATCGATTTTGTGGAGCTGATGGGCACCTTGTACGCACCCTCACCAAACACCTTCTTGATTGCCAGCGTCTCCACGGCATCGTTTATGGGTGTGGATGTTCCGTGGGCGTTGATGTAGTCAATATCTTGCGGCGTCAGCCCAGCGTCAGCTATCGCCCAAGACATCGCCCGGGCAGCGCCTTCACCGTTTTCGTCAGGATGAACCGGGTGGTAGGCATCAGAGGAGACACCGTACCCTACAATCTCAGCCAGAATTGGCGCGCCGCGACTGATCGCGTGCTCCATCTCCTCCAGCACCAGGATTCCAGCACCTTCTCCAGGCACAAACCCATCTCGGTTCGCTTCAAAGGGTCGGCTAGCCCGCTGGGGTTTCTCATTGCGGGTAGAGAGGGCCCTAATCACACTGAACCCCCCTAGTGAAAGCTGGCAGATTCCAGCCTCTGTCCCTCCGGCAAACACTACCTTTGCCGTACCCCGACGTATAACCTCTGCGCCCTCGCCGATGGCTTGCGTCCCGGCTGCGCACGCAGTGATTACCGTGTTGCTATAACCCTTAAGCCCCAAAATACGGCTAATCTGAGCGGCTGCCATATTAGGAAGGATCATTGGAATGAAGAACGGTGACTCCTTCATCCCACCCCGCTCAAAAAGTACCCGTGCTTGCTCCTCGGTTGTGGGCATCCCCCCATTGCCATTACCCAGCACCACACCAGACTCCTCTGAAACGATGGTGGATGCGTTCAGCCCGGCACTCTCCGCAGCGCGGATTGCCGCCGCTACGCCAAGTTGGGTGAACCTTGCCATACGCCGAGCTTCTTTGGCGTCTATGTACTTCTCTGGTTCAAAGCCTCGCACCTCACCAGCTATAGCACAGGGAAACCCCGTAGGGTCCGCCTGGGTCATAGGGCCAATGCCAGACCGTCCTTGAATAAGGTTTCCCCAGTATTCGTCAACGGTTTCACCTAAGGGCGTCATCGCCCCCATGCCTGTAATAACCACGCGCTTCCGTTCAGTCACGAGCCTACCTCACCTTTGATGAAAATCGTACATCTTGAAACTCGGGATACACCTCAGGTGGTATCCCTTTTAACTGTTCTCTGACCTCTACTGCGGTAAACAAAGACCCTGTTGCGAGGATTAAATCTCCCGGGCCTGCCATCCCCTTCGCCTGTTCAAGTCCCTTGGTCACTTCGCCTCCCCATTGTACGGGTAGGCCAGCATCCTGAAACTCTTTCATCAAACGATCCATTGGCACTGACCGGGGGTGACGCGACGTTGTTGCAATCACCGATGCCGGAGCTAACTCCATTAAAGCCGCCACAATACCCGTAAGGTCGTGACCCTGAGAAGCCCCAAAGAGCAGGATGCACCGTTCCACTGGGAAATGACGCTGTACCGCCTGAACAAGTTGTTGGGTGGAATACGGGTTGTGCGCTCCGTCCACCACCACCAGAGGGTTTTCCTGCAAGACCTCCAAGCGTCCTGGCCAGTAGACCTTTTCCAGGCCATCCAAGGCCGCCTGTTGAGGCACGTCAATACCTCGCCCAATTAGCGCCTCTGCAGCGGCTACAGCACAAACTGCATTCTCTAGCTGATGCTTCCCTAACAATGGCAACCATCCCTGCCATCTCCCACGGGGGCCATCCACCACAAAGTCCTGGCCTTTCAGGCTCCACTCGCCACCTTGCCACGAATATGCCTCGGCTATGTTGACGAGGGTTGCGCCAGCGTTGCTGCAGGCTTCTTCCAAAATCGCAATCACCCCGGGCGACTGCGGAGCAGTGACCACTGTGGCGCCTGGTTTAATGATTCCTGCTTTATCCCGGGCAATCTCTTCAACGGTGTCTCCGAGGATAGCGGTATGGTCAAGACTAATAGAGGTGATAACGCAGACCAAAGGGTCTTCAACCAGGTTGGTGGCATCCAGAGTGCCGCCCATACCCACCTCTAATACCTGAAAATCCGCTTTGCGCTCAGCAAAAACGCTGAAGGCCATTGCCGTCAATGTCTCAAAGGTAGTGACGTGTTCCGGGGAATCAGCACCAGCCATCGCATCAACCGTGGGCCACACATGGTCTACAGCAGCTGCAAACGCCTCTTCAGAGAGAGGCTTACCATCGAGTTGAATCCGCTCACGCATGGTATGCAGATGCGGAGAGGTATAGAGCCCTACGCTAAAACCACAGCTATTGAGGATGGAAGCAATCATGGCAGACGTACTGCCTTTGCCCTTAGTGCCAGTTACATGGACTGTTGGCAACCCTCGCTGCGAATCCCCCAGCAGATGCATAAATGACTGCATGCGGGACAAATCGTAACGAGGCCGTGTCCCTGGCGGGTCAGCCATTCGCTCCAAATCAGCAAGGCTCAATACATGGTGGAGAGCGCTTGTGTAGTCCACGTTACTCCTATGGCCTTCTGGACTCCGGTCTTCTGATAGCTATGCAGACACACTAGGGGCAGGCGGGGGAAATTGAGGCCATCATGACGATTAGCAGCTTATCACGGCCCCATTGCGAGGCGATTTCAGCGTACCAGAGCCGTTAGAAGAGGTCAATGAAATACGTGTCCATCGCAGCGTTGCTCTCACCTAGGTTTTATCCTACTCTGATAAAGCCCTAAGGAGGCCGAATGAACGACAGCGATTTCGCATTTACTCCAGCTTGGCAACTCAGACAATGGATAGGGGAGCAGAAGCTTTCACCCGTGGAGTTGGTGACGATGTACCTCCGCAGGATAGAGACGCTGGACCCGCAACTGAACGCCTTCCTCACCGTCTGTGCTGAAGAGTCCCTTGCTGCCGCCAAACTGGCAGAAGAGCAGGTCATGCAAGGCAAGTCGCTGGGTGCCCTCCACGGTATTCCTGTCCCTATCAAAGATCTGAACCGTACGGCTGGTATTCGTACCACCCGGGGTTCTCTCATCTTCAAGGATGACATCCCGGACACTGACGACCTTGTGGTAGCTAGGATTCGTGCTGCAGGCGGGATTATTATTGGCAAGACCAACACCCCTGAGTTTGGGCACCGCGGCACCACGGAGAACCTCCTGGGAGAGCCCTGCCGTAACCCGTGGAATACGATAATGACTTCTGGCGGCTCCAGCGGTGGCGCTGCGGTGGCGGTCGCCTCTGGCCTATCTCCGATAGCTCAAGGGAGTGATGGCGGAGGGTCAATCCGCATCCCGGCCGGCTTCTGTGGGGTTTACGGCCTCAAACCCACACGGGGCCGGGTTCCCGGGAACTACATTGGCCCGGGCGGGTGGAACATTTTCAGCCAAACGGGCCCCCTCTCCCGTACGGTAAGGGATGCAGCCTTTCTGCTTGACGCCATGGCCGCGCCAAACCCGGACAACCCCATGTCTCTGATGGACACCCCCCCAGACTTTCAGGCCGCATTAAAGGGGGGCGTCAAGGGCCTGAAGATAGCCCTGGTACCAAACCTGGGCGGCATGCCTGTGGAGCCAGAGGTTCAGAGCGCAGTCGAAGCCGCCGCCAAACGATTTGCAGATATGGGAGCCCAAGTAGAAGAGCCCGATGTGCCATTGGATGGCATGCTGCTCAGAGAATCCTTCCGCACCATCTTCATCAGTGATATGTCAGCCAACCTGGGGCACCTCCTGGACGCCCACGCAGATGAACTCATGCCAAGCATGCGCGATTTCCTGGAAGATGCTGCACGGTGGACGGTGGCTGACCTTTCTCGGTCACTTCGAGAGATGGAACGATTAAAGGGTGGCATGCGGAACCTGTTTAGCACCTACGATGTGTTGCTCACCCCAACAACAGCGGTGCCCGCATTCCCTGTTGAGGGTTGGCCAGATACGATTAACGGTGTGTCAGTAGACCCCAGATGGGCCTTCACGCCCTTCTGCTACCCCTTTAACATGACCGGCCAGCCCGCGGCCAGTGTGCCAGCAGGCTTCACCAGCGATGGGCTTCCTATTGGGTTACAGGTTGTGGGCCGGTTTGGCGACGAATCCACGGTACTCAAGGTCTCCGCCGCACTGGAAGAAGCTCAACCCTGGGAAGGCCATCGCCCTCCGGTGTCATAGCGTCTGGTAACCAAGAGGTCTATCAAGAGGTCTATACTGAATAGGCACTTGCTCTAAAAGTCCTTAACTCCGTCCCAAAGGAGGGTTCATAAACCATTGAGCGAACAGGTTTCCGACGCCCCTCCCACCAATGAAGCGCCCCGCCAGGGACGGCTCTCCAATCTCCGCACGTTCTCCGCTTTCAAGTACCGTGATTACCGCCTTCTCTGGATTAGCACCCTTGTCTCCAGCGGCGGAAACTGGGTACAGCAGATCACCATTGGCTGGCTAGCCTTCCATTTAACGGGAGACGCTCTCCTTACAGGAACGGTTGCTGGTATTAGGGGAGTGCCCTTTCTCATAGCAGGTCCTATCAGTGGAGTGCTATCGGACCGCATGGATCGGCGCAAGCTCATGCTCATCACCCAGGTATACTTGGCACTCCTCGGCCTCGTCTTCGCGTCTCTGGTTGCAGGACTACTCGGCATTGATGTAGCAGTTTGGCACCTTTTCATCTTCACCTTCATGTTCGGTGCAGGTTGGGCCATGAACAACCCTATTCGGCAGGCTATGGTGGCCAACTCCGTGCCAAAAGAGGACATGATGGGTGCCATCGCCATGAATTCGGCTGCCTTCCAGGTCACCCGGATAATCGGCCCCACAGTAGGCGGGATTCTCATTGCAACCGTTGGCCCCGCTACCAACTTCTTCATCCAAGCGGCTTCTTTTGTGGGCGTATTCCTTTTGGTGTTGCCTTTGCGCAT
>CAVOCU010000102.1:0-5321 GCA_963694315.1 Dehalococcoidia bacterium | reverse complement strand
CGCCAAGATGATGCCAAGGGTGAAGTTGCCCTGCCACGCATAACCCAACAGCCCCACGGCCAATCCAAGTAACAGTCCGTGAATAGCGCCAAGGGTAACCTCTCTGCCCAACATGCGCAGACCTAGGCCCCTAGGCAGCCCGCCCAACGCCATGCTTCTGACCACCAGCGTCAACGTCTGCGTCCCACCAATGCCGCCCTGGCCAGCCATCACGGGCAGGAACGCAGCCAGCACTGCCACCCGGGTGATGGTGGATTCAAACAGGCTGATTACCGTGGCAGCGAGCACGGTTGTGGCTAGGTTTACGAAGAGCCAGGGCAGTCTGTGGCGCACAGAGCCTAGCAGCGGGCCGGAGAGACGTTCTCCGCCCATGCCCACCATGCTGAACATGTCTTCTGTTGCTTCCTCTTCCACCAAGTCAACGGCTTCTTCGCCCAGGATTACCCCGACGAGGTGATGGTCTGCGCCCACTACCGCGAGCTGGTTCAGCGAGTAGCGTTGCATCAACCAAGCGCATTCCTCCTGGTCGGTTCCAGCGTCCACCGTAGCCACCGTAGGACTCATGATGTCCCGCATCAGCAAGCTAGGCCGCGCCAGTGCCAGGGTGATGATGCCAAGAGAGCCGACCAGAGCGCCATCGCTCTCAACGACGTAGAGGGAGCTGACGTTCTCCGCCTGCGGCCCAAGCAATCGCAGCACATCCAGGGCGGAACCGGCAGTCTCAGAATCGCGTACCACCGGGTACTCCGGGGTCATCAAGCCGTCGGCAGTCTCATCGTCGTCCTGGAGGAGGGCGATTACGTCTTCGTTTTCACGCATCGCATACTGGGTTTCTTGCGACCGTTCCGGAGAGAGTTGACGCAGGATGTCCGCCGCCACCTAGGCGCGAGTCTCATCCAGCACCAACCCCAGGGCCTCTGAGGACACCTCGCTAACCGCTTCGGCTGCCTGTTCCGGCTCCAGTTCCTCTAGAACCTTTGCGGCTACCACCGAGTGTAAGGCTGTCATCACCTGGCCCTGGCGTTCAGGGTCTAGGTTAACCAGCGCCTCTCCCTGGTCTGCCGGGTGAAGGCCTTCAAGCAGCTCCATGCCAGCGCGCAGAGATTGTAGGTCCTCAGTGTCCAGGAGCTCGTACGCCTCCTTGACCTGAGCGGCAATGCGCTCTTCCGTAGATACCTGTTCTTCAGATGGAGGAGGCGTTTGTTGTTCTTTAGGCTCTTCCATAGCAATCCAATCTGGGGCATAGTCTGGGCTTATCCGTGAAGTAGAACATTCTGGCGGCGCACCGATTTCCGTGGGGGTTCCAGGGGTCACATGACCAAAATCATGGGCTCCCTTGTCAGGCTTGTTAACGCGGTCGGCACATATGTGCTAAATGCTGTATCGTTTTGCATGAAGCAAGGAATTATCTCCATAAGGAGTGGGTGTGCGGTACATCCTGCACGCTGACATGGACGCTTTCTACGCGTCCGTGGAACAGTATGATAACCCGGATATTCGCGGCAAGCCCGTGCTTGTCGGCGGCTCCCCTACGTCGCGAGGTGTTGTTGCCGCCGCATCCTACGAAGCGAGGAAGTTCGGCGTCCATTCCGCGATGCCCATGAGCTCCGCGGTCAGGCGATGTCCCGCTGCCGTCATCATTAGGCCCCGGTTCGATCGCTACCACGAGATATCCCAGCAGATTAGGGTGATTTTCCTTCGCGTGACGCCGCTGGTTGAGCCCCTATCGCTGGACGAGGCCTATCTGGACGTTACGGACGTTGTTACGGAAGACAGGACGCCTGAGGCCATTGCGCGGGAGATAAAGCTGCGAGTCAAGATGGACGTGGGGCTGACCATCTCCGTTGGCGTCGCCACATGCAAATCGGTGGCCAAGGTGGCCTCTGACTTCGATAAGCCGGACGGTCTGACGATTGTCCTTCCAGGAACTGAGGCCGCATTCTTCGCTCCACTTCCCGTGGGTAAGCTCTGGGGAATTGGGCCAAAGACGGCAGAGCGACTGAAGCTAGAGGGCATCCACACCATTGGGCGGTTGGCGGCCCAGCCGGAGTCGTGGTTCACTCAGCGGTTTGGCAAGCGCGGGCCGGAGCTTCGTCTGATGGCGATGGGGCAGGACGATTATCCGGTAATCACGGAACGAGAGGCCAAATCCGTCAGCGCTGAGACTACGCTGGCAGAGGACGTGTCTGAGTTGGAAGACCTGCGGACCATCGTTCGACAGCAGAGCGAGCGAGTCGCGAGCCACCTTGAGGGCTCGGGTCTTCAGGGTAAGACGGTCACGCTGAAGCTGCGCCTGTCTGATTTCACCACGTTCACCAGGCAGGTGACGGTTGTAAAACCGGTCTCTGAAGTTGACCACATTGATGCTGTGGCCCAGACCATTCTGGAGCGAGAGGTCGCTCCAGATCGGTGGTTCCGCTTGATTGGCGTAGGGGTCTCCCACTTTGGAGAGCAGTCTGAAAACCCGCAGCTTACGCTCTTTGGCTCTGACGACGAGGAGTCGTTTGAAGAGTCAGATGAGTTGAGCATCGAGTGATGACGGTGTAGCATGGTTTCAGGAGGGACAATGGAGGTTATTTTAGGATCCCCTAGAGGGTTTTGCGCCGGTGTTGTGCGGGCCATCGATATCGTTGAGTTAGCCCTCCTGAAGTACGGCAGCCCTGTCTATGTTCGTCATGAGATCGTCCACAACCCCTTTGTTGTTGACGACCTTCGCGTAAAGGGCGCCATATTTGTGGATGAGCTTGAAGAGGTGCCTGACGGGCAGATGGTCATTTTCAGTGCCCACGGCGTCTCTCCGGAAGTCCGTAAGGAAGCTGACCGGCGTGGCCTTAAGGTCCTGGACGCAACGTGCCCGCTGGTGACTAAAGTGCATGTTGAGGCTGTAAAGTTTGGCGGGAAGGACCATACCATCCTTCTGGTGGGCCACAGAGACCATCCAGAGACCATTGGCACTAGCGGAGAGGCTCCTGGCCGGACTGTGGTGATAGAGACGGTTGAAGAGGCAGAGGCTGTGCAGGTGCCGGATTCGAGCAAGGTGGTGGTGCTGACCCAGACGACGCTCAGCGTGGACGATACCAGCGATGTTGTGAACACCTTGCGGACTCGCTTCCCCAAGATGGTGATGCGCAACGATATCTGCTATGCCACTACCAACCGCCAGATGGCAGCCAAGGCGCTGGCCCAAGAGGCCGACGTGGTGCTGGTCATCGGCGCGCGCAACAGCTCCAACTGCAACCGTCTCCGTGAGGTAGTAGAGGCCGCTGGCGTTAAGGCGTATTTGGTCAACGGCCCGGAAGAACTGACGAAAGAACAGGTCAAAGGGGCGAAGGTCGTTGGTATCGTCTCCGGCGCGTCTACTCCAGAGACATTGGTGCAGGCCGTTGTGGCCATGCTTGAACCCGACAGCATTGTATCGAGAAAAGTCATTGACGAGGATGTGACCTTTGTCCTGCCGAAAGATCTCTTGGGCATGCGTCCTGCTGCGGTAGGGTCAGGTGTGGTGGGCGACGGTTCAGTTGGACGGGTAAGCTAGCTGCTGAATAGGTGAAAGGGATCTTATCATTGCAGAGTTTAAGGTTATTAGAGCAGATGAAGGCGAAGTAGAAGTGTCCTCCGGCCCCCTAACGCGGGTGGCTGGCATTTCCCAGAGCCTAACGGGAGCCCAGGGAATACACATGGCTATCGGATCTGTCCTCCTTGGAAGTAAATCCATACCCCACACCCATCTCAACTGCGAGACCGCTCTTTACGTGCTCAGAGGACATGGTCGGTTCCTTATAGGTGAAGGGCTGAGCGAGTCCATTGAAGTTGACCCGGGCGACTACATCTTCGTGCCCCCCGGCGCGCTGCATCAGCCGATTAATGACCACCCCACAGAGGACTGGGAGATGATCGTCTGCAGAAATTCCCCTGTGGAGATTGTCGCATTTGCTACCCAAGGGCAGCTATGCCCACCGATGCAATTTCTTCGTCCTGCTCACTGGTTGCGCCGCCAACACCGCAGGCCCCCACTGTGACATCGCCCTCTTTGATGGGCATTGCGCCCTGATGGAAGACGAACCGACCGCCGGACTGCAGCAACGCTGACTGCATGATAGGCAGGTTTGCGCGCTCAGACAATGCCCCGGACGGCTGTCCGTATGTGGCGGAAGCAAAGGCTTTTCCCTGGGAGAAGTTGGCGGTTCCCCACCGCGCTCCGTCCATCCTGTACAGCCCCAGGAGGTCTCCCCTCGCGTCCACAACGGCAATACTGACCTTCACGCCCATCTCAGTGGCTTTGGCGTTAGCAGCTTCCAAAATCTTCTTAACTCCCGCTAGGTTCAGCGGCATGTGTCACCTCAATGAATTTCCTTGTATGGCGGAGTATAGGTACCGCCCTATGTAGGGTCAAACCGAGAGGGAGCTTGGCTTATATGGCCGATGACTCGTAGATTTGGTTTATTAACTCCCACGTTTTGACTGCATCAGCAAAATTACTTGATGGTTCACGGGACTCTTTGATGCAGTCTATGAAATGGCGAGTCTGGTGCCAGAAACCTAGCCAGTGCTCAGGTTCGTTTCCCGCCGATTCGCCAAATGTCTTGGAATCAAAGACTTCATGCTCGCCGCTGTCAGCGACGATGGTGCTTTGCCGATCAGCGTCAACGGAAACGCTGATGTTCTTTCCGTGGATTTCTGCGCGGAAGTAGCCTGGTGCGGTTGCCCCCGGTTGCAGGGAGGCTCCACCGGTTACAAGGCTGTAGTGGAGTTGCCCGACTACGCCGTTTGAGAACTCAACTTGGGCCATGACGTTGTTTGCTACCGGCCCTGGTATGTAGAGCGTATCCACGTGGCTTGTAACCCATTCCACATCACCACCAGCCAGCCAGCGCAGGTTGTCCACGGCGTGCATACCATCACTGGTTAACTGATCCAGCATGCCGGAGCCACTAGGGCGGGAAAAATCACCGGTGGATTTCAGATTGGCGACGGACACCGAATGGATTGGCCCTCGCTCCTCGACTCGCGCTTTCAACGCTGTCATAGCCGGTACGAATCGACGCTGGAAGCCGACCATGGTTAAACATTTGTTGACCTCGGCGTAATAGGCCAGCATCTTGATCTGGTTTACATTCAGCCCCGGAGGCTTTTCGATGAAGACGTGGCGACCCTGGCCCAGCGCGTAACTTGCCAGTTCAAACGTATCTTTTGGATTCGTGATGATGAAAACAGCCTGAGGATTCACTTCTTTCAACATCTGTTTGTAGTCTTGATACGTCTTGGGCACCCCCCATCGCTGGGCTGTTTGGTCTGCCTTGTCTACGTGGAAGTCGCACAAA
>CAVOCU010000101.1:0-5533 GCA_963694315.1 Dehalococcoidia bacterium | reverse complement strand
CCATGGGAACAGCGGCGCTCACACCAAACTGTTCTTCCAACTGCTTAACCATCCAGGAAACATCCAATATTGGCAGTGCCAAAATACCCTCTAAAATCTCTTCCTTTGTAGCCATTGTCTTTCCTCCTGTTATCTTTTATATGGTCAGGCCGTACCGTGCCTACTTGTCTGTACTTTCCGCATCTTCAGTGGCGGTCTCATCTTCGACAGCGCTGTCGGCTTCAGGTGCGTCTTCTGCGGCGCTAGACTCGGCTGCTTCATCCGTATCAACTGCTTCAGCCGCGTCCTCTGTGCTGTCTACATCAGGTGCATCATCTGCGCCTGGTTCGATTGTTTCAGCAGCATTATCGGGGTTAGATACGGCAGTCGCATTGTCTGCGATGGCCTCGCTAGCAGTGCTTGCGCCTCCGGTTGAACGATCCAACACTATTGCCAAGCTCTGTATCGGGCTGTTCAATACTCGCGCCAGACGGGCGACCACCCCGGAAAGCTGGCCCAAAAACATGGACATGAGCACAGGCTTCGGTGGAAGTGCCCCTAGCGCGTTCACTTCTTGCGCTGACATTACCTGCCCCTCCATAACTGCACCGTTCAAAGGCATAGCTATTCGGGTTGAACGCAAGTACTCAGTCAAAAGCTTGGCAGCTGCAACGGGATCACCGTTGCCCAATACCAGCCCAGTTGGGCCGGCCAGTACCTCTTTGATTTGAGGAGAGCCAATCTGATCCGCTGCCAGGGACGCGATTGTGTTTTTCACCACACGGTATTCCAGGTTCTCTTCACGCAACTTCTGACGCAAATCCGTCATAGTAGCAACGTCCAAGCCTGTAAACCCTGTGCTGATGAGGACGCTGTTACTAGACAGCTTTTCCTTCATCTCCTCAAGAGCGTCTACATTTTTATCTGATGGCAATATTCACGCTCCCGTATAGGGCTCTTGGCCCCAAAATAAAAACCCCAGCCTTAAGACCGGGGTGCAGAACAACGTGTGCTCTATACCACCTGCGTGGGGGCTTTCGCAATTATGGCCTTTTGGGCCACCCACGGTCTCCGGCGACTTTTCCCATTCTAACGTAACCTGTTGGCAAACGCCAATCTCAGATTACTCCACCTTTAAGGTTTGTGTCTCAGCGATGTTCAACATAAGACTTGGGCCCATGGTTGATGTCAGGTGCATTGTCTTGAACAACTGGCCCTTAATCCCATCAGGCTTGGCTTCAGTAATTGCTTGAATTGCCGTTGCCAAATTCTCTACCAGAGCAGCGACCGTAAAGCTGAGTTTCCCTATTGGCATATGGAGGTTTGCAGTACGATCCATGCGGAACTCCACGCGGCCACCCTTAGCCTCTTTGATAGCTCGTGGAATATCCTGCTGCTGAACAACGGTGCCAGTCCTAGGGTTGGGCATCAACCCACGGCGTCCCAAGACTCGGCCCAGCTTGCCAATCTGCCCCATCATCTCCGGGGTGGCAACGGCTACCTCAAAGTCTGCCCAGCCGTCTTCCTCAATTTTGCGAATTGTCTCGGCATCGCCAATGTAGTCGGCGCCAGCCTCTCGTGCCAGAGTTTCACCTTCGCCTTGTACAAAAGCAATTACCCGTTGCGTCTTGCCTGTGCCGTTGGGCAACATGGTAACGCTACGGATGAGTTGGTCTGCATGGCGAGGGTCTGCGTTTGTGAAGGCATGCAATTCAACTGTTTCATCAAACTTCACGGAAGTCATCTCTTTAAGGATTTGAATCGCATCCTCAGGAGAATACGGGAACATATGCTCCCGCTTCTTCGCAGAATCGTTGTAGCGTTTACCGTGAGCTCGGGTTGTCCCCGTCCCTGTAGTCATTTAGCCCTCCACAACTTCAATGCCCATGCTTCGGGCTGTACCCTTAATCATTTCAACAGCGGCATCTACATTGCCGGAGTTCAGGTCGCTCAGTTTGTTCTGAGCAATATCACGCACCTGCTTCAACGTCACCTTGCCCACTTTTTGCCTCAGTGGCTCAATGCTCCCCTTCTCAATGCCGGCGGCCTTCCGTAACTGGTCAGATGCCGGAGGAGTCTTGGTAACAAACGTGAAGGAACGGTCTTCATAGACCGTAATCTGCACAGGGATAATACTTCCCGTCAGGTTGGCCGTCTTGGAGTTATACTCCTTCACGAAGCCCATGATGTTTACACCATGTTGTCCCAATGCAGGTCCAACCGGTGGGGCAGGCGTTGCCTCTCCAGCCTTAATCTGGAGCTTAATTAGTGCTCGTACCTTCTTAGCCATGCAGACTCCTCATTAAAGAGATGCGAGCGTTGGGCCCGCACCTCACCAAACTCAATAGTACCGCGATTAACCGATACGTTCCGCTTGAAGGAAGTCCAACTCCACCGGAGTCTCTCTCCCAAAGAACGATACCAGGACTCGAACCTTGCCTTTGTCCGCCAACACTTCATCCACCACACCGATGAACTCACTGAACGGACCGTCAACCACCTTCACATTCTGACCCTTGGCCAGCCCGATCTTCGCCCTGGGCTGTGCCGCATCAATACGTTTGAAGATGTTGGCGACTTCCTTCTCTGTCAACGGGACAGGACGTGCTTTACGCTCGCCTTCCTCGTCAGCAGAAATGAAGCCTGTAATACCAGGAGTGTTACGCACTACGTACCAGCTTTGGTCATCCATTGTCAGACGCACCAGCACGTAACCCGGAAATAGCCGCTCCCTCTTGGGAGTTCGCTTGCCATCCTTAATCTCAACCACTTCTTCCGTGGGAACCACAACCTCAAAGATTTTGGCTTCCACATCCATGGTGGCTATTCGCTGCTCAAGGTTCTTTTTTACGCGTTCTTCCATCCCGGAATAGCAATGAACGATATACCAAGACCCTTCACCCTCAGCGAAATTGGAACCGTCTGTAGGCACTTGTTCTATCTGATCTACGTCGTTCTGCGTAGTCATATCGTCCTCCGTTTTCCCTGAGGCCCTAAGACAGAGTGTTTCGGGCCAATAGGCCAAAGAGGAAATCCAATACCCCGAGAATCAACCCAACCAGACCGGCGATAGCAATCACCACACCGGTTAGCCGAGTAGATTCCTGCCGAGTTGGCCACTCGGCTTTGCGCAACTCTGCAAAAACTTCACCAAAGAACCCCATCCGGAACATTCTGCTCTGGGCAGCAGAACCCATGCTCTGCCGCAATGGGGGTTTTTGGACATTCTGACGCGCCATTAGTTTTACCTTACCTCACGGTGGAGCGTATGGCTTCTGCAACGGTTGCAGAACTTCTTACGCTCTAATCGTTGTGGGTCATTTCGCTTGTTCTTTTCGCTGTGATAGTTACGCTCCCTGCATTCCGTGCACTGAAACGTCATATCAGATCTGTCGCCTTTTTTCGCCATACTACCCTCTATTCACCCACGTTGGTGATAACGCCTGAGCCCACGGTTCGTCCGCCTTCACGGACTGCAAACCGGAGTCCTTGCTCCATGGCCACGGGGACGCTTAGCTTCACCCGCATTTTAATGTTGTCACCAGGCATCACCATCTCCACACCCTCCGGCAAACCAATTTCACCGGTCACGTCCGTTGTGCGGATGTAGAACTGAGGCTTGTAGCCAGGGAAGAACGGAGTATGTCGCCCGCCCTCATCCTTGGTCAACACATAAACCTCGGCGTCTGCCTCCATGTGTGGCTTGACAGAGCCGGGCTTGGCCAGTACTTGCCCGCGCTCAATATCTTCTCGATCAACCCCTCGAAGCAAGCAGCCCACCGCATCACCGGGTACCGCTTCATCAAGCAGCTTGTGGAACATTTCCACGCCGGTAACAATGGTCTTTCGCGTCTCGGTGAAACCCACCATCTCTACCTCATCCTGAACCTTGATGACCCCTCGTTCAACACGCCCGGTCACTACAGTGCCGCGACCCTTGATGTTGAATACGTCCTCAATAGGCATCAGAAAGGGCTGGTCCTTGGGTCGGTCAGGCTCAGGGATGTGTTCATCCACAGCCTTCATCAAATCCAGGATTCCTTGCATTGCTTCCGGGTCGCCATCCAACGCCTTCAGCGCGGAAACCCTGACGATAGCAATATCGTCTCCTGGGAAGTCATACTTCGTCAGGAGTTCTCGGATTTCCATCTCCACCAGTTCCAGCAACTCAGGGTCGTCCATTGCGTCACACTTGTTCAGCGCAACAACAACCGAAGGCACTGCCACCTGGCGAGCCAGAAGGATGTGCTCCCGAGTCTGGGGCATGGGGCCGTCCGGTGCGCTAACTACCAAGATTGCGCCGTCCATCTGAGCCGCACCGGTAATCATGTTCTTGATATAGTCAGCGTGACCTGGGCAGTCCACGTGAGCGTAGTGACGGTTCTCCGTCTCATACTCCACGTGGGTGATGTTAATGGTCACACCACGGGCCTTCTCTTCCGGGGCCTTGTCAATCTGATCAAAGGCCACAAACTGCGTCTTGTTACCGGCCTGCTTTGCTAGCACGGAGCTAATAGCCGCCGTCAACGTCGTCTTACCATGATCAACATGACCGATGGTGCCAACGTTCAGATGTGGTTTGTCTCGAATAAACTTCTGCTTAGCCATTTCTTGAACTAACCTCCTCAGAGTATATGGAGCCCACAGTGGGAATCGAACCCACGACCTCGTTCTTACCAAGAACGCGCTCTACCGCTGAGCTATGCGGGCCTGCGTTCGATTCCCAATTCCAGGTTACAAGGGCTGGAGGGAGTAGGATTCGAACCTACGAAGCCCTTCCGGGCGTCAGATTTACAGTCTGGTGCGTTTGGCCGCTCCGCCATCCCTCCAAGCAGCTAACAGTGTAGCACCGCACATAGCCATCGCCAAGGCCCTTAGACGCACAATTTAACCAAGGCTGAGTAATATTAGGCTCAGCCTTGGCCGCGCATATGCCATTTGCCCGGCAATTTATAGACCGCCAGGGATTCGAAGGAACCCAAAGCATCCTTTCTGAGTATAGTAAAGCCCACCACTATCGTCAAGATTAGTTGCTTTGCATCAGTACGAATTTCGACACGGTATAATTTCACTTTTCCTAACCGCGACTGGCCCCTTTGCTTCGCGATGTTTCAATTGCACCTCCAACCTTCGAGACGCATCCAACACTTCAAGTATAAGGAATGTTTTGAGGTGGTTAAGGTGGTAGTGAGAACCTCGCGGTTGGTAAAACTCGGTTCCATGCTAGCAACCGTAGCAATTATTGGCGCTGCTTGCGCGAGTAACGGCAACCCTAGTAGTTCTGTGGGGAACGAATCTGGCGTCACTGACCCCGCGCCCGCTAGCCCTAGTCTGACTTCCCCAGACCTCACCTTAGGCAGTTCCACTTCACTTCTGCCACTTTCCTCAGATCCAGTAACAGGAAGTGCTACGCCAAGCCTCACGGTGATTGAAGGAGTGGATGAAGAACTTGAGCGCGCGCAGTTTTCTGTGCGTGGTTGGCAGACGGACTTCAGCAAACGCGCTGTACCGATAAGTGGCATCTTCTCCGGCGGCCCCGGCAAAGGCGGTATCC
>CAVOCU010000100.1:0-5611 GCA_963694315.1 Dehalococcoidia bacterium | reverse complement strand
GGCTGCCTAGGGGGCTAGGTCTGCGCATGTTGGGCAGAGAGGTTACCCTTGGCGCTATTCACGGACTGTTACTTGGATTGGCCGTGGGGCTGTTGGGTTATGCGTGGCAGGGCAACTTCACCCTTGGCATCATCTTGGCGGCGGCAATGCTCGGCAATATGATAGTTGCCGGATTTGCAGGGGCTGGTGTGCCGCTGTTGCTGCGGAAACTCAAGCTTGATCCTGCGGTGGCGTCTGCGGTTTTTGTCACCACGTTCACGGACGTGTTGGGGTTCCTCTTCTTCCTGGGCTTGGCCGCCATGCTGGTGGAACACCTGGAGTAGGTCCGCCTACGCAACACCCTCTACAGCCACTACCCTCGAGATAGCAGCCCGACCTCTCAGCGCCTTGGGGGCTTTGTACGCATCAGAGTTGTACCAGCTTTGCAGTGCATCCATGCTCGGGAACTCCAGCATTACGACGCGCTTCGGTTCCCAGCCCCCTTCCAGGGGAGTGACCGCCCCGCCACGGACGATGTACGTGCCGCCAAAGGGCTCAAGGATGGCAGGTACCAACTTGCGGTACTCGTCAAAGGCCTCTGCATCCTGGACTTCAATGTCTGCTATCAGATACGCCGCCATGATTCCCCCTTATTTGCTTGTGCTAAAAAACAAGAGCCAGCCGACCCTTCAAGGTGCCGACTGGTTCTACGCGTTACGAGTTTGTGTAGTGGGTTCTATTCAGCTGCTGGTTTTGCTGCTGGCGCACGGCGTGCTCCACCACCACCGCCGCCAGGCCGACGTGCTGGCGCTGGTGCCCTGGTTGCACTAGGAGGAGCAGCAGCTCCTCCTATACCCGCCACTGCGGCTAGTGCCGCGCCCTGGGCTGCTCCATCTTCTGACAGGCAAGCATCACAGATGCGGTGGGACGTTGTCTTGAACAGCCCCGGCAGCTTCACCCGAGTGATGACCTTGCTGCATCGGGAGCAGACCGATGTATGCCAGACGTTCCGTGATGGGTTCTTAAAGGTTGCCATAGTTGTTGTGTTCTCTCCTGGCCCTATCAAGGCTTTTGTGCCCCTTGAGGCTGTTGTTTGCAATATGATTCACCACAGTGTAACAGAAACAGGCGCAGGTACAAAGTGGGGGGGCGCCCCCGACAACGCACCAACAAGACTTTAGACCTCCTGGACTTTAACGTTATTTTTTCTGCAATAATCCAAGTTTCGTGAGGATTTCTAACGGTTCTGGATTTAAACGAGAGATATCATCGGTTGAAAGTATCAAGGGATCCCATCCAACTCAGTCTCAATTGGCCTGACCAGTTGACTGGCAAAATGTAAAAGCCTACCAAATAGCAAAGCAAAGGCAAGAATCATCAACCCACCAATCACGGCATTAAAATTATCTGGCAGGTCGTCCCCTAAACTCATTCTAGATATGAAAGATGCGACTATCCCGGCCAATGTCATTAAAATCGACCCAGTCATTGGAGCTTTCCACCACGGGATTAGGAGACCATTCCGGATTCTCTTCAAAATTTTAGAGTGTTCAATCATTTGTTGAGCTTGGTCGGTTGCAACCAAATGAGATGATAAATTCAAGTTGAATTTGTATAACGGGCTGGGTCTTGGCTCATTTTGAGAAATCTCCGTTTGCCGCATTTCTCATTCTTTAAGCCTTCGTCTCCACATATAACAATCAAATGATTCAGGCAAGTGGAAAAGCATGAAAGTAACGAACACGCCTTGAGCTTCCCCTATTTCCCTGTTGAAGAATTTGCCAGCGGAAATTGAGTTAGAGGACAACAACTGGTCTATAAGTCTCCCCTGCTCATTTAATTTACCTATTCCTTCTCGTTCGAGACTAGAGGATGCTTCAGTCAAGAAAAAGAATCCGGCCAACAAGGCTCCCATAAGAAGCCCAAATAAAGTGCTAAATACAGCCGCAAAAGTGGCAAAGTCTGCATCATTAATCATGATGGAACTATACGCCACAGCCATCGCATAAGTAACAGGAAAGTTAATGAATTAGTGGTGGATTTGACCTCGCAGCAAAACAGCCTAAGGCTGGAGCCTAAGGCTCAGAAACTCCTCTGCGGTGGTATTGGGGAAGACCATGTCCAGCGGGTCGTCGCCAGGGAGCCATGTGATGAGGACGTGAGAACAGTCGCGGCACCAGGAGACGGCCTCGGCATTCAGAATGTTCAGCACGCTGGTGTCCTCGCCGTCAAACAGGTCTACCGTGCCGGTGGAGACCTCCAGCTCATCAAAGAACCGCTCCACCTCCCGACGTGTGTCGTCGCCAAGGTGGATGCGGTGCTCATGGGGGCATTCGGTGGGTTGCGTCATTGAAAGAGGTTCTTTATGTAGAGTACAAGTGGCCCCGGCAAAAGAGGCTTAGGCTCCCAGCTCCGGAGTCCGCCTGGTCAACTCAGACCAACCCTCTCCAACAGTTTCGTGAACCAGCCCCTTGACACCCGCAAACACAGGTTCAGGCATTAACCCCATGACTACCCTGAGCCACATCTCCTGTTCATCATTTCCCGCGGTAGTAAAGAACCAGTGTATGAAATCCGGGTTACGACCGGGCGGTACATGTCCTGCCATGTCACCGACTATCGCGGTCTGCTCTTCCACTGATGTCTTCTCACGCAGGAGAGGGTAGAGATGGCCGTCTTCTTTATCCAGATGTATTCGTAGAACTGCGGGCAGCTCCGCCGTAGCCCGCGCGGCGACAATGGCGTCTGACGCGATCTCAACTTTGGCCAGACCCTCAGTCATGATGTCCAACTCTCGGTGATCCAAGAAATAGGCTTCAGCCACATGAGGGGCTACTTTATTCAATGCCGGAAACACAAGCTCGTCTTCAGCGTCCGCATGCCACTTTAGAATCTCGCTGAAACAAACGAAGCCGATCTATCACAAGAGACAAATCGCCCTTTCCTTGCGCAGCCTTTAAGGTCGCATTGTCAATCTTGCGCATGTCGTTGCGGAAAGCCTGATGAAAGGCAGGTATTACATCGAGAGGCGTTACCATAGAAATCTCCCTTCGGAACACCGGAATATAGGTACTCGTAAGACGACCGTTAGGTTAGCATAAAGGGAGTTGACATTTCACTCTTGAATCCGGGGTTTGGCTAGTTCAAAAAATGTGTAGACTTAAGCTCCCCCAAGGACGTCTAGGTACTTGAGTCCACTACCCGTGTTCAGCAGAACGATACGCTCTTCCCTGTCCACCGTGCCGTCAGCCAGCAGCTTCTTCAACGCAGCCAGCGTCGCAGCACCCTCCGGGCAGGGGAACACACCCTCCGCAGCGGCCATCTCCGGCACACATGCCAGGGCCTCGGCGTCAGTCACCGTCAGGGCCGTTCCGCCGCTCTCTCGCAAGCATTGGAGTATCAAATAATCCGCGTAAGGGCCGGGCACCCGTAGTCCAGCAGCCACCGTCTGCGCATTCTCCCAGGGTTCACAATGATCGGCGCCGTCCAGGAAAGCCTTCACCACAGGGGCACAGCCTTCAGCCTGCACAGCAATCATGCGCGGTCTGTGGGAGTCCGGTAGCCAGCCCATCTCCTCCATTTCATCAAACGCCTTCCACATCCCCAGCAGCCCCGTGCCGCCACCCGTTGGGTACACAATCACATCCGGCAACCGCCATCCCAGGGCCTCCGCAATCTCATAGCCTAGGGTCTTCTTGCCCTCAACCCGGTACGGCTCCTTCATCGTCGACATATCGAACATCGGCGATGCGGCGGCTCGTTCCCGTGCGATGCGGCCTGCGTCGCCGATGTGGCCGTCAACTAGCTCAACCGTAGCGCCGGCGATGCCTGATTCCAGAATGTTCGATTGCGGCGTCGATCGAGGCATGAACAGGTGCGCTTCCAACCCAGCCCTTGCGGCGTAGGCAGCCATTGCACCGGCAGCGTTCCCCGCCGATGGCACCATGATGCGTGTCGCGCCCAGCTCCTTAGCCTTGGAAACGGCTGCTGCCATCCCCCTCGCCTTGAACGACGCCGTGGGGTTCAGCCCCTCGTCCTTGATGTACAGGTCTGTGCAGCCAAGCGCCTCGCCAAGCTGGTTAGCCCGCAGCAACGGCGTACCGCCCTCGCCCAGGGTCGCCACGTTCAGTGGGTCACGCACCGGCAGTACCTCAAAGTACCTCCACATCGTCTGCTCTCGGGACGCCATTTCCCACTGGGACACCGCAGACTTCACCGCCGCTAGGTCGTACCTGGGATACAGGACCTTGGTGCAGGATTGGCACACGGTGTGCAGTTCATCGGCGTCATGACGTTGGCCGCAGGCTGTGCATTCAAGGTAGGTGAGGTAGCTCTTCATTGTTCCCGTCCAGCTATGAATTTTGTCCGGCCATCATAGCATAACCGCTTGCGCCTGGAACGACAGAGGCTACAATGGCACCACCACAAAACAAGGGAGACGCACCATGCCAAGCATAGAGGAACAGTATCATGCCAAGCACCCGACATCCGAGGAGACGTACAGCGAGGCTATGGATGTCTTCCCCGATGGCGTCACCCACGACAACCGGTTTCTGATGCCGTTCCCCGTAGTGGCAACCCATGCCAAGGGCAGTCGCAAATGGGACGTGGACGGCAATGAGTATGTGGATTACGTGATGGGCCACGGCGCGCTACTGCTGGGCCACGGCCATCCCGATGTGGTGAAGGCCGTCACAGACAAGTTGACCCAGGGAACCCACCTGGGAGCCAACACCAGGGACGAGATTGCATGGGGGCGCATGGTGCAGCAACTCATCCCCTCCGCTGAGCGCGTGCGCTTCACTTCCTCCGGCACAGAAGCAACGCTGCTGGCCTTGCGCTTGGTGCGCGCTTTCACCGGCAAGACCCGCGTCATCAAGTTCCAGAGTCACTTCCACGGTTGGCATGATTTCCTACTGGCTGGCTCAGGCCGCAACATGGGTGGCATAGCCCCTGAGGTCGCTGCCATGTCCTACGTCTTGCCGCCTAACGATATCGCCGCCGTGGAGCGCACGCTGGCTGAGCACGATGACATAGCCGCGATAATCCTGGAGCCCACCGGCGCTGGCATGGGCCAGATTCCTGTGTACCCCGAGTTCCTGCAAGAACTCCGAGACACGACCACAAAGCACGGCGTCCTGCTGGTCTTCGATGAAGTGGTGACGGGCTTCCGTATCTCGCCTGGAGGCGCACAGGCCCTCTACGGCGTAATCCCGGACGTGACGACGCTAGCCAAGATTCTGGCGGGCGGACTGCCCGGCGGTGCCGTGTCAGGTCGCGCTGACATCATGAACATGATTGCCCACGATGAAAGCAACGGTGACAACCGCGTGGGCCACGCAGGGACGTTCAACGCCAACCCACTGGCAGCGGCGGCAGGCACAGCGGCACTGAAGCTCATTGCCACGGGAGAGCACAACACCAAGGCAGACGCAACGGCTGCGTTACTGCGACGTGGCATCAACGACATCATGACGCGCATGGAGGTTCCCGGCTGCTGCTACGGCATGGCTTCCGTCTTCCAGCTTCGGTTGGGGACGCAGTGCCAGTGCATCGACGACGAGCACCAGCATCCCTCGGAGTCGCAGGGCACGACGCCACCATCGTTGGTGAGGAAACTACGGTTGGCTGC
>CAVOCU010000099.1:0-5621 GCA_963694315.1 Dehalococcoidia bacterium | reverse complement strand
A
Organism: Dehalococcoidia bacterium; assembly: GCA_963694315.1. GTDB lineage: Bacteria > Chloroflexota > Dehalococcoidia > Lucifugimonadales > UBA1127 > UBA1127. The sequence goes on along the minus strand of CAVOCU010000099.1, from coordinate 5,620 downwards.
TCTCCGCCCTCACAGGAGAAGGCATACCCGCTCTGCTGAGAACCGCTCAAGAGCTCTACACTGAGCAGGCTACTCAAGTGAGTGAAGCAGCATTAAATACCGCGCTGATGGAGGCCCTGGCCAAACATCCACCGCCTTCCCAAGGACGCCGACATTTACGCCTCTTCCGGGGAGAGCAGAAGCATATACACCCCCTGACATTCACTGTCTATGTGAACAGTCCGGAGATGGTTCATTTCTCTTATCAGCGATATCTGATGAACACCATTCGGACCACCTTCCACATCCGGCGTGTCCCAGTTCGGTTAGAGTTCCGCAAAGGTGGTAAAAAGCGGAAAACATGAACGCCCTCACCTTGTTTCTGCTCCTCATTCCCGGGGCTTACCTAGTAGGCGCAATCCCCTGGGGCTTATTGATTGGTAAATGGAGCAGAGGCGTAGATGTAAGGAACACGGGCAGCGGGAACATTGGAAGCAGTAACGTTCTACGTTCCATGGGCGTCCGGCTGGCAGTTCTGGTGCTCATACTGGACGTCTCAAAAGGAACGGTTGCCGTCCTAGCGGCAAGGGCACTGGCAGACGCAGTAGATATCTCCTCCCTACAAACGTCCTACTTGGAAATGGGTTCTGCGCTGGCGGCCCTGATAGGTCATAACTGGCCAATCTACCTTAAATTCAAAGGTGGTAAAGGTGTTGCCACAGGCTTGGGTGGCCTTCTTGCCCTCTTCCCCTTGGGCGGCATTGTAGCCCTCGTCGTAGCTGTCTCCCTTATGAAGATTACCCGGTACATTTCTCTGGGAAGCATCATAGGCGTTCCCCTGGGAGGGCTCTCCCTCGTAATCTTTGGGTTTCTTGGAGAATTTTCAGCAGTCTACGGAATATACGGTGGAGTCGCCACCATAATCATCGTGGGGCGGCATCGTGCCAACATCGTTCGGCTTCTGGCAGGAACGGAAGCCCGGTTGGGGCAACCAGCGGCCGAAACACCACCCAAGGCAGAGGTGTAGCAATGTCCCGCGTGGGCGTACTGGGAACAACCAGCTGGGGTACAACTCTGGGTATCTTGCTGGCGCGACGAGGCCAAGAAGTTACCCTCTGGGCACGTTCTGAAGAAGAAGCCCATGCCCTAACACAGGATCAGGAGAACAAACGGTTACTCCCCGGCGTACCCTTCCCCTCATCTTTTACCGCTACAGCAAACGCTGAATCTGCTTTCAGCAATGCTGACCTTGTAATTCTCTGCACACCGTCACAGCGCCTCAGGGAGAGCCTAGCCGGACTAAGACCCTATTTACAGGCTTCAACGGTGCTTCTCAGCGCAATTAAGGGCATAGAGAAGGGTTCTGGAAAGCGAATGACCCAGATCATTCAAGAAGAACTCCCCGATGTTGCCGAAAGCCAGCTATGCGTCCTTTCCGGCCCAAACCTCTCTCAGGAGGTTGTTGATGGAAAGCCGTCATCTACCGTTGTAGCTGCCCACGATCCCGCTATATCCGAGTGGGTTCAAGAACTCTATAGCTCCAATACCTTCCGTGTGTACACCAACAATGATGTCATCGGCGTGGAGCTAGGGGGGGCGCTGAAGAACGCCATAGCCATTGGCGCGGGCATCAGCGATGGCCTAGGCTTCGGCGCGAACGGCAAAGCAGCGTTTGTAACCAGAGGATTGGCGGAAATCACACGCTTAGGCGTGGCTTGCGGCGCTAAGCCTCTCACTATGGCCGGTTTGGCCGGCCTAGGAGACCTGGTGGCTACGTGCTTCAGCAATCTCAGTCGGAATCGCTATGTGGGAGAACAGATTGGGCTGGGCCATCCGCTTTCGGAGGTACTAGGGGGAATGGTGCATGTGGCGGAAGGCGTAGGCACAACAGAAGCGGCATTACAATTGGCAAAGCAGCACGGCGTAGAGATGCCAATCACAGAACTGACCGCACGCATCCTGTTTGAAGGGCTGGATCCAAGAGAAGCCACTGCATCGTTGCTGAGCAGAGCACCCCGCCAAGAATGGCCGTCAGACCTACACTAGGCTAACGCTGGAAACACAGCGCTAACCAATCCTCGTTGTGTTGAATCTCCATCTCGGTCAATCCTGCAGCCGATAGAGCCTCCCTCACCTCATCCCCACGCTCTTCCAACACGCCAGAAGCTATCAACACGCCTCCAGGCTTCAGGCTTGCCGCAATATGCTCGGCAAGCTCAATGAGCACCCTGGCAGAGATGTTGGCCACCACTAGGTCCATGTCCACGCCCTCCGGCTGCGGAATGCTACCCCGAATGATCTTGACCTGTTTGGAAAAGCCTGCCTCCTTTAGATTCCTGCGAGAGGCTCGAATGGAGTCCGCTTCTGTATCTACAGCCAACACCCAGGAAGCGCCCAAGAGCAACGCAGCCTGAGCCAGAAGGCCAGAGCCAGTCCCCAGGTCTAAGACACGCATCCCATCCTGAATCCGCCGCTCTAACTGCTCAAGACACATATAGGTGGTGGGATGATGTCCCGTACCAAAGGCCAGCCCCGGATCCAGCGTCAACACCAGTTCGCTACCCTGGGGTTCATATTCTTGCCAGGAGGGGCGAACCACCAGGCGCTTGCCTATACGAAGTAGGTGGAAGTGGGCCTTCCACGCCTCCTCCCACTCATAAGGGGTCACAGTGCGAACCTCCAGGGGAGAAAGGGGCTTAATCAACCCCATCAATTGCACCCCCACCTCAATACGGGCCCTACGCTCGGTTGCTGTACGGGTTTTGGGCAAGTACGTCCGCACAATGACCGGTGCTCCCTCTGTGGGCCCCTCACCTTCGTCCGGGTTGTACCCGCCAGCCTCCTCCACAGCCACACGTTGCTTGCCATAGTGCTGAAACAGCTGCACCAAGGGCTCAACAAGCTCTGGGGGTGCCTGGACCGTTAGTTCAAGGTAGTCCACAAGAGGTCTCCTATCATCTATTCCATTGAAAGCAAGAAGTCGTAGTTAGGACAAAGCAGTCGCAGCCGCGCACAAGTCTACAGGGTTAAGATTAGTGCGTTAAGAGGGATGCCCTAGCTGTTTTCCCCTGCCAGGACATCTTTGAGTTTCCGTACCCATGACTTCCCGTTGCTGGGAGCATGCGCTTCTTCATCCTCGTCCAAGGCATCGGCAAGTTCATCAAAAAGCTCACGAGTACGGGGGCTCATCTTCTTCGGTGTGATAATGGTCACCAAGGCCACCAGATCTCCATGCCTGCTATTGTTCAAGCTAGGAACCCCTTGGCCCTTCTTCCGCAGAACAGCGCCGGACTGCACGCCCGCAGGAACCACAAATTCCTCGTTCGTACCATCCAGCATTGGCACATCTATAGTCTTGCCGAGAGCCGCTTGGGCTACGTTCAGCGGTAGATCAAATACAAGATGTTCCTTCTCGCGTCGGAACAACGGATGGGACTTCACAGACAGCGTGACGTACAAATCGCCCCCGCGCCCTTTGCTCGCCCCCACATCGCCCTCACCGGACAACCTAACACGCATGCCATCCTCAACGCCGCCTGGGACATTGACCACCACGTTGCGTGATTTCCGCTCACGACCAGAAGCCTTACATGTTGGGCAGGGTGTTTTTACCGTCTGGCCACGCCCTCTGCACACGTTACAAGCAACCACCTGAACAAACTGCCCAAAGATGCTGTTCTGTGCTCTGCGTACCTGTCCAGAGCCTTTGCAGTTACCGCACGTGTCAGTAGACGTACCCGGTGCAGCCAAGTTGCCGTTGCAGGTAGAGCAGGTCTCGTTCCGAGTAATCTGCAGTTCCTTCTCTACACCAAAGGCCGCCTCTTGGAAGGTGATTGTTGTAGCGTACTGGATATCGCTGCCTCGGGAAGCATCGCTTTCACCTTGGCCGCCAAATCCACCAAAGAACGCATCGAAAATATCGCCGACGCCACCCTGGAAGTTGACTCCATCAAACCCTCTACCAGGGAACCCTCCGTTCGGGTCAATGTCCACACGACCATACTGGTCATACATCTGTCGTTTCTTGGGGTCAATGAGGACTTGATACGCTTCATTAATTTCCTTGAAGCGATCCTCCGCATCAGCAGCGCGGTTCCGATCAGGATGCCACTCCATAGCAAGACCACGGAACGCTTTGCGAACCTGTTCCTCTGATGCGTCTTTGGGAATGCCCAGGAGTTCATAGTAGTTTTTATTGTTTGCCATCAGTTAGTAGTCAATTCCAATAGTTATAGATAGTTCAATTGTACACTATGACCAGCCCTGCCAATGGGAGGACGCTGGATGTTACGCTTCAGTAGCGCCCTCAGTGGGAGGAGGAGTCTCACCGTCGGCGTCCGGAGAGGCGCTACCCTTCCCAACAGTGACCAAAGCAGGGCGTAAAAGGCGTCCACCCATAGTGTACCCCTGCTGGGCCACCTCAACGATTATTCCTGCCTCTCCCTCAACTTCGGAGAGGGCCTGGTGCAGTTTGGGGTCAAAGGCTTGTTCCACCTTTGCCTCCACAGCCTCTAGCCCACGGGCATTGAGAATGGCCTCCATCTTCTTGTAGACCAGCCATACACCTTCAATCCACGTATATGACCGTAAATTCTGGGGTATCGTGGAAAAAGCGCGCTCAAAGTCGTCAAGGATGGAGAGCGTATCGGCAGTCAATCCCTCAGTGGTCAACTGAACCAACTCCAGTTGTTCACGCTCCACCTGTTTACGATAATTGGCCAAGTCAGCTTGGGCGCGTTGCCAGTTCGCCATAAGGCGCTCCGCACGCTCTTCTAACTCTTTAATCTTCGCTTGAGGTTCGTCAGAGCTTGTCTCCCCATTGATGGAAGAATCCTGACTATGGTTTGGGGCCGCCGGTTCCTCCCGTGCGGCCCCATTAGTACCTTCTTGTGTTTCCATTAAATCATCTCCTGGTCACGCTCTTTACGATGGGCCTAAACCCACCTCTTCCAACATCTGGCTCATCAGAGACGAGAAGTAGTTGACGCCAGCAATGGTCCGCTCATAGTGCATCCGCATGGGCCCAACGATACTAATCGTCCCAAAGACCTGATTGCGTACGCCATACTGGGCAATAACAAGACTCATTGGCTTGAGGGCGTCCTCATGGTTCTCACTGCCAATAACCACCCGTATCCCACCCACACCGGGGCTCTCTGTGAGGATTGCCTGAGCAAGTCTTCGACTCTCCAGAATCTCTATCAGATCGTGAACTTGCGAAGAACCCTTGAACTCCGGCTGGTCAACCAAGTGCCGCAGTCCCTCTATGATGTAGTCAGCAAAGCTTGCTTGGTCTTCCTCCTGCAAGATGCGCAACGCTACGTCCAGCACATCTTTTTCCAGGGGCGTAGTTTCAATGCTCCGATCTAACACCTCTTGATATGAGAGACCTTTCACGTGGTTGTTCAATTTGCCAGCCACATGATTGATGTCTTCTTCAGAAACCGGCTCAGCTAAAGGCACCAACTCTTTCCGAAGACGAGCTTCCTGCAACACCACAACCTGCATTACCAGGTGTTCATCCAAATACACTAATTGGAGATTGCGGATGCGGGTTTGTATTGTTCTGGGCATAGAGACCAGCGCCATGTTGCTGGCAACTTCAGCCAACATCCGGGCTGAAAGTTTTGTCCACTCATCC
>CAVOCU010000098.1:0-5659 GCA_963694315.1 Dehalococcoidia bacterium | reverse complement strand
GCAGCATTGACAGGGTGTTGTATTCAAGGAAAAGTAAATATCAGACTATTGAGGTACTCGAAAACGGGTGCTTTGGCCGCTGCCTTGTCCTTGAAGGGAAGACGCAATCGGCACAAGCAGACGAGTTCATCTACCACCAGAGCCTAGTGCAGCCTGCTATGGTTGCCCATCCCAACCCGGAAAAGGTGTTCATTGCCGGTGGTGGTGAAGGCGCAACGGCACGAGAAGTGCTTAAGCACAACACCGTGAAGCGTGCAGTCATGGTAGATTTGGACCAAGAAGTAGTGGAAGTCTGTCAGAAGTATCTGCCGGAGTCCTGTCAGGGTGCCTTCGAGGATCCTCGACTTGATTTGAAATTTGACGACGCCTCTGCGTTCTTACGGAACACGGATGAGCGGTTTGATGTCATTGTGCTGGATTTGTCCGATCCAATGGACGGTGGCCCGGCATACTTACTCTATACCCTAGGTTTCTACGCCATGGTTCGCGATCGATTGGCCCCAGGCGGGCTAATGGTGACGCAATCGGGCCCGGCCAGCCTCATTAATCACAAAGAAGTATTCACGGCCATCAACTACACATTGAACCAGGTGTTCCCTTGCGTTGCACCCTACGCCGCCCATGTGCAGTCCTTCGGAGAGACGTGGGGCTTCAACATAGCGTCTCTAGGGCCTAACCCCGCCGATCTCACACCAACCGAAATCAACACTCGCCTAACACAACGCGGCGTCGCGCCTATGGACTTCTATGATGGCGTGACCAACCAAAGTCTCTTCGCACTCCCCGCCTTTCTCCGGGCCGGATTGGCATCAGAGACCCGCACAATTACCGCAGAGAATCCGCTCTTCATCGCCTAGGGAGGCTTAGCCTTTACTCCTTTCTCACTCGGTATCGTCCTCCTGCTTCTTCTCTTATTCATAAAGCTATGACTAACACCAAGGCCGCAAATCTGTAGGTACAGCAACACTATCTCTGTGTTAGAATTTCACCAGCCTCTAATAACTACGGGAGCCTATTGTGTCGGAACAAATTTTTATCGGCGTTGCGTGGCCTTATGCCAACGGCCCGTTGCACCTTGGCCAAATCGCTGGCGCATATCTACCAGCGGACATTTTTGCTCGATACCATCGACTCAAAGGTAACGATGTCCTCATGGTGTCCGGCACGGATCAGCATGGAACTCCCATCACCATCCGCGCAGAACAAGAGGGACTGACGCCGCAGCAGGTGGTTTCCAAGTATCACGCCCAGTATCTGGACGTATGGGAAAAACTGGGCATCTCCTTTGACCAATACACCTCTACAGGAACTGAGAATCATAAAAAAATAGTAGGAGACCTCTTCCTGGCACTGCTGGAGAAGGACCTCATCTACCCTGCAACTGCTGAGTACGCTTATTGCGGCAAGGATCAACGCTTCCTCCCAGACAGGTACGTAGACGGGACATGCCCCCACTGCAGCTTTGAGCGAGCGCGAGGCGATCAATGTGACAGCTGCGGCAGGACGTTAGACCCCCAGGATTTGCTAAATTGGCGTTGCCATATCTGCGGTGAACCTCCAGAAATGCGCGAATCCGAGCACTTCTTCCTCCGGCTAAGTGCACTGGAAGAAAAACTGCATGACTGGGCTAAATCGGTGGGTGAGGGAGTGTGGAGACCCAACGTCTACGGGTTCACTATGAATTGGCTGACAGAAGGGCTACGTGACCGCGCTATCACTCGCGATGTGAATTGGGGTGTACCTTTACCCATCCCAGGCTATGATTCTAAGCGCATTTATGTCTGGTTTGAGGCATGTACGGGATACCTATCAGCCGCGGTAGAGTGGTCTGAAGCCAGAGGGAACGACAGTGAATGGAGGGATTATTGGAAAAACCCTACAACCAAGTCGTATTATTTCATTGGCAAGGACAACATTCCATTCCACACCATCATCTGGCCTGCGATGCTAATGGCGTATAGCGAGTCTGGTGCCTCATTGGGAGCCGGTGGTCTGAACCTGCCAACCAACGTCCCCGCCAACGAGTTTTTGTCTCTTGAGGGCCAAAAATTCTCAACGTCCCAGAACTGGGCCGTATGGGCACCGGACTACTTGGAACGTTACGAGCCTGACCCGCTGCGCTACTACCTCTCTGCCAACATGCCGGAGTTTGGTGACGCGGATTTCTCCTGGCGAGAGTTCTTTCGCCGCAACAACGATGAACTGGTGGCCACATACGGGAACCTGGTGCATCGTATCCTGACACTGACGCATCGCAACTTCGATGGGCTGGTGCCAGAGCCAGGGCCGTTGGACGACGACGATACGGCATTGATTCAGAAATCGGATGAGGCACTGAATGAGGTTGCAAGCAGCCTTGAGGTGCCACGGTTCCGTGAGGCTATAGGTAAGGCAATGACCCTTGCAGGCGATGCTAACCGCTACGTAGACATGCAGGCTCCCTGGAAGACGGCCAAAGATGACAAGGTGCGTACAGCCACCACATTAAGCACGTCGTTGTATGCCATATCTGCATTGAAGACGATGCTCTATCCGTTCATGCCCCACGCGGGCGAACGGTTGCATGCGATGTTAGGCTTCACCTCTGACGTTGTTGCCAACGGATGGGCTGTCACACCACCACCACCCGGTCAGCCACTCCAAGAGCCAAAGCCGCTTTTCACGAAGCTTGACGAGGAAATCATCGAACAAGAAACGGCCCTACTGAATGCCCAGCGTGCGGGTTAGAGGAGCAAAGGAACGCAATGGAGACAGTGCTCAGCTTCTATGCTCCTATACAGGATGAACTGAGGCGCGTGGAAGAAAACCTTAAAGGTGTGGCTCATACAGGGCTGGAATCCACAGACGCGTTGTTGCGCCACGTGGTAGACGTTCAAGGGAAGCGTGTGCGCTCCGCTCTCACCCTCCTTACAGCAAAGATGCTCAATTGCACCGACGATGGCCCCATCCTGATGGGTGCCGCTGTGGAGCTTCTGCACCTGGCAACGCTGATTCACGATGACACGGTGGACAATGCCGATGTCCGCAGAGGCCGTGCAACACTGAGTAGCATGCAGGGTCCCGAGATTGCCGTGCTGATAGGGGACTTCCTCTTCGCAGCATCGGCGGTGAAGGTATGCGACACCCAAAATATCAGAGTAATCCGTCGCTTCTCCGAGACCATCATGGACCTCTCCAGTGGGCAACTCACTGAACGAATCATGGTCAATGACTGGCAGCAGACCCGTGAGCGATACCTGGATCGGATATACAAAAAGACGGGTTCCCTCTTCGCTACAGCATCGGAGTCCGGAGCTATATTAAGCGGGGCTGACGAGACCACAATCCAACATATGCGGAGTTTCGGAAAAAACTTAGGCACAGCGTTTCAGGTAGTGGATGACATCCTGGACTTTGAGGGGACACCTGCGGAGATTGGCAAGCCGGTAGGGAGCGACCTTGCTTTCGGGATTCTCACGCTTCCTGCGCTGTTGCTGGTGGAACGGTACCCAGAGGACAACCCTGTGGTCGCTTTATGTCAAGGCAAAGACCCAGAAGCGAATGTGAAACGCGCTGTGGACATGATACACAGCACAGGCATCATTGCAGATTCCTACGCCGTGGCAGAGGAGCTTCGATTGCAGGCCAATGCCTCGCTAGAGGGGATGCCGGAATCAGAGCAGAAACACGCGCTGCTAGAGCTTAGTGATTTCGTGTTAGCCCGTCACGTGTAACCAGGGTAATGCCCTAACCCCATCCCGCTATGCGGTTGCCCCAGAATGTTCAGTCCACCTTTTCGCTTCTCATAGCATAACAATCTCATTTTCATGATATAGTCCATCAAAGCTAATCAGATGGAGGTTCTCATGCCACAGTTTTCCCTAGGTGAGAAGGTTAAAATCGCTAAAGCTGCTGAGTCTGAAGGTAGCAATGCAAATTTTGTTGGTCAAGTCGGTGAAGTTGCACGAAACCAGCAAGTAGGCCCTGGTGGATTTGTTGTGGACGTTTCCTTTGAAGGCCAAACGCAAACCCTGTCATTCTGGGAGCGGTGGCTAGAAAAAGCCTAACTGCCACCATTGGAATTCGATTACATTGAATCGCTCGTTACCTTTGGTACCGGGTGATTTTTGTTACATACCACCGTTAACTTGGATAGTTTGCCCTGAGACGTAGTCGGCATCTTCAGACGCTAGAAATGCAATCACCTTTGCCTGATCTTCAGGCTTCCCTAGCCGCCTCAAGGCAATATCCTCCATATACGCAGCCTGCTCCTCTGGCGTCCTCACTGCCCATCGCAGCTGCGCCACACGCTCAGTCATTGTCGTGTTGGGAGCAATGGCGTTTACGTTAATCCCGTAAGGCCCCGCCTCTTGGGCTACCCGTGTGGTCATCGCAATAATGCCCGCTTTTGCTGCGGCATACGCTGCGGTGTTGAGGTTGAGGCCTGTAGCTGAGCGCGAAGAGATGTTCACAATCTTGCCAGACCCTTGCAGTTTCATGTGGGGCAGGACTTCACGACAGAACAGGAACGTTGCATCAAGGTTGAAATCCACAACCTTTTTCCACTCTTCCAGACTCAACTCTTCTATAGGCCGTTTTGTATCCGGGACGATGGTGCTTCCGCCAATGCAGTTGATTAAGATGTCTATCCGCCCCCACCTGTCCATCACGGCCTGCACTGCGCTTTCAACCTCTACGGGGTTGAAAGCGTCAGCCATGACGGGCACAACTTGGCCGGGAAGGGCATCCGTTGTTTCCGCAAGGGCTTCCAGGGCAGCTTCGTTGTTATCCAACGCAGCTACGTTGCCCGCTTCTCCTGCCACTATTCGTACGGTAGCGCTGCCAATGCCTCCAGCAGCACCGGTAATGAGTGCAATCTTGTTCTCAAATCGCATAGGTGCTCCTGACATTTATAGAGGTGTGGAATCGCCCACGTGGGCAGCGGCGGCCTGTTCATCGGCGTGGTAGGAACTACGTACCAACGGGCCAGAAGCAACGTGGCGGAACCCCATTGCCATGCCCACGTCCGCTAGCTCCTGGAACTCCTGGGGCGTATAGAAGCGATCCAGCTTCCGGTGGATTGGCGTAGGCTGTAGATACTGCCCTATGGTCAATAGCTGGCAATTCGCAGCAAGCAGGTCTTCCATTGTTTGTTTGATATCGTCCGTCGTCTCGCCAAGGCCTACCATGATGCCGGACTTGGTAGGGATGTGGGGGGCCATCTCGGCAGAACGGCGCAGCAGTCGTATCGATCGGTCATAGTCGCCCTTGGGCCTCACTTGCCGAAACACAGACCTCACCGTCTCAATGTTGTGGTTCAACACCCCAGGACCAGAGTCCAGCACTGTCTTAAGGTCATCATCATTACCCAGGAAATCGGGGATGAGTACCTCAACCTTGCATTCAGGCAAAGCTGCATGGATGCGCGTGATGCTCTCCGCAAAGACGGACGCTCCTCCGTCAGGTAGGTCTTCCCGTGTCACCGATGTGATAACGCAGTACTTGAGTCCCAGACTTTCCACTGTGCGGGCAAGTCTGGCGGGCTCTTCCTGGTCTAGTGCATGGGGCCGACCTGTAGTCACGGCACAATACTGACATGCCCACGTACAAATCTCGCCCAGAATCATGAAGGTAGCCGTACCACGATCCCAGCAATCACCAATATTAGGGCAGTGAGCTT
>CAVOCU010000097.1:0-5749 GCA_963694315.1 Dehalococcoidia bacterium | reverse complement strand
GGAGAATCCAGATGAGCTGTTCCCTGCCGCTGGCTAGCGTGGATTGCTGAAGCTCCGTGTCCGGGAGGCCGTAGTGGCCGCTGACGTCTGTGAAGCTGTCCTCCAAAGGATCGAACGGCTCTTCGGCGAGGATGTACGTGGCGGAGTCAGCCACATAGGTGATGCCGCCCTGAGGCAGCATGTCCCGTACGGAATCAATGGCAAGGGTGCTGGTGTCAAAGTTCTCAACGTTGATTACGTAGGTCACGGTGGTGGGCTGGTTTGCAATGACCACTGGAGTGTTAATGTACTTAGAGGTAATCACCCCGCCGTTCTGGCAGCCGTCGTCCTGTGAAGGATCGCCCATCTGGACGACTGAGACCATTCCCGTGGTTTCCCTATTGGGTTTCAGGTATATGGAGTTGCAGTACCTGTTCTCTGATCTGTTGATGTTCACATCAAAGCTGAACTCCTTAATTTGACCGTGGGCGAGCAACACCGGACCTCCCAGGCCTGTATCAAAATCCCACATTAGAATGGGGTCCTGTGTGCTTCCAACGTTAGTCGGCTCAATCGAGGTCATGCTGCCATCGGCGGAGAAGGTGGTATTAGCAATGTAAGAAAAGCCGGTGGGTATCTGGTCAAAGGCTACCGTCACTCCGTCAGAAATCTGAGGACTGATTTGTTCCAGGAATATTGTGTAGCGTGCCACCATGCTGGAGAGGTTTTGGGCAGGTCAAGGCAATCGTCATCAAATCCGTCGCTGTCCTTGTCACATACCACTGTGACGGACGGCCTGACCTTATCGTCCTCCGCTGTGGGAACTCCGAGTGTCCCCAGGGTGGCGTTCCAGGCAAGGGTCACAGTGGAGGTCTCCCCGTTGAGGTTGACGGTATATTGTACCTGAGGATTTTGCTGGCTAAGCGTGGTTGTAGCAGAGCCGTAGAGAAGGTTCCAGACTGCAAACTCTATCCCCCCATCGCGGGCGTACTGCTCCGAAAGCTGTCCAGTCTGGATGCGTTTGCTGATCAGTGCGGAGTTCGCCAAGCCGATACTCGGCACCAGTAACAACGAACCCATGGAGAGCAGCATCAGAATCAGAAGAGTAATCATCCCCTCTTCCTTCTGACGGACTTTTGTTAGCTGCTTTCTCACTATAGTGCTGCCTTCTGGGCTCACTCCACACGATACCTACACGCCCACTGAACACCATATCTCCAGGGGCCTAAACACTGTATAAGTTACAGCAGGATACTATTAACAACCCATAAACGTTTTACTTTACTCTCGGCAAAGATGCGCGAGGTGCTGTCACCCAAAAGGGTGAAATGTCGGGTTTTCGGGGTTTGTAGAGGCGATGAAGGGGGACAATAAACGGTCGGGTAGGGATGAGAGGTGAGGGGCGGTGCTCTTTGCGTTTGCATCACGTACAATGCTGGACACAAACTTACTACTAACTTGAAGGAGGCGTGAGGTATGCCAGACCTAAGTCCATTGGCAGCATCTGTAGGGGCGCTGCTGAAAGAACGAAAAGAGAACATATCGGTGGCGGACTCATCGGCGGGCGGCCTTATATCGGCGTCATTGCTGTCGGTGTCGGGGGCATCTGCGTATTACGTTGGCGGCGTGGTCTCCTACACTGGCGTATCGCGGGTGGCGCTGCTTGGCATCTCTGAAGAGGACATGACCAAGGCTGGTATGCGCGCCAGCACGGAGCCCTATGCGGCGTTGATCGCGAAGGCCGTGCGAGAGAAGTTTGGCACTACGTGGGGAATTAGCGAGACGGGAGCCAGCGGCCCCACAGGCAACCGCTACGGCGACGCTTCTGGTCATGCGTGTTTCGCCGTCTCCGGCCCCGTGGAGTGCACCATCACCTTGGAGACTGGCAGCACGGACCGTGAAGCCAACATGTGGGCCTTCGCCAAGGCAGCGCTGGATTTGCTGGAGTCGTGTCTTAAGGGGTAGGCGCCGCGCCTGCGTTGAGAGGAAGGGGTGCGTGTGGTTGCGTGAGGTCAGGTCAAAGTAGGTTGACACGCAACGCTCTCGCCATACAATGACTCCAGCCATCGCACCACTGAGGAGGCACTACGTTGCACGTTAAATTTGTCACGGTCAAGGTCAAGCCGGAGTTCCACGACGCGTTCATCGAGGGAATGTCAGAGAACGCCAGGAGTGCTGTGGCGCAAGAGCCCGGCTGCTTCCAGTTCGATATCATCCAGGACGCTAATGAGCCCAACACGCTGCATTTCTATGAGGTGTTCAAGGATGAGGCAGCTTATGACGAGCACCACACCATGGAATACCAGAGAAAGTGGTCAGCAATGTCCAAGGACTGGCGTGACGGCCCATCAGTATTACGATCCGGGGCCAATGCCCACCCCGCAGACGGTAACTGGAAATAGCCATATGAGGAGACTGAAGCCCGCACACTAAAGTCCAAAGGACAAAAGACGCCTAAAGGAGACACTCTGTGCATATCCTGTTCGTGACCATCAAGATCAAGTCTGAGCACCATGACGAGTTCATCAAGGAGATGCTGCTGAACGCCAAGGGCGCGAACGAGGACGAGCCCGGTTGTCTGCGCTTTGACGTTGTTCAGGACGGTCAGGATGCCAACACCCTTCACCTTTACGAGGTGTACAAGGACGAGGCAGCGTTCAAGGATCACCAGGAATCTGCCCACTACAAACGGTTTGGCGAGGTTGCAGGTGAATGGCGTGACGGCCCGGCAACGTTACACGTGGGCCCAAACATCTACCCTGCGGACGGAGACTGGAAATAAGCTATCGGGCGGCCTGACGGCTAGCCCAAAATAAAAAGGGAGGGTCATATGCCAAGGATTAAGTTGATTTCAGAAAAGAGCGAAGTAGGCGCAGACCAGCATGCGGAGATAGATGCCATAGTGGAGACGCTTGGACGCGTTGCCGGCCCCTTTGGTGTGCTGGCATATAGCCCGGGGCTTGCCCAGAAGGTCATGGAGGCTGGCGCACACGTGCGATTGAAGTCGTCGATCACTATGGGAGAGCGAGAGTTGACCATCCTGGCCGTATCCCGTGAGAAGGACGCCCGATACGAGTGGGCATCCCATGTGGGCACTGCCCGCAAGAACGATGTGCCGGAGGAGGCCATCTTGGCTGTGCGAACCAGCGCTGACGTCAGCGGCCTAGCCGAGGACTATCGTGACATTGTTACCTACGTCCGACAGCTCCTTCAGACCAACAAGGTTGAAAAGGGACTGTTTGATTCCATGATTGCGCGCAAGGGCACCCGGTGGGTGGTGGAGATCACGGCAACTGCTGGCCAGTACCAGTACATCTCAGCCATCAACAACGCCTTTGACCTTCAGCCTACAGCAGAGCAAGACCAACTCGAGGTCTCTTAGCGATTTTTGCTGGCAATGTAGGTTAGGTAGCTAACGAAGAAGAGGGTTCTGCCTGTGAAGGTGGAACCCTCTTTCGTTTGCCAAGTTACTTGGCCACTTCGCCGGGCCGGGTCAGCACGAAATCGAACTCACTGGTGTAGTAGGGCAACGGCAGCGTGGCATCGTGGTCGGAGTTGTGGGTGTCATGGCGGTTGAACTCACGCACCAGCGACGACTTCACGGCGAACACCGCCTCCTGGGTCTGAGAACCCCGAGTTGTACACCGTCCGCTCATGCTCTACGAAGCTGCGACCGGACGCAGATTGGTTGGAATCGCTTGGCGACTGGTTCTACGCGAGGACTTTTGAGTATCCTGACCACGGATACGACGACAAGGCTCCGGCGGGTCGGCTCTAGGAGATAACAGCGTTACGTTTGAAAGAGGGGGCACCATTTGGTGCCCCCTCTTTGCTGCTCAGGGTTTGACATAGTGTAGCTCTGTTTACTACCCTTCTAAGAGACTAATTGGGAGCCGCACATGCAAGGGAGCCCCACAGGCCCGGAAGCCGAGGGAACGGAACCACAGAGTTCGCTGTATCAGCGCGTAGGTGGAATAGAGTACTTCAAGGCGCTGGTTGAACGGTTCTATACGCACGTTGCAGCGGATGCAGCGCTGAGGCCTATGTACCCTGAAGATCTAGAGCCTGGCAAGACCAACCTGGCCTTGTTTCTGGTGCAACTCTGGGGTGGGCCTCCGTACTACTCCAGAGACCGGGGACACCCACGGCTCAGGATGCGGCACCTGCCCTTTGCCATTGGGGAGGCGGAGCGAGACGCTTGGTACCAGCATATGCGGGAGGCAGTGTTGGCTTCCGACGTCTCAGAGGACGATGCAGCGATGCTCCTGGACTACTTCGACAAAGCTGCAACGTTTATGATTAACCGGGACTGATTTGCTGGGACTAAAGCCTACTTAATGGCAATCATGAACATGCGTTTGAAGGGCAATATCGTCTTGCCATCTTCCTGCGGCGGGTAGGCCTTGCGGACGCGCTGCCGGTAGTCCTCCACGAACGTTGCCCCCTCTGACTCATCAAGCTGGTCCAGCAACGGGCGGAGCATGGTGCTCATAGTCCACGTCACCACCGGGTCTTCACCCTCAAGCTGCTGGTGGTAGATGGTTTCCCACATGTTCAGAGACGCGATGTGAGGCCGCAATATCTGATAATACTCATCCATTTCCTTGACGGGGTGTTCCCTTTGGAATGGCTTCAACCGTTCCTGCCAAGGGCTCTCTCGTACGGCGTCGGCTATGCAGGTGTGGCTTGGCGCGGGGAAGTTGTTGGGTATTTGTATGGCCATCACACCACCGGGCTTTACCGCGTCTAACAGCTTTGGGAACAACGTCTCATGGTTATCCAGCCAGTGCAGCGTAGCGTTGGTGTAAAGAACGTCCGCTGGGGTGTCTGCCTGCCACGCGGTGAGGTCTGCCAACTGCCACTCTATGTCACTACTGACGGCTTGGGCTTTCTCAATCATGTCAGCCGACGAATCAATCCCAACGATTTTGGCATTCGGCCATCGCTGCTTCAGGTACACCGTGGCGTTGCCTGGCCCGCAGCCCAGGTCATAGATGAGTTTCGGGTCTTGTGAAGGAATCTGCGCTAGCAAATCCAGAGCGGGTCGTAATCGCTCATTGCCAAAGTTCAAGTACAGCGTTGCATTCCAGTCGCTTGTCGTCATGGTTCTCTCAGTTATTCAAATGAAATTTTGGGCATGCTTAAAAGGGGTCGGAAAACTATGCGCGTGGTCGAGCAAGTCGATCCCTGTCATCCACGCCCCCCTCCACGATGCCGAAGTCTATTGTCCACACTTCTTGTCTGTACTTGATGTAAGGGACGTAGTGGTTCCCAACATTATCTGTCCAAATGGTGCCTGGGAAAATCACACTGTACCGCCGGAACTCCTCCGGGATAACATCCTGATGGTCAATCAAGTACTCGGCATGCCGCTGACCCAGCTTGGATGTGATAGCAATCACGTGTTCCACCATGTCCTCGCCAATGAGGTCTGGTTGGCCTTCCTCGATAAACAGTGCTATCTCTATTGTGTCGGCAGATATCTGAGAGGGTTCCGACTGATCCTCCAGGAGCTTCCAGCCGTCTGTGAGTTTATCGTTTTGGAACGGGGCGTTGGCATCGATAGAGCCACCGGCCTCAACGCTGCTCAACAGGCCACGCAGTGCTTCTTCTAGGGCGTCCGGGGATTCCGTTAGACCCCTGGCGGTTGATTCATCAATATCGCGTGGGAGGCGGGCAACCACCGCTCCTACGAATGCTGTATACCATTCTGGAACTTCTGCCATATCCAATGCTCCTTGATTACGGGATGCCGTCATTGTATGCCCGG
>CAVOCU010000096.1:0-5872 GCA_963694315.1 Dehalococcoidia bacterium | reverse complement strand
TATGCTATAAATATGATAGAGAATTTCTAAATGACTGTATAGATGTGCAGATCGAAGGATAATTCAGTGGACATATTCCAACTATTAAGCTCTAAGGTTCAAGGAGACCGCAAGCGCATTCTCACTGGCATGTTCCTTGTGGTGTTAATGCTGGCGGCAATGGCGGTTTCTGCGTGCTCAAGCGATGACGATAGTAGCGCAGGCTCGCTTACTATCTACTCGGGTCGCAGCGAGACGCTTATTGATCCCATCATCCAACAGTTCAAGAATGCTACGGGCATTGACGTGAAGGTAAAGTACGCTGGCACCGCAGCTTTGGCTGCCACTATCCGAGAAGAAGGGGGTAACACCCCCGCAGACCTCTTCTTTGCGCAGGATCCAGGCGGGTTGGGAGCTATTGAAGACCTGTTCACACCTCTCTCTGGTGACCTTCTGAATCTTGTCCCTGAATGGGCACGATCCTCCGATGGTACCTGGGTGGGAATTTCCGGTCGTGCGCGTACGTTGGTCTACAACAATGAAACTCTGAGCGAGGCAGACCTTCCTGAGGACATTAGCGGTTTGACAGACCCTAAGTGGAAAGGCCGACTTGGCTGGGCACCTACGAACGGCTCCTTCCAGGCGATGGTGACTGCCATGCGGGCAACGTGGGGTGAGGAGCCGACGAGACAGTGGCTTGAGGGGGTGCAGGAGAATGATCCGAAGATATACTCCAACAACACGACTCAGGTGGCGGCATCTGCGTCTGGGGAGATTGATATTGGCATGGTCAATCACTACTATCTGCACCGGTTCCTAGCGGAGGAGGGCGACTCTTTTGGTGCGCGAAACTACCATCCAAGCGCTGGGGGGCCAGGAGCACTGATTATGGTTTCTGGTGCGGGTATCCTTTCCACTGCTGACAATAAAGAGAATGCGGAAAAGTTCCTGGAGTTCATGCTTTCGCTTGTAGGGCAGCAGTATTTTGCTAGTCAGACCTTTGAGTATCCGTTGATTGATGGTGTAGCTACCCCGCTAGGGTTGACGTCTTTAGAAGACATTAACCATCCCAATATCACACCTAGGGATATGGCAGACTTAGAAGGAACGCAAGCTCTCTTGAGAGATATTGGGATTATCCCGTAACGTTGTAGAAGATATGCACATCAGGGGGGCGACAATCGGCATTCGAGGATTTTTCACTAGTGGCGGACGCCATCACGGTGTTCGTCGTCCCTCGCCGATCATTTGGGTGCCCTCTGCGATAGTAGCTGTGGCGATGGCGCTGCCGCTGGTGTACCTAGTAGAGCGGGCTGTGGACAGTAGCTCCGACTCGCTAGACCTGCTGTTCCGTATGCGAACCGCAGAAATCCTCATGCGCTCTGCCCTGCTGGTCATCGTGGTGACTGCTTCTTCTGTGTTTATCGCGGTACCGTTGGCGTGGCTGACTGTCCGCACTGACATGCCGCTGCGGCGTTTGTGGTCGGTGCTCACCGTCCTCCCGCTGGTCATCCCCAGTTACGTTGGGGGGTTTCTGGTGATATCAGCCTTGGGGCCGAAGGGGATGCTTCAGGGGTTCTTGGAGCGGGTTGCAGGGGTTGAACGACTCCCGGATATTGCTGGCCTCCATGGTGCGGCACTGACAATCACGCTCTTGAGCTTTCCCTACGTCCTCCTCAGCGTTCGATCTGCTCTTTGGGGGCTGGATCCGGCGTTGGAAGAGTCATCTCGAGGCTTAGGGATTGGAAAGTGGAAAACGTTGTGGAAGGTGACGCTCCCGCAATTACGTCCTGCCATCGCCGCTGGTTCATTGCTGGTGGCGCTCTACACCCTCAGCGATTTTGGTGCGGTATCCTTGCTGAGGTATGAGACGTTCACGTGGGCGATATTCCTTCAGTTCAATTCCTTTAACCAGGCGCTGGCGGCTGTGCTATCACTGGTGTTGGTAGGAGCTGCGTTTGGTCTAATACTGCTTGAATCAAGGACGCGGGGGCGGTCAAAGTACTACCGTAGTACTACAGGGACTGTGCGGCCATCATCAGTGGTGCGTTTAGGACGGTGGCGGTGGCCAGCCTTTGGCGCAACCGCCGCGGTTGTCGCACTCTCCCTTGTGGCTCCATTGTCTCTTTTGAGTTATTGGGCGATACGGGGTATCGCTGAAGGAGAGCCTGTTCGCCTCCTTTGGGGCGCGGCGCTCAATTCCATCTATGTCTCTGGGCTTGCGGCCATAGTGGCTGCTGTGGCTGCGGTTCCTGTGGTGATTTTGACTGTCAGGTTCCCGGGACGGTTGAGCGGTTTGGTGGAAAAGATGGCCTACATAGGGTTTGCTCTCCCAGGCATTGCGGTAGCATTAGCCCTGATTTTCTTTGGGTCTCGGTATGCTACACCGGTTTACCAGACGATGAGTCTGCTGGTATTTGCTTATGTTGTGCTCTTCTTCCCTCAGGCTATGGGGACTATACGAGCGTCGTTTTTGCAGGTGAGCCCTCGGATTGCAGAAGCGGCGCGGAGCCTTGGTAGGAAACCAATGAGCGTTTTGTTCCAAGTGGCACTGCCGTTAATCGTCCCGGGCATCCTGACCGGGGCTGCACTTGTATTCCTTACCGCTATGAAGGAGCTCCCTGCAACGTTGCTTTTGAGCCCAATAGGGTTTGATACACTAGCGACCTCTATCTGGTCAGCGCTGGAAGAAGCCTTTTTTGCTCAGGCGGCTGTCCCTGCGTTGCTCCTTGTAGTTGTGACTGCTATCCCAACTGCGTTCCTGATTCTGAGAGAGCCAAGGGGTGTACGGTGAGTGAACCAGCAGTGCGATGCGAGGGGTTGGTCAAGAGTTACGGACGATCCCAGGCACTTAAGAACCTAGACCTTACCATCGCAGAAGGAACCACCCTGGTGCTGCTAGGTCCTAGTGGAAGTGGCAAGACTACTGCGTTGCGGCTTGTGGCAGGGTTTGAGGTTCCCGATGCTGGGGTTGTGGAGATTGCGGGACGAAGGGTTGCAGGGCCGGGTGTCTACGTGCCTCCAGAACAGCGACGTATAGGCATGGTGTTCCAGGACTATGCGTTGTTCCCTAACTTGACTGTTGCAGGCAACGTGGGCTTTGGGATACCAGATAAATCAGCACGTGAAGCGCGGGTGGTAGAAGCGTTGGACTTAGTGGGACTGGCAGGTTTGGGGAGCCGAATGCCCCATGAGCTATCTGGTGGACAGCAACAACGCGTTGCGCTGGCTAGAGCCCTTGCGCCGAGGCCGACGGTATTGCTGATGGACGAGCCGTTCTCCAACCTTGATGCAGGGTTACGAGCACAGGTGAGAGCGGAAGTCCGGGAGATTCTGCAATCCACCAACACAACGGCGCTTTTTGTGACCCATGACCAGGATGAGGCACTCTACATGGGAGACCAAGTGGCGGTATTGGAGTGGGGCGAGTTGCAGCAGGTGGAAACGCCAGAGGGTATCTATCACACTCCAGATACGCGTTTCGTTGCGAAGTTTTTGGGGCTTGCTGACTTTATTCCGGCTACGTTTCACGATGGAAAGCTTGAGACAGCACTGGGTGCCGTGGCCTGGGAAGGGGAGCCCCCTCCTTCTGGGGTGGAGGCGCTACTACGGCCTGACGATATGTCCCTTGACCCGTCTGAATCCGGTCAGGGCGTTATTATCAGTAGGGTCTTCCAGGGGCCTTCATACCTGTATGAAGTGGAGTTGAACTCTGGGGGTGTTGTTCACGTGTTGCAGCACCACACCAAGCAGTATGGCGTGGGCACTCGGGTTCAGGTGCGCATCATCGCAGAACATCGGCTCGCCTGTTTCCTTGGCGAGCAACGGGTGGGATAGGGAAGCATCGGCGCAGCCTAAGGGATCAGGGTCTTCCGGCTGATGGTCTCATGGCGGTTTGGCCCCGTTGATATCACATCTATGGAGCAGCCAATAACCTCTTCCAAGCCCTGGACGTACTGCTTAGCCTCTAGCGGCACATCATCCCAATTGGTCAGGCCCGCTGTGGGCGTGGTCCAACCAGCAAAATCCTTGTAAATAGGTTTGCATTTCTCTAATGCGTTGATCTGGGCTGGGAAGCCTTCAATCGGTTTACCGTCCACTTCGTACCCTATACAGACCTTCACCGGGTTCATGCCGTCAAGGATGTCCAGCCGCGTAAGTATCCCAGATGTCAGATCATTGACGATAACGCCATAACGGGCAGCTACGCCGTCAAACCAGCCGCATCGTCGGGGGCGTCCCGTGGTGGTGCCGAATTCCCCGGCCCGCTGCCTGATGGCCTCGCCAACTTCATCGTCCAACTCCGTTGGCATGGGGCCTGCGCCCACTCTTGTGTTGTATGCCTTGAATATCCCGAACACCCCTGCTACAGACCGAGGGCCAATCCCTAGGCCTGCACATGCGCCGCCGACCGAACTAGAAGATGAGGTGACGTAGGGATACGTCCCGTGGTCAAGGTCAAGGAGGGTTCCCTGGGCTCCTTCAAGGAGGACGTTCTCTCCTCTGCCAAGGGCAGCGCGGACCCTTTCTTCCACCGGTGCAATGAAGGGGAGCAACTGGTCTCTCCAATTCAAGCAGCGCTGGAAGAGGTCTTGAACATCAAACGGCTCTCCGCCGTGAACCTTGGTAATCACATCATTAACGTGGGGCAATATCTGTTCTATCCGGCTTCGTAGTCCCTCAGCATCCAGCATGTCTCCAAAACGGATGCCGGTGCGTGCTACCTTGTCCACATACGCGGGGCCAACGCCTCGCCCTGTGGTGCCTAACGCGCCATTACCGCGGCCCTTCTCTTCTAACTGGTCTAGGGCGACGTGGTAGGGCATGATTACGTGGGCGCGGTCACTCACCTGTAACCTGCTTACATCCAGCCCACGAGACCGCAAGTCCTCAATCTCCTGAATTAGGACATCAGGGTCTACAACCACTCCATTGCCAATGACAGGGGTGACTTGAGGCCAGACGGCTCCAGAGGGCATGAGGTGAAACTTGAACTCACCCTTCTCATTGAGGACGGTGTGGCCGGCATTGTTCCCGCCGGAGAATCGCGCCACAACAGTGACACGCTCTGACAGGTAATCAATGACCTTCCCTTTTCCTTCATCACCCCATTGGCCACCAATTACGGCATACGCAGGCATATCCACTCCAGGAATCAAACGTTTGGTGTTTGGGCAAAATCCCGTGGCATTGTACCAAAACCCGGTGTGTGTGAATAGCTGGCAGTGTCAATAAAGTGGCAGAAAGGAATAACGGGCGGAAAACTTCGGAAACATCGACGTATTCCCCTATGCATCAGATATGGGTTGAATTTACCCTTGTGCTATAATCAAACCTGCTGCGTAGCTTGCTGGGCACCGTGGTTACTCGGGGTTTCCATAAGCTGATTGTACCAACCTAGAGGGGGTAAGAATGCCTGATTTGGAGGACCTGAAGATTTTCAGTGGTGCCGCACACCCTATGCTGGCTCAAGAAGTGTGCTCCTACGTAGACATCCCTGTAGGGAAGGCCACCATATCCAAGTTCTCCAACGACAATACCTTTGTGCAGTATCAAGAGAACATTCGGCAGCAGGATGTTTTCATCATCCAGCCGTTTGCGTATCCCGTAAATGACAGCATTATGGAACTCCTGATTATGATTGATGCGGCCAAACGTGCGTCTGCGGGTCGTATTACCGCAGTGATTCCTTACTACGCTTATGGTCGTTCAGACAAGAAGGACCAGCCACGGGTGCCGGTCACGGCTCGGCTCCTTGCCGACCTTATTACGGTGGCCGGGGCGCACCGTGTGCTGACCATGGATCTGCATGCCGGACAGATTCAAGGATTCTTCAACATCCCTGTAGATGAACTGACGGCGTTGCCTTTGCTGACCCACTATTTCCGAGAGA
>CAVOCU010000095.1:0-5908 GCA_963694315.1 Dehalococcoidia bacterium | reverse complement strand
AATTCAGAATTTTCTTCATGGTTCCGATCCACAACGTTTTCAAAACGGAAAACCTCGGACTGCATTGGGGCGGGGCATTAGACAATGATTAGACACACCAATCTATTTAATGTTGCACCTGGACTGGGATTGTGCTGCGTTATGGCCGCTCTAATTATTGGAGTAACAAACCAGGTTCCAAAGACTATTTTAGATCCTCTACTTATAGCTCTCCTATTGGGCATAGCATTCAAAAATATTTTCCCTAAAGCACATTGGCATAGTGCTGGAACCAAGTTTTCAGCGAAGTTCATCCTGGAACTCTCCGTGATGATATTGGGTGCCAGTATCTTTCTTCCAAAGGTTGCGAGTGCAGGGTTAGGGCTTTTTGCTTTGATCCTGTCCGGCGTAGTTGGAAGTATGTTAATCGCGTTTGTTATCGGTCACATAATCCTTAAATTGAGCCCCAAACTGGCCATTCTGATTGGCGTAAGCAATTCCATTTGCGGCAATTCTGCTGCGGTGGTAATGGCTCCGATAATTGGAGCAAGTTCCGCTGAACTAGCTTCGGTGATCGCCATCAGTAGTCTCTTGGGCGCAATCCAAATCATTCTCTTACCTCTACTCGTCCCTGTTTTTGGGTTGAGCGAGTACCACTACGGAATTGTTGCGGGAATGGCTGTCTATGCAGTGGCTCAGGTATATGCGGCGTCCGCTACGGTTAGCGCTACCTCAGCATCGGTCGCCACATTCGTTAAATTAGTAAGGGTTGTCCTATTAGCACCATTGATTATAGTAGTCCAGTTGCTCATCACTTTGAAGGATACAGACTCTTCCAAAAACCTGGATGCAGGAGATAGGAAAAAGACATTTAGGGGCATCGCCATACACCAATACGTACCATGGTTTGTTATCGGATTCATAGTCCTTGCAACCCTGCGATCCATAGAAATTATTGGTGAAGCATCAGGAAACAGTATTCGGGAGTTCTCTAGGTACTCATTTCTAGTTGCGATGTCGGCTATCGGCATGGGCGTAGATATTAGAGATATCCGTACAATCGGGGTAAAAGTCGCATTGGTGATTTGTTCCGTGCTCCTCTTCATGGTCACTATTAGCATGGTGGCCGGTAAATTTTTACCATTTCCTTAGATAAGAGCTCAATCAGATATTCGTGCCTAAATGGAGAATTTTTTCAAATACTGAACAGTTCAGCACCTGCTTTGTAAGCAGCAGGGCGTCAGCTCTACCCCTTCAGCCAATGCATCCTTAACTAACTCCCTCACAACCCCGTAGTCATCCAGCTTAGGGCGACCACTAACACGTTTGGGGATAGTTAAAGCACCGCTCACCTACGGGAGACCTTTGTTGAGCACCCGGAGTTGATGACAAAGGCGTAGTATTCTGCTGATATACATAGCAGGAGCCTCGGGCACGCCCGAGGCTCCTGCTATGTATATCATTTACTCACCCTAAGTGAGATTTCTTTGTGGTAGAGTGGCGATGAAATCTAAACCTTCCGGAAACAAACTGGAGGCGTATCTTGGCGCAGACCCACAACGAACGAGAATCTGACGACGCTACAGAGGTCAGCGCACCTACTGGGCCTCGGTGGCGTCAGGCGTTAAGCTCATTGCATTACAGGGATTACCGCTTAGTATGGATGACCTCCATCCTATCAAGTGGCGCGCGTTGGATTCAGATGACATCGTTAGGATGGTTGGTCTTTGACCTGACGGACTCGGCGGTGTTACTTGGTTCCATTATCTTTGTCTATCAGGCTCCCTCGGTGATCCTCTCGCCTATAGTCGGCGTGTTTGTCGACAGGATCGACCGTCGGCAACTCCTCATCATTAGCCAACTCTCTATGGCCGTCATGGCTGTGTTCTTAGCTACAGACATAGCTCTTGGGTATGTGCAGCCATGGCACTTATACATCTTCGCCATAATCAGCGGAGTGGAGAGTACCATCATCCACGTTGTGAGACAGGCCCTCATCCCCTCAGTGGTTCCTCGTGAAGCGCTGATGAACGCCATCGCGCTAAACTCTGCCGCGTTGACCAGTACGCGTATCTTTGGGCCTGCGTTGGCAGGGCTTTTAATCGTCGGGGTGGGGGTAGAAAGTAACTTCATCATCCAGGCCGTGCTTCTCACCGGAGTAGCTATGGCAGCCTTCCCTCTTCGCATTAAGCCAACAGAACGAGAGGTCGGAGAACATGCGGGGAGCGGAGGTATTTGGCAAGAGATCGCTGTGGGTCTACGCTTCATCTGGGGACTCGGTACACTCCGCATGTTGTTCATTATCCAGTTCGTTATGATTTTCTTCACCATGCCAGTCTCAAACTTCCTGCCGGTCTGGGCAGAGGATGTGCTTTCCCTCGAAGCTGACGGACTCGGCATTCTCTATTCAGCTGCTGGTGTAGGAGCTCTTATAGGAACCATGTCATTGGCCACTGCTGGGACCGTCCAGCGCAAAGGGCGCCTCATGCTCGTCATGGGTACGGGTATGTCTTTGGCGCTTCTGGGTCTAGGCGCGTCCTCAATGCTGCCACTATCACTGGTATTCCTCACGATGTTGGCCGCTACACAGTCCATCTTCTTCGCGGTAAATATGACCCTGGTGCAGAGTCGGATTCCGGATGGACTACAGGGGCGCGTCATGAGCATCTACAACGTTGGCCACAGCATGATCGCTCTGGGCACACTCACCATGGGGTTTTTCGTTGCTGCGTTGGGCGTTCAGACGGTGGTGATAGGTATGGGAGTAGTAATCGTCACGCTAGTACTCGTTGGCTTCACATCACTGCCCGCGCTGCGTCGCCTGTAGCAAATCGTAACGCACCCGCCTCCGTAGTGGTACACTTCACGGGCTCTGATTTCAGACCATTGCGTAGTCTTTCTATAGCTACGACATCAGCAAGAGGCAACTATGAAGGGTGGAGCCGCTATCGCAAAGATTCTGAAGCAAGAGGGTGTGCGATACCTCTTTTGCTTCCCACAAAACCCGCTCATTGACGCAACATCCGCGGTGGGAATTTGACCCATCATTTCCCGGGTAGAACGTACCGCCGTCGCAATGGCAGTCGGCTATGCCCGCACCAATGGGGGCGATCCGCAGGCAGTCTGCGTGTTCCAGGGCGGGCCCGGAATCGAGCACGCCTATGGTGGCATCGCTCAGGCATTCTCAGATTCTTCCCCCATTCTCGATTGGGTGGACGACCTTGTTTTTGATCCCTGCAAGAGCAAAGAGGGTGACTTTATTTGTTAGATTCCCTCAGTTGACCGCAGGTATATCATCTCCGCATGAAACTTATGGGAAGGTGTGTAATGGCTGAATTTAACGCCTGTACTACAACGAAAATTGTCTGCCGCCCGAATTGCCCGCCAGGAAGACGCACAAAGCCCGAAAACCGTCGGCGCTTTACTTCACTTCAAGCAGCTTACCGTGAAGGGTTTAGGAGCTGTCTGGTTTGCAAACCTGCCGTTGGCCCTTCAGGGCCATGGACTTCAAAAAAATCTCGTTAAAGCAGTCGTGGGAATAAGCCCGTGAGTTGTTAACCCTCAGGCTCCCCTGCAATTCTTTTCAAGGTAGTGCCAGAACCCCAGCTCATTCCGCCGTTCTCAGAGGTAGTGGGAATGGCGGAACGGACAACTCCATGGATATCATCCCCTTCGTTGCCCGCAGGTATATCACCTCGGCATGTCGTCAATAAGGGTAAGCGTAAGTTGTAAATAGATAGCGAGTATATGATAATTATCTCCTCCATTCAAAGAGGCTGCATTCTATCATCAGCATGTTTGAATGGAGGAGGGCAAAATAAAAAAGAGGTAAAGTATGCCGAGTGAAAAATTGGGTTCCATCAAGGCAGTCACTGCGACTAAAACACTTCCATCAGACAGTGCTCTCCCCAAATTCGAAGTGACTGTATCAAGTGGGAGCGGAACTTTGGCGGGGGTAGAAATTCTCAAAACGATGGCTACTTATACAGCTGAAATGAGAGCAGATGGAACTCTTTATGGAGAGGTCCCTAATGCTGGCCTCGTTATCGCTGCAGACGGAATTGCAACTTTCAGAGCAACCGGTGTTGGCACCTTTACCGAAGATGGAGGAGCTACTTTCAAAGGGATGGTCTACTTCCAAGCATCAGCCCCTTCCCTTGTAAGCTTAAACGGCGCTGCTATTGTTTATAATTGGGATGTGGACGCTCAAGGAATCGCAACATGGGAACTGTGGCAGTGGACTTAACCAATCGGTACCGAAAAATACTCTGCTTCCAATTGGTGTTATTGCACCAATGAGAGGTTGTGCGTTTAGGGAAGTGGCATGCTCATCTGAGCCATCGTTTGAAGATACCGTAGCCACACGTGTTACAGAAAAATACGTTGAGGCAAGCCACAGAGCGCGAGGCCATCAACATGCCGGTGCAGGGAACCGCTGCGGAAACACTGAAGCTGGCGATGCTGGGCGTCGACCGTCGAATGACTGAAGAAGGGTTCAAGAGCAATTTACTCCTGCAGGTGCATGACGAACTTATCTTTGAGACGCCGCCCGATGAAATAGAAAATCTGAAAGCATTATTGCTCGACGTAATGCCCCGTGCTATGGAGTTTGCTCCCACGCCAGTGGAGTTCGCCGTACCTCTGAAGGTGGCTACTAAGACCGGCTCCAACTGAGGTGATCTGGAGTAACTGATCCCATGCGTCAGTTCATGCGTGAGCCGCCGCTCACGTTGATGGCTTGACCGGTGATATTCTTGGCGTAGTCCGAGGCTAGGAACGAGGCTGTGTAGCCGACGTCCTCGGGCGTTTGTCCCCTGCCCATGGGTATCCTCTCCCGAATGTTCTTATCGAAGACCTCCTCGGAGGTTAGTCCCTTGGCTGACTCAAGGATTTTCCCCTGCCTCACAGCTACCCTCTCCCACATGGACGTCCGTAGTATGCCAGGACAGATGGCGTTGACATTAATGTTGTATCGCGCTAGTTCCGTGGCAGTGCCCTGGGTCAGGCTTATCACCCCAGCTTTGGATACTGCGTAAGGGCTGTCAGGGTCACCCTGTCGGCCTGCCTGCGAGGAAATGTTGATGATTTTGCCATAGCGCCTTTCCTTCATGTGAGGAATGATGGCCCTCATCACCCGGTTCATGCCCTTCACGTTCACTTCGTAGACCACATCCCAGTCCTCCTCAGAGGAGATATCTCGGCCTTCCCAGCCCGCCGCACCGATGACGCCAGCATTGTTGACTAGGATGTCGATGCGCCCGAAGTGGCTCATGGCCTCGCGCACCATCGTGTCTACTGATTCCTGATCAGTCACATCGACGTGAAGGGCCTGAGACTTCCTGCCGAGCTTCTCTATTTCTAATACCACAGCATAAGCGGCTTCCATGTTGATGTCAGCGACAACGATGTCCGCGCCGTTTTGCGCAAACACCAGCGCGATGCCCCTCCCGATTCCCCGTCCCGCTCCCGTGATTATTGCAACCTTATCTGTGACGTCCATATCCACCTCTCTCTTGTTAGGTAATGTGGTAGGCCCTGGCTTTGAGCGCCAAGCAGGACCAGAAGAAACGCAGGGGTTCACTGGTCGTGTATTCGGTTCCATTACACTTGACGCACACATAGACATCGGCCATCACAAACTCTCCATATCGGATATTTATTAAGAGATGATACACCTAGCGGTCAACGCTTCCATTGGGAGAGAGCGTCAGCCCACGGCTCAGGTTTCCGACCATGCTCACGGTCAAGGTTAACGATTATCTGATCGATGAGGTTTGCTGATGATTGCACCTCCTCCGACGCAAAGGAGCCAGCAAGACGCAGGATGGCTTCATTGGCAGAAGAGCAATGCGCTTTTCCGCAGCCTCGGAACGTAGCATTAGAAGATGGCTCATGGGTAAAAGAGAAATATTTGTGAAACCAAGGGCGT
>CAVOCU010000094.1:0-6028 GCA_963694315.1 Dehalococcoidia bacterium | reverse complement strand
CAACAACAGGAGCAAGCCAATGCGCAGGAACAGACTGGTTTTGCGAAAGGGGTGCCGCTTCCAAAACAGCAGGGTGAGGTAGCCGAGGGACGCGAGCAGTGCCAGCCCGTAAAGTGCCTGAAAATTCGCGGGCACGGATTAGGAAAGCCCCAACCGTTGCCCGCCGTCGCCGCCACGGCAGTCGGGTGTCTGGTGCGGGGTTGCACCCGTGGCCTGCCACTGTTCTGGAGTCTGAGCGCGAATCGAGAGGGCGTGGACAGGTCCGGAAACCTCGTCGCACAGGATGCTGTACACCATCTGGTGCCGCTCCCGTAGTTTGGCTCCAGAAAATTTCTCGGAAATGACTGTGACCTTGAAATGCGACTCCGATCCCGGAGGGACGTTGTGGCGGTGGCTCTCGTTCTCCACTTCCAGAAACTCGGGCTGGAAGGCGTCTTGGAGTTTACTTTCGATGGCGTGTTGAATCTGCATGGGGCACCGAGGCTTGGGTTTCAATTCTTCAATTGTAGCACAGAAAGCCAAGCTGGCTGCAAGCAGGTTCCGCTTTGGCTCCGGAAGCCTAGATTCCCAAGACCCCGAATCAGCGCAGTTATTTCCTTGACAGGTTTTGATGTTCCTATAGCATAAAGTCTGAAAGAGGCTGGGAGGGCTCAGCCGCCGCCTGAGCAAAGGGACTCATCCCCGGCAAGGATGTGTGGGTGGAGTGGATTGGGCCGAGGTGGGGTTGCAGGCCGTTGCTTCCGGAACGCAGTGGGTCAGCGTTGGGGGGCACTACCTTGAGGGAGATACTCAAGAAACAGGGTGCAATCGTCTGACAAACTGGGTACCATTGCGAACGTGCCGCACGGAACGACTGACGCTTAACAAAGTTTAAGTCCTCTGTAGAAGGCGTTTCATGCAGGGGAAGTAGCGCTAGGTGGATTGAGAATCCTCATGTTAACTCTGCAAATTTTAACCTTTCAAGAGAAATATCATGATGAACATGTCAAAAGGAAAAAATACGCTGGACCAGAGCAGGTCCGTATTACGCGCACGTGTAATTGCGGGGATCTCCGCGGGGGCGCTGTTAACGGCGTTTGCGTGGGTATCCGAGGTGGCCGCGCAGGAAAAACTGGTGGTGATTAGCCACAAGGTGCACCAAATGGTCTCCACCGAAGGCGACGGAGGCGACCTAGGCAAACAGTGGACGGCCAAGACGGGTGTGGAAGTAGAATGGCAGACCCTGCCTACGGCGCCGCTACATGAAAAAATGTTCCGCGAAGCCAGCCTGGGAGAAACTACGGTGGGTGTGGCGTTTCTTCTCAATGCTCAGGCTACTCCGCAACGTATAAAGCTGTTTCATCCGTTAAACAACTTGATGGTCAGCAAGCCGTTGGAGGACATTGACGACATCTTTAAGGGGATGCGAGACGCTATGACATTGGATGGCCAGTTGTATGCTGTACCGTTCCGGCACGCTACTTCTGCCATACACTACAACAGCGCCATCTGGAAGGAACGTGGCATCACTAAGGTGCCGGAGAACTTTGAGGAGTGGGTTGATATCGTCAAGCAGACATCATTCACCCGGTCCGATGGTTCCAAAGTTTACGGTTTCATCATGCCTGGCGGCGGGCCGCGAATCTACCCAACGCTTGTGGGCATGTCCCGGGCCTTCGATGGGGATTTCATCACTCTTGACTACAAGTGCAAGGCCAACGAGCCCGGGCTCGTCAAGGCGCTGACTATTCTCAAGGACTTTTACGACAACGGCGGCATTGCCAAGGAATTCCTCGCGTTCCGTGCTGAGGAGACCAACACATGGTTGACAACCGGGCGCGTGGCCAACTCCCTATCCTCCTTTGGCCGAACTCGGTTCTATAACAACCCGGAAAACTCCAAGTTTCCCGGTGAATTCAAGGTACTGCCCGTGCCCTCGTCCCGCACGGTGCAGGATCGCTTCAAAGTCGCGCCGATCAACACGGAGTTCTGGGCGATGACGATTCCGGCTAACTATCCCAACAAGGATTTGGCTTGGGACTTCATTCGTCATATGTCTTCAAAGCAATCCACGCTGAATGCAGCGCTCAACGGCAACGGGCCGGTCCGCAGCAGTGCCTACGATAGCTCTGCATTGCAACAAAAGCTGCCATATGCCAAGCATGAGCAAGCCGCGTTGGAGTTCGCCCGAGTCCCGCTACCTCCATTCAACAAAGCTTCGCAGGCCATGGATATACTGGCCGAGGAAGTTGAGGCGGTCATGATTGGCTTGAAGCAGCCTCAGGAGGCCATGGACAGCACCTGCCGCCGCGTGAATCCGCTGTTGCCTAAACAGTAGCCAAACCGACGGCTGCACATCCCCGCCCGCACGAGGCTGGGTCTGAGGATAGGGTGCATTGGCTTGAGAATGCACCCGCTACATCTTACAGATCTAGAATCTGTGTCCCTCTCGCTAATCAAAAGCTGCTTATCATTCTGTAAAAACGTAAGTGAAGACGAACTGGGCGCACTATATGATGGTTGCCCCCGTGCAGGTCATGCTCGGGGGGTTCATCCTTTTACCGGCCCTGTACGTCGGATGGCTGAGCTTCTATGAGTCCTCGTTC
The DNA here is from genome assembly GCA_963694315.1 of Dehalococcoidia bacterium. Taxonomy (GTDB): domain Bacteria; phylum Chloroflexota; class Dehalococcoidia; order Lucifugimonadales; family UBA1127; genus UBA1127. The sequence goes on along the minus strand of CAVOCU010000094.1, from coordinate 3,443 downwards.
GGACTCGCGGCGAACTACGTTGGGCTGGAGAACTACATCCGTCTGTTCACAGATCCTCAGTTCTGGCGGGCTTTCTGGAACACTTTCTTTATTGTCAATGTAGTAGTCTATGGCGAGTTGGCCATTGCCTTGGGCATGGCAACATTGTTTGTGGCAGGCGTGCCTTTGCGTCGCTTGATGATTTCCATCGTGCTGATGCCCTATGCGGTGAGCCCTGTGCTGGCCGTGGTGATGTGGAAATTTATGCTCACGCCAGAGATCGGGATCGTTAACTACACGCTCACGCAACTGGGCATTCCGCCGATTCTGTGGGCATCAAATCCTACCCACGGTATAATCGTCATCATCTTGCTCAGCATCTGGTTGCACACGCCGTTCACATTCATCATCACCTATTCGGCTATGCTGGCCATCCCCAAAGAACTTTACGAGGCGGGCCGTATAGATGGTGCTGGCCCTTTTCCTTTGTTTTGGCGCATCACGATCCCCATCATCATGCCGGCCATTTTCATTGCACTGATGTTCCGGTATGTCTTTGCTTTTCGAATATTCTCCGAGGTGTGGATCCTCACACGCGGCGGGCCAGTCAACTTAACGGAGACCCTGGCTATCTATCTCTACCGCTTCGGCTTCCGCTACCACGAGTGGGGCCTAGCCTCGGCAGCAAGTTGGATGATGGTGTTATTCACCGCGCTGATTACGGCTTACTACTTCCGGCTAATGTACAAACAGATGTTCGCGGCTGATGTCTAACAAGTTGAAAAAGTGTATATCCTATACCTTGAGAATGGTGGTACTGGCACTGTTCATTATCTGGTCGGCCTTTCCCATCTTCATTCTTGTGATCTCGTCCTTTAAACCGAGCCGGGACATCTTTGACTTTCCACCATCGATCTTCTTCAAGCCCTCGCTGATCAACTATTTCAACCTAGTGGAGAGATGGCCGGAGTTCTTCGGCAAGTTGCTGAATAGCGCCATCATCACACTCGGAGCCACGTCGCTCACCATCGTCATCACCACCATGGCTGGGTACGTTTACGCACGGCACCGCAACATGTTTTTGACCTATTCGGCCTTTTTTATGATTGTGATACGTATGGTGCCGCCTATCGTAATCACTATTCCGTTGTTCCCGGCGTTGAACTACTTCGCCCTGAACGATACGCACATTCTGCTTATCTTGCTATACTCAACGTTCTTCGTGTCGTTGTGTACCTGGATCATGAAGGCCTTCATTGATCAGATTCCGAAGGATATCGAGGAAGCAGCGTTTATAGATGGCGCCTCACTTTTTCAAACGCTGACAAGGGTAACATTACCTCTCGCGGTGCACGGTATTATCGCGTCGGCTGTATTCGTGTTCATTTTCTCGTGGAATGAGTTCCTTTTTGCCTTCCTCTTCACGGCCAACACCGCCAAAACCGCACCTATTATTCTCAGCGAAATGCAGAACTCCGTTACCGGAGTGGAGTGGGGTCCGTTGTTTGCGGCGGCCACGTTGCAAGTGATGCCTATTCTCGTGTTCATAATACTTGTCCAGCGTTATCTGATCACCGGCATCGCAGCTGGCAGTACCAAGGGGTAGGCAAGCATGCCTACTGGAAGAACCATACCCACCAACATCTAGAAGAGTTAAGCATGGCCAGACACACTGAGGAATCCCGGACGCTACAGTTTAACGTGCCGCTGCTAGAAGAATGCAACGTATGTGTCATCGGGGGAGGCTCCGCCGGGATCGGCGCAGCAACCGCTGCGGCTAAGGCCGGTGCCAGTACGGTGCTTGTGGAGCGTTACGGTTTTCTAGGTGGCACTTCCACTGCCGGATTGGTAGGGCCGATGATGACAAGTTGGTCCTCCGATGGAAGGGAGCCCATTACTGCAGGAGTGTACCGCGAGGTGGTGGATCGCATGATTGACATTGGGGGCGCTATCGACCCTGCTTACTGTCCGCCCGACTCCAGTTATGGTGCGTTTATCACGCTTGGGCATAGTAACGTGACTCCGTTCCATCCCGAAGCACTCAAGCTCGCTGCGCAGGATACCGTACTGGAAGCGGGTGCTCGCATCCGTTTTCACACTAAGCTTCGTGCGAGTGGAGGCACAAGACGGGGTCATTCAGGAGGCTGTGTTGCTTGACAAACGGGGAATGGGGCGCATCCGGGCCCGTGTGTTCGTGGATTGCTCCGCCGACGCGGACGTGGCTGCAGATGCAGGTGTGCCTTACTCCAAGGGCCGTTCCTCTGACGGTAAGATGATGCCGGCCACGATGTTCATGCGGCTGGGCAACGTGGACGATGCAAAGGTGGAGGCACACGCTCGTGCCCACCCCGATGAGCGGCTGTTCCGCAGTATCGTCTCCAAGGCAAGGGAAGAGGGGGCCTGGGACCTGCAACGGGACTTTCTGAGCATCTACCGAGAACCGGAGCCAGGTGAGTACCGGGCCAATATCTCCAGGCTTCTCAATATTGATGGCACCAATCCGGACGATCTGACCCGGGCCGAGATTGATGGGCGGCGGCAGTGTCTGTTCATCTTTCAGTTCATGCGGAATAACTGTCCCGGACTGGAGAATGCGCGTCTGCTTCAGATCGCCTCGCACATCGGCATTCGGGAGACCCGGCACATAGAGGGACTATACACATTGACTGCAGAAGACGTGCTGTCAGGGCGACGCTTTAAAGACGCCATCGGGCGGGGGTCTCCTATCCGATCGACATCCATGATCCCAGTGGCTCCGGTATGGTCTACGTGGGCATGGGCGAGAAGTCGGACGAGGCTAAGAGCATGCTGTTTCATTCAGAGGTCTATAAGGATCCACGGAAAGACGCCCCGCCCTTCTACGACATCCCATTCCGCTGTCTGGTTCCGGTGAACATGCACAACCTTCTAGTTGCTGGCAGGCCGATCAGTGCCACCCACGAGGCCGCGGCCTCGCTAAGGGTGATTCCACCCTGCTATGCCACCGGCCAGGCGGCAGGCACTGCGGCTGCGCTGTCAGTGCGGGAAAACCGGCAAGTGTCCAAACTCGACCCGCAACAGCTGCGTGGGCTCCTGAGGGAGCAGGGGGCAATCGTTTGAGCAGGGAGTTGTTGTCGGAGCAAACGGTTGCCCGTCTTGCAGCCGTGCTTCCGTGCAACTGCAGTGGTTCTGAGCTGGATTTGAGAGGTTCAAGCCGGGTTCGGGTTCTGTTTGGCCCTGCATCAAATTGGAGGCGCACCCCTCAAATCTCCCTTTCAGTGACCATGTCTGCCTGAAGGACAAGGAGAGAGAAGAGGAATGCCGGTTCAGGAAAAAACAGGTCGAGTTGCTTGTGATGCCCCAGGTTGTTGAGCATCTCCTTGACGTGGTCGAGCTTGGACTTGTTGTCGCCGCCGGGATCGTAGATGCGGTAGTCGATGACCCAGAACTGCTGCGTTCTAGGGTTGACATAGACGCAGTTGACG
>CAVOCU010000093.1:0-6171 GCA_963694315.1 Dehalococcoidia bacterium | reverse complement strand
ATCAGGTTAACCAAGAGCGCCTCAAGCTCCTACATGCCGCTGAACTTGACGACGAAGAGGTCGCTGGCACATTCTCACCCAAGTCAACAGGCGCATAGGGAGAAGCATGACGACGAGTAACGAGCTCTATTTTCTCACAATCGGCGAGGCAAGCGGTCTTATCAAGAACAAGAAGCTCTCACCTGTTGAGTTGACGCAAGCTTATCTGGATCGGATTGATGATATCGATGGCAAGGTGAAGTCATACGTGACGTCATTGCCAGAATCAGCGCTCCAGGAGGCCCGCGTTGCAGAGTCCGACATTCAGAAGGGCAACTACCGCGGCCCTTTACACGGCGTCCCCATCGGGTTGAAAGATTTGTACGACACCGAGGGAGTTCGCACCACGGGGCAGTCCAAGGTCTTTGAACACCGTGTCCCTACGGAGGACGCCACCGTAGTTACCAAGTTACATGAGGCGGGCACCGTGTTACTGGGGAAACTGGCTATGCACGAATTCGCCCTAGGTGGTCCAAAGACCAGCCTTTTTGACCAGGCGAATAACCCCTGGAACCTTGAACACGTCACTGGCGGGTCAAGCAGCGGCTCTGGCGCGGCCATCGCTGCAGGTCTGGCGATGGGCAGCCTGGGCTCCGACACTGGAGGATCCATACGTGGCCCGGCAGCGCTCTGCGGCATCGTAGGACTCAAGCCGACGTATGGCAGGGTGAGTCGGTACGGTGTGCTGCCACTAAGCTGGTCCCTCGACCATGTGGGTCCTATGACGTGGACGGTCGAGGATGCTGCGTTGATGCTTCAAGTCATTGCAGGGCGAGATCCCAAAGATCCAACCTCCAGTCATGAACCTGTGCCCGATTACTCAGCGGCGTTGCAGCCCGACTTGAAAGGTGTCCGAGTGGGAGTGCCCCGTCATTATTTCTTCGCAAACGACGTGGGCTTAGACGAAGACACCGCCAACGCGGTGGAGAAGGGCATCCAGAGTCTGAAGGATCTAGGTGCAACGGTGCAGGATATCGAGATTCCGAGTCTGTCCCTAGCTAGTATCGCGAATACGGTCATTATGATTGCAGAAGCGAATGCCTACCATGCTAAGAATCTGAAATCCCAACCGGAGAACTATGGCGACATCGTTCGTTCACGGTTCATACTTGGCGGAGCTTTTACATCCGCTGATTACATCCAATCGATGCGAGCCCGCAGTCGGCTGAAGCGCGAATTCGCACAGGCATTCCAGTCGGTGGACATCATGGCAATGCCGGTCATGTCCAAACCCGCCGCTGCACTGAAGGGCTTCGACCCTATGGGAATGATGATGAGCCCCAGCCTGATGGGCCCCTTCAACCAAACGGGAGTGCCGGCAATGTCTGTTCCCTGCGGTTTCAGTTCTGCAGGACTACCTATCGGTATGCAGCTTGCTGCCGCTCCGTTCAATGAGTCTGCTGTAATCCGTGCAGGCTACGCATATCAGCAACACGCCCGATGGCATGATCAGCGGCCTAGCATCTAGCATAAGACCCAAACACAACCACACTGGAGGACCCATGAAAGCGATGCAAGTCTTCGGCCCCAAACACCTGCGTATAGTGGAGGCAGCCGCACCCGTGCCGGCGGCAGGCCAGCTGCTCATCAGAAGCGAAGTTCTGTCTGTCTGCGGCAGCGACATGCGTACATTCCGCTACGCGTTTCCGGAGGAGAACTACCCCTTGGCCCACAGCTCGCCGTGCCATGAGTGCGTCGGTATCGTCGAGGTCAGCGATTCACCGGATATCAGAGTAGGCCAGCGAGTCATCGCGTTGTCGGCATTACCCGGTGGACAGCCTGGCAGCGGCATGGGCGCAGAGTACGCCATCTCCTCACCCGATCGGGTCATCGTTCTCCCCGATGGTGCAGATCCCGCTTTGTACATCATGTGCCAGCCCGTGGGTACGGTGCTCTACGCTGTCCGGAGGCTGGGCAACGTCCTTGGCCAGACCGTAGTGGTACTAGGGCAGGGCGTCATAGGCCTCAGCTTCACCAGACTGCTGGCTCAGATGGGCGCAGGCAAGGTCATTGCCATAGACCACCATGACTATCGGCTGGAAAAGTCTAAGGAGCAGGGCGCAACCCACGTAATCAACTCCAACAATCAGGATCCCATTGCCGCGGTCAAGGAAATCACCGGTGGACTAGGTGCCGACGTGGTAGTTGAGGCGGCAGGGCAGGAAGAGACCATCAACATGATCAAAGATCTGGTGAAGCTGTATGGGACAGTCGCCCTGTTCGGCCTACCTGAGGAGCCGATGATTGAGTTTGACTATGTGGGTCTCATGCGACGACAGCCCACTATCATCGCCAACGTCAGCTCTTCGTCAGATGACCCAACAAGTTGCATCAAGGACACCGTTGCACTGGTTGAGCAGGGTGCTCTGGACGTATCCTGGCTGGTAACCCACCGCATGCCCTTCTCTGAGGCTCCAAAGGCCTACGAGATGTATGAGAGCTACCAGGAGGAAATCATCAAGGTGGTCCTCACCGTTTAGGCAGCAAGGGCGCGCTTTGCCTATACGCCGGACCTGGACAGGTATCCTCTACCTGTTTGCAAAGTTTCCTCAGGGTATCGCATCGTTCGTCATAGCGGTGGTGCTTATTTCTGTCACCGGCTCGTTCTTGGGTGCTCCGTTCTACTACTGGGTGGACGACGGTGCTGATATGGGGTTCTGGCGTATCGACGAGCTATGGGAGGCGTTGGTGCTCACGTTCGTCGGCATCCCCATGACCTTCATCTCGTTGCATCTGATGAACGGCGCGGCATTCCTCCAAGGTAAACTGGCACGCGTTATGCTTGGTCGACTTAGCTAAGCGAGGAAGTAAACATGAAGAAAGAGGCCCCTCCAATTGGAGGGGCCTCTTTAATAGCCTGGGTTAAGGGCCTAGCCCTGCTTATCGCTCGTTGCCAGCCCGCAGCCAACCAATGTAGTCGGCAACTGCTGTCTCCAGCGTATGTCCGGGCTGGTAGCCCACGTCCGCATTGACCTGCGTCAAATCGCCGTAGGGGTCCTTCCGAGCGTTCGGGCCGTTACCGGCCTGGAACTCGAACTTGGCCTCAGGGATGACCTTGGTGATGGCATCGGCCAGTTCCTGGTTCGTTGCGCCATTGCCGCTGCTGATGTTGTACGTCTTATGTGCCAGCGTCTCAGCCCTTACAATCCTGGTGATGCCATCGGCGCAGTCTTTCACGTAGCAGAAGTCAGCCTGATCGTCCGCGTAGGGTACGCCGCCACGACCTTCAGCCAGCTTCGGGTCCTCGCCCTTTACCGCAGCGTGGACAAGCCTGCTTGGGAGGTTGGCCATTGTGTGGTACAACGGGCCCCAAATGCCGCCGATGCGCAGGTTGATGACTTCCACGTCAGACCGTGCACCAATGTGGCCGCCTACAACCTCAAAGACCTTCTTATACGTCTCAGTTGGGTTGCCAGTACCGAAGACAGGCAGGGGGATGTTCTCCTTGAATGGGCCGCCAGTCACGCTGGAATAGATGGCGATGGAGCTTGCCAGCGAAATTCGCTTGACGCCCCATGTGGTTGCCGCTTCAAGGATGTTCATCAAGCCGTTCAGGTTGACGCGCATATCGCCAATGGCGTCGTACGCGCCCAGGCCGGTAACTGCCAGGTGAGCAATGTTGGTGATGTCATATTTCTTGCCCAACGCCAGCAGACCTTCCAGGTCAGTAACGTCCACCTTTTCAATCTTGATGCGCTTGTCGTATTCGTCCTTGATGAAGTCCGGCTCACGCCAAGTCTGGAAATACGTGATGACCACTTCTTTCTCACCCGCGTCCAGGAGAGCCTTGGCAGTGTGCAGTCCAATGAAACCCATTCCACCGGTAACAAGAATCATGGTGTTCCTCCAGTTAAATTGCGCAGAGTTGTCACTTCCACTATGCGCTACGGGCGGTAGGATACAAGACGTGTTGGACTTCGTCCAGACCCAAGGGCTAGAAGGGCTATACCCTTCACCCGCATGCCTAGCGGTTACCGAAGGCAGGATTCATCCTGCACCTAGCAAGGATAGACAAAAGAAGCGATGCTTCAGCCGCGTGGGTGATACTGATCGGCGTCCGGCAGGGCATCCTCAACGCCAAGGGCCACCACCACGCGGTTCACGATGTACTGCACAACGTCGTCGATGGTTTTGGGTCGCAGATAAAAGGGTGGCTCCGGCGGCAGCACCACAGCGCCAAGCTGGCTCACCTTCAACATGTTCTCCAGATGCCCAGAATGCAGTGGCGTCTCTCGCGGCACAATGACCAGCGGACGACGCTCCTTCAAGCACACATCGGCGGTGCGGAGCAGCAGGTTATCGGCGATGCCGTGGGCCACGGCTGCTAGGCTGTTCATACTGCACGGAACAACAACCATGCCCCGTGTGGGATACGACCCGCTTGCGATGGGCGCTCGCAAGTCGCCGATGGCGTACTCGGTGAAGTAGGGCGATTCCTTCCAGGTAGCCACAGTCGTGGCGTAGGGCTCGTCCATCTCCTCTGCCCAGACCATCCGACCAGCAGACGTGCATACAAGGGCCACGGGGATTTCGCGATACAAGAGGGCGTCTACGGTGCCTTTTGCCAACATGGAACCGCTGGCCCCTGTTATCCCGACTATCACGGGTCTATCAGCTGTGGTCATTACATCACCACCACGGCCAAGTACGTGAAGGTCAGCAATGCAAGGCTGATACCTGCGTTGACCCAGGAGAAGACGAACCGCAGCCTCGACATGTCTGTGGGCGACAGCGCCAGGTGCTCATAGATCAACAATGCAGAGGCGATGCCCCATCCTACAAAGTAAATCCACTCCAACTCCAGCCAGAGCCCCAGAATCAGCAAGGACGCTGATGTGATGAGGTGCATGGCTCGCGCCACCCAAAACGCAGCAGGAACGCCAAACCGTGCGGGTAATGCGTTGATGCCGTGTGTACGATCGAACTCCCGGTCGCCAACGGTGTTGAAGATATCGAATCCGCTGGCAAACGTTGCAACCACCACGTAGAGCAGCACAGCTTCCCATGATAGCGAGCCAGTGACGGCTACCCAGCCGCCGGCCGGAGCTATTGCCAGGGTCATGCCAAGGGAGAAGTGTGTCAGCCAGGTGAATCGCTTCACCACGGAGTAGCCAAAAACGAAGAGCGCACCCACAGGCGACAGCGCAAAAGCCAGGGTGTTTAACTGCGATGCCGCGACAAAATAGATTGCCATGCCTACAACCGTGAGGGCTGTGAGCTCCCACGTCTTCAGCAGCCCCTTGGGCAGGTGACGTTCGGCGGTGCGTGGATTCATAGCGTCCAGGTTACGATCGAATACGCGATTGACCGCCATGCCAGCGTTTCTGGCTCCGAACATTGCCAGCGTCACCCACAGGAACGGCCCCAAATCAGGCAGGCCGTCTGCCGCCAGCATCATGCCTATGTAGGCGAAGGGCAGCGCGAAGAGGCTCTGCTCAAATTTCACTGCCGCCAGGATGTAGTTGAGCCTCTGTAGCAGTCCGGTGTTGTTGTGTGCGATGTTTTGCATTCCCTATATCCCGTATTGTTCCCATTTGCGGTCTACCAACGCCTTTACCTCGTCGCTCATAAGGATATCCGGCGGCCAATCACGGTTCCGGCCCTCCAACGGCCCCTTGGTCGTTGCGTCTATTCCCACCTTGCTACCCACGCCAGGCGTCGCAGAAGCGTGGTCAAGGTCGTCCATCGGCCCACTGGCAAAGAAGATGTCCTGTTGCGGATCCAGGTTGTTGGTCACGCGCCACGCTACTTCCGAGGGGTTGTGCACGTCCACGGTGGCATCAACAACAACAACGGTCTTGGATAGAGCAAGAAGCCCCAAGCCCCAGAGTCCATGTACGACTTTTTGCGCCTGCCCGCGATACTCTTTTTTGATGGACACGATAACTAGGTTGTGGAAGGCTCCTTCAGCAGGCATGTTGATATCTATAATCTCTGGCAGCATCATCTGGATGGCCGGGAGAAAGAGCCGTTCTGACGCCTTGCCCATGAAATAATCTTCTGTGGGCGGACGTCCGACCATCGTAGTGGGATAGATTGGGTCTTTACGGCGCGTCATTGCGGTGACGTGGAAGACCGGGTACTCCTCGGCTGGGGAGTAATAGCCGGTGTGGTCGCCGAAAGGGCCTTCCG
>CAVOCU010000092.1:0-6364 GCA_963694315.1 Dehalococcoidia bacterium | reverse complement strand
TGTGAGCGGCAGGACAAAGGATTGGCAAAGCCGAGAGAGTATGAACTGGTTGTGGTGTTGAGCCCGGCCTTAGATGAAGTTGAAGCCAAGGGCACTATAGAACGTATCCATGGGGTTATCACTGGTGCCGGTGGTGAATTGGTCAATGAAGAGGCATGGGGTATGCGCCGTTTGGCCTATCCTATCAAGGACTTCACAGAAGGAAACTACCACCTCACGCACTTCAGCACAGCCCCGGACCAGACGCGCCCGCTGGAGAACTCGTTGGGGTTGTCAGAAGACATTTTGCGGCACCTTTTGATACGGATAGAGAATTAACCTGTGGCAAACGCTATGGGGATGGAGTAAGCGACCATGGTGAACTTCAACAAGATCATGGTCATTGGCAACCTAGGACGGGATCCGGAGATGAGGTATACCGCTCAAGGGACGCCGGTCACTTCTTTTTCTATTGCAACCAATAGGGTTTTTACTGACCCCGCTGGCGAGCGTCAGACGGAGACAGAATGGTTCACCATCATTGCCTGGAGGCAGTTGGCGGAGCTTTGCAACCAGTATCTTTCCAAAGGACGACGCGCCTTCGTTGAAGGGCGTCTGCACAGTCGCACCTGGGAAGGGAACGATGGCAAGCTCCACTTTGTAAATGAGATTAACGCAGACAGAGTTTTGTTCTTGGACAGAGCTGAGAGAGAAGCAGGAAGCTCAGAGGGATGGTCTACTCCTGATGATATGCCCCCAGCCGGATCGGGGGCTCCCTCGGAGCCGGATGACCTGCCTTTCTAAAATGAAATTAGATGTTTGGCATCTTGGAGGACCGTTAAAACTATGACAACAGGCAATCAAGCTCCACGACCTGCACCTGCGGGTGGGTTTACGCCCAGGCCAGGTGGATTCACGCCTAGGCCGGGTGGCGGGCCAGGAGGTCGGCCAAGTGGCCCCGGTGCGGGCCCGGGTGGCGGTCGAGGTCGCCGTTTCTATCCACCGCGGAGGCGCGTGTGTGCCTTTTGCGTGGAAAAGAAAATCGTTATTGATTATAAGAATGTTTCCATGCTGCGCCGGTATCTTACGGAGCGTGCGCGGATTAGCCCTCGCAGGCGATCGGGAACCTGTGCCCGTCACCAGCGGATTCTAGCTGAAGCAATAAAGCGGGCGCGGTTGCTGGCTATGCTTCCATTCACCCCTGACCACATTCGGGCTACAGGGTGGCACGGCTAAAGAAGAAACTGAACAGACAACGCGCCAAATTTATTTTGGCGCGTTGCGGTGATGGGGCTTCTACAATCAATGGCATCAACGTTGCTGGCCCAAGAACATCCTCTGGCGCGTTCTCTTCGTAGGGGTTAAGAACCTCTCTTGACTCGCGTATATAAGCAGGAAGTAGCACATGATTGACAAAGAACGCATAAAGGCAGCCCACCTGGGTAGACGCGACAGTGGAGCCCACCAGGAACAGGACAATCGTAAGAAGCGCATTGTTTTTGGCTTTGCGGCGATTATTGCACTCCTGGTAATCTCCATCCCCCTGTATGGATGGGTAACAACCTTCATCCTTCCTCCTCGTGAGACCATTGTCAGAGTGAACGATACCAGCTATGACATGGGCTACCTTTTGAAGGTCATGCGTATGGTGCAACGTCAAACGGAAACTAGCGGGCAACAGGTCAACTTGAGTTCTATCCCCTTCCAGCTTGTGAATAACCTTGCTGAGGATGAACTCATTGCGCAGGGTGCACAGTCAATCGGTCTGAAAGTCACGGACGAAGAGTTACATGCTCAATTGCGTGATGAGCTCATCGGGGTCTTGAAACCTGATGCTGGAACCTCAGAAGCTGATTTGGAAACCGAGTTTCGTGAGCGGTATCGTCAGTTCCTGAATCAAATTCAATTGAGCGCTGGCGAATACGAAGACATCGCCACCCGCAACCTGTATAGAGAGAAACTTGAGGAACATCTTGGTGCCACCGTCCCCACAGAACTCCCGCAGATTCACCTCTATGCCCTAGCGGTTGAAACTGCGGAAGCGGCAGATGAAGCCCGGACTGAATTCGCCAGAGGAACGCCCTTTGCAGAGTTGGTAGCGGTGCATAGCCTTGACCCGGAAGCAGTTAGACTTGAGGGCGAGATTGCTTGGGTGCCTAGGGGTGTGCTTGACTCAAGCATTGCGGATTTCGTTTTTGATGAACTGGTGGTTGGTGAGCTTTCAGAGCCAATTTCACAGTTTGACTCGGCCTCAAGCAAGGAATTTTTTGTAATTTATTACGTGCCCGAACGTGAAGACCTCCGCGAGGTCTCTGAGGACAACAGTCGCTCTCTCCGTGATTTAGCTGTGAAGGATTGGGTACAAGCGCAGCGTGAAATCAATGAGGTCATCACTTCCTTTGATTCTAATCAGTATGCATGGCTTGCTAAGAAGCTCAAGTTGACCACAAGCTTGCCGTAGCAGGAGCTGGTCATATGGCTGCAAAGAATGAGATTGGCGTTGGGCTATTAGGCCTTGGCGTAATAGGCGGCCAAGTAGCTGCACACTTTGTTCAACGTAGTGAAACCCTTTCATCACACCTAGATAGACCCTTGGTGTTGCGTCGTGTCTTAGTGCGAGATGCTGACGCCCCCCGTTCCCTCTCTTTTCCAGAAGGCGTCCTCACCAATGATTTCAATGCCGTGTTGAACGACCCTGATATTCATATTGTGGTAGAGGTCATGGGCGGTGAGAACCCTGCCGCAGACTACCTAATGCAGCTTCTCCAAAAGGGGAAGAGCGTGGTGACAGCCAATAAAGAGGTGATGGCCAAACATGGCCCGTTGCTCATGGAAGCTGCTGATCGTTCTGGGGCGCAGCTACGGTTTGAGGCGAGTGTTGGCGGCGGCGTCCCGATCATTGGCCCATTGCAGAACGATCTACTGGCCAACGACATCACTTCCATCCGAGCCATCATCAACGGCACAACTAACTACATCCTGACCCAGATGGCCCAAGAGGGTGTGGGCTTCTCGGTGGCCCTGGCCCAGGCTCAGAAACTGGGGTATGCGGAACCAGATCCCACTAACGATGTTGACGGCACAGACGCTGCTTACAAGATTGCCATATTGGCCTCGTTGGCCTTCCATACTGCGATTGCGCAGCAGCAGGTGTACTGTGAGGGTATTACCACGCTGCAGTCAGAGGACTTTGAATTCGCCCATGAACTTGGGTATGAAATCAAGCTACTTGCTATTGCCAAGCGGACAGAGGATGGCGTTCAGGCAAGAGTGCACCCCGCTCTGGTACACAAAGAGAGCATGCTTGCAAAGGTTGAAGGACCCTTCAACGCTGTGGAGGTCTATGGCGATTTGGTAGGGCCAGTGGTCTTCCACGGCCTGGGCGCGGGCCCTGCACCCACAACCAGTGCCATTATTGGCGATCTGCTGGCGGTGGCTCGGAGTTCTGCAAACCTATCACCTGCGCGCCCGTGGTCCGTGCTTCCCATCAAAGCTATGGCGGATTTGGAGACCCAGTATTACCTGAGGGTTAGCGTGACGGACCAATCTGGCGTACTTGGACAGATTGCCCGCGTGTTCGGAGATAACAACATCAGTATTGCCACGTTGACCCAGAAGGACGTTGATAACCATCTAGGAACGGCTCAACTGGTCATCACCACACACCCTGCGCGGGAAGCGGCTATGCAAACAGCACTGCAAATCATTAAACAGCTTCCTGTCCTGCAAGAAGTGAATAATTTATTGAGGGTAGAACCCATATAACCCCCTACCCATGCCTGCTGCATCCGAGTATGCTGTTAAACAACGACAGATGGAGCGTTCAATGACCCAGGGTGTTCTTCAGCAATACCGTGAATTCCTCCCCATAACCCCCGCCACACCAATGATTACGTTGGGTGAGGGTAGTACTCCATTGGTGCAGTCCCATCGCCTGGCTAAACAGCTGGGACTGGAACAGTTGTACTTCAAGATGGAAGGCAACAACCCTACAGGTTCTTTCAAGGACAGAGGCATGGTCATGGCCGTAGCTAATGCCATTGAAAATGAGAGCAAAACCATCATCTGTGCCTCTACCGGCAACACCAGCGCTTCCGCCGCTGCCTATGGTGCCCACTGCAACCTCACTACGGTGGTTCTGGTGCCCAAAGGGAACGTGGCTAGAGGTAAGATAGCCCAGGCAATTGCGTACGGTGCAAACATTTTGGTAATCAACGGAAACTTTGACCAGGCACTGACCATGGTGCGGGAACTCTCAAGTCGCCACCCCATTGCATTGGTGAACTCAGTGAACCCTTACCGCATTGAAGGCCAGAAAACAGCTGCATTTGAAGTCGCAGACGCCCTGGGGGACGCCCCTGATTATCTGTGTATCCCTGTAGGGAATGCGGGAAACATCACTGCATACTGGAAAGGGTTCAAGGAATATCAGCAGGCGGAGCACACCACGCATAACCCGCGGATGTTCGGCTTCCAAGCCGAGGGTTCAGCGCCGATTGTGCGAGGCGAGATTGTTGAGAACCCGGAAACTATTGCTTCTGCCATCCGCATTGGCAATCCCGCCAGTTGGAAGACCGCACTTGAGGCTCGGGACGAATCCGATGGGATTATCGATGCCGTCACCGATGAAGAGATACTAGCGGCGTACAAGCTGCTGGCACGGCTCGAGGGCATTTTCTGTGAACCTGCTTCCGCAGCTTCTGTGGCGGGCATGGTGAAGTCTGTGGCTAGTGGGCTTATCCCCAAGGATAAAGTGGTGGTCTGCGTGCTCACCGGCTCCGGGTTGAAAGATCCAGACCTAGTGAACCAGATTGCTGATATCCCTCTGCGGGAGCTTGGCAATGATATCAATGATGTTGAGCGTGCCATCCTCTCTATGTAGCCAAATTAAAGGGAATCACGTTGAAATAAAAAAGACCCCGCTTAAACGGGGTCTTTTCTTTTGGCTACTAAGTGCAGTTTGGGCGCGCCCTACCGACTCCACCAGCCATAGGGGTCAAGGACAAGCCCTTGTTCATCGACGAAAGGAGACCTGACGGAATATCTCCGCGTACTCCGCTCCAACTTGCTCGCCATTTTGTTTGGCGCGGTTACGTGACCCCTCGCCTGGGTCTCGGCCAAGGAACTGGCTCTTGTGCTGTTTCAGCGCTTCAATCTTGGTTTCCATGTTATCGGTGATATCGCAGAACACGCTTGGGTCCTCTGATCCCCAAAAGAGGATAGCGCCAACCTTGTGGGCCTCCAGTCCCGCCTCTATCTGCTCTGGAAAGTGGTAGATGTCCCTTGCGTAGGGGTAGCAGGCGTCCTGGGCAACTATCCCGATTGTGCGGTGGTCACGATGAGCATGGTTAAGCCTATGGTACGGTTCTGTGGTGAGCACTACGTCCGGCTTGAACCGCCTGATAGCTTCTACCAGGTGTCCGCGGAGAATGGCGTCATCCTCTAACCCACCGTCATGGATGCGGAGGTTTACCACCTCTTTTACCCCCATGACCCGGGCGGCGTCTGCCTGCTCCCGTTCCCTGGTGTCCACTAATTCCTCTGATGCCACCGCTGCGTCGCTGGTGCCGGCTCTGCCGTCGGTTGCCAGTACTAGAAAGACCTCTGTGCCTGCCTTGATCCATTTGGAGAGAGTCCCACCGCAACCGCCTTCAGCATCGTCAGCGTGAGGGGTGAAAACCAGGGCACGGCCTGGCGTTTCTAATGGGTCCATGAGTATCCTCCTGTGAGCAGCCGGATTACCCGACTGACCTAAATGTTGTTAGGGCATGGGGGCTTCGTTTTGCTGTGGTCAGAGAAGCAAACTTTGGCCTTCTCCTCAGCTTTGGGTGCCTCTGCCAACCTGTCGGGCTGGCCGTCAGGTCATGTTGGTCCAGAGCATCGCTCTGGTACTCTGCTACAATGGACTATCCTTGTCAAGGTGAATATGAACCTATGACCAACACATCAATCGACTACAAACTCTTCTCCTGGGGGGCTCTAACGCCTTTTACTGCCCTGGCAAACGCTGTTCAGGGGTCGGAGGGCACCCCAAGAGCCTTTGACCCCCCGTTTATGGAAGAGTGGCTTCGGCTGCCCGGCCGCTCGGCAGAAGATGACTGTTTGCTGGCGTCCATCGGCGATACGTTGCTGGGGTATATGTTTGTGCACCAGGAACCACGCATCAAACGGATAGTGCTGGAGGGTGGTGTCTTGCCATCGTACAAAGGCATGGGCGTGGGCACACACCTGTTTGATTGGGCCCTGGAGTGTGGCCGAAAGGAAAGCGCTTCTATTGCCCATGCGTCCGCCCAGGAGAGAGACACAGAGCAGGCAGGTTTTTTGGAGGCCAGGGGGTTCACCCTAGTGCGTCACCATGAACAGATGCGATGGTCCGGAGATATAG
>CAVOCU010000091.1:0-6412 GCA_963694315.1 Dehalococcoidia bacterium | reverse complement strand
CTCTTTGTTTTTGTTCTGGCTAACGGGTTTTCTCCGCCTGCCTCTGCCGGTGGGGGGCGCTTCGGTGACGGCGACAGCAACGCTGCCATCGGACGACGTAGCATCGTTCAGCACTGAGACGGTGACCATTCCCTCGGCTAGACGCATTGCCATCTCCAACGACTCGTGTACGCGACTCTGCTCCAACTCTTCATTGATGACCAGGCGATCAACCACCACTTGAATGGTGTGCCTGTAGTTCTTATTCAGGGTGATTGTCTCTGAGAGGTCATGGATATCACCATTCACCTGCACTCGAACAAAGCCCTTTTTCTTAGCGTCCTCAAAGACCTCTTTATATTCACCCTTGCGGTCACGAACCACAGGGGCCATCACCATTATTCGGCTCCCTTTTTCAAGGGCAAACACCGCATCGGCTATCTGCTGGACAGTCTGTCGTTCTACAGCGCGCCCACACTCCGGGCAATGGGGCTTGCCCACACGGGAAAAAAGCAAACGCATGTAGTCATAAATCTCTGTAACAGTACCCACAGTGGAACGAGGGTTGTGGGAAACGCCCTTTTGGTCGATGGCGATGGCAGGCGAGAGGCCTTCAATATAGTCAACATCAGGCTTCTCCATACGACCCAAGAACTGTCGAGCGTACGCGGACAGCGATTCCACATAGCGTCGCTGCCCCTCTGCGTAGATAGTGTCAAAGGCCAATGAACTCTTGCCGGAACCGGACACTCCGGTCACTACCACAAGTTTGTTGCGGGGAATCATCACATCCACGTTCTTGAGGTTGTGTTCCCTCGCTCCCTTAACAATGATGTGTTCCAGTGTCATAGGCCCCTCATATTGAAATACATAGGTGAAACCCGTTGGTGGGGTTGCCGTATTGTAGCACCGCAAACCCGTTCATTGAGGGGTTCAATACGCAGTTTGCACGAGATTCATGAAGCACGTTAGCCAAGTTCCTGTATAACGCCGCCAGCCTCTAGATACTGGCTGAGGAGCATCATTCATGTTTAAACGCATTCTAGTGCCCCTAGATGGTTCACCCGCAGCCGAAGGCATCTTGCCGTACGTACGCATTCTGGGCAAGGCACTAGGCGCACGAGCTGACTTGCTCAGGACGTTCCAGAACCCCGCCCACGAACTGATTTCAACCGACGATTCCGGCATTGCAGCCCCACATATTCCTCAGCTTGCTGGTGGAGTATGTAGAGAGCGTTTCTAAGGGTCTGGAATTCGCAGGCATAGCAACGACAACAGACGTTCGCTCCGGGCCTGCCGCGCAACACATCGTCAATGAAGCGGAACCGGCAAGCGAGACATTTATTGCAATGTCCACCCACGGTCGTACGGGCATTGGCCGGCTGATTATGGGCAGCGTTACGGATGGAGTGCTTCAAACAGCCAAAGTACCTATGTTGGTTGTGAGGTCAAACGGCGATTCGCCTGCGCCAGGGACAACGGCAACTATTAAGATCCTCATTGTGCCGCTGGACGGGTCCGAGTTGGCTGCGACAGTCACACCCATCGTAGTTGAGTTGGCCAAGGCACTCTCTGCGGAAATGCTTCTTGCCAGGGCAGTAAGCATCCCTTTCAGTTTCTACGCGTCAGCCGATTACTCCGCGCCAGTGAACATTAATTTCCTTGGCGCGATGGAAGACGAGGCAACGGCATACCTGGCGGAATGCGCAGAGGCTATGAAGAAGAGCGGCGTTGCTTCAGTGAAGACTGCAGTTCTGCGAGGTGGCGCATCAGTGGAGATAGAGAACCTCTCCCAGGATACACCCGATTGCATGATTGTCATCTCAACCCACGGACGCACCGGCATTGGCCGAGCGGTGTTGGGCAGCGTTGCCGATCGCCTGGCCCGACACTTGGGGCAGCCTGTGCTCTTGGTTTGGCCTTCTTAGCACAGGGCATGCCCTGTGCCCATATGCCTTCGGGTACCAAAGAAAGTTGTTAAGACCGTTCACCGCTAGAGTATTTAAGCATTGAAAAGGAAGCCCGCTCATAATGAGCGGGCTTCCTTTTGCTATTCAGGGTGTAAGCGGGATGGACTAGGCGACTACCTCAATGTACGGCTTACTGGACTCCAGTATTTCACCGATGTTGGAGCCAGTAACACCACGGACCTTCAACGCAGCCATCATCGCCCCTTCCTTTTCAGGGGCAACCGACAGCAGCAGTCCGCCAGAGGTCTGGGCATCACACAGCAGGAGTTTGGCGTCTTCAGAGATGCCCTCACCCCATCGCGTGAATGCTTGCGCAGACTTCAAGTTCCGGTGGGTTCCGCCGGGCGCTGTGTCCTGGGCCAATAGCTCCCACACACCATCAAAGATGGGGACATCACTAAGGCGCAAACGTGCGGCCACCTTGCTTCCGTTGGTCATGCCGTTCAGGTGACCTATGAGGCCGAACCCTGTAACGTCAGTGCAGGAATGGACTCCCACTTCAAGCATTGCCTCTGCAGCCTTTGCATTTAGCTCAGCCATTGCCTTAACGGCAGCGTCAATGACCGATTCCGGGGCTAACTTAGCTTTGCCTGCCGTGGTGATGATACCCGTGCCTATAGGCTTGGTGAGTATCAAGACATCTCCGGGCATCGCACCGGCATTGGTAATCTGCTCACCAGGCTTGATGATGCCTGTCACCGCAAGGCCGTACTTTGGTTCAGGATCGTCTACCGTGTGACCACCGGCAATGAGCACATTGGCCTCGCCAGCTTTATCGTAGCCGCCACGGAGCACGTCTGTCAGGATTTGCTTATCAAGAGTCACAGGGAACGCAACGATGTTCAGCGCAAGGATGGGCGTACCACCCATGGCATAGACATCGCTCAAGGAGTTGGCTACAGCAATCTGCCCGTACATGTACGGGTCATCCACGATGGGCGGGAAGAAATCCACGGTCTGGATAACAGCCACATCGTCGCTGAGTTTATAGATAGCAGCATCGTCACCGGTCTCCACACCTACTAGGAGGTTGGGGTGCGTGTGCTTGGGTAGCTGGCTCAGGATCTGGACCAGATCCTCGGGGCTAAATTTGGCGGCTCAGCCTGCGCAGTGAGCCATTTCTGTTAGACGAACGGTGCTCTGTGCCATTGCTCCCCTTTCGTGATCAATGTGCGGCCCGCCAAAAGAGAGCGAGACACGCCGAGTGACCCATTATAGCAACGCTACTTGCCGATAGCTATTGGAGCCATCTTAGCTAAGGTGCCAACGTCAGCGTATACGCAGCGGTCTGGCCTGTGTGGCGGGTCAGCGAGGACACGATGACCGTGGCGCTCTGAATGCCATCGCCACCAACTTCCAGATGGATGTCTCCACTGTTGGCACTGTCTAGCTGCATGTCTCCGTCAATGACGACTACCTCGCCATCGTTGTTGATAATGACGACACGAACGCCGAAGGTCTGGGACAGGGTGTTGGTGGTGCGCACGAACCCGTCAGCGTTCCAAGGGCCGTCAGTCTCTGCATCATCGAAGAGGCCGATTTCCGGCACTTCTATGTCATCAATGCACGCGCCGTCCAGGTTGATGGCATCATCGGACACCTGTTCAAAGGCCAGCAGCACGCGGCCCCCCGCGTAGGGCGTTAAATCCATTGTCTCCTGTATCCAGCCATCGTTCGGGCCATTACTCTGGCCTGTCAGGCCGTGCCCGTAGCTTGTACCCACAGGGCTGTCTTCAAGGGTGTTCTCGCCAGCTAAGATGTCCCACGTTGCGCCGCCATCGTTGGAGGCAGTCACGTACAGGAAGTCCCAGGGCTTCTCCAGGTTGTACCACGCCCGGAAGCGCAGGGTAGCCTGGGTCACACTACTAAGGTCTAGCTCCTGGCTGAGCGTTGTATGGGTGGAATCGCCACGGTTGCTCCACCAGCAGGAAGCTCCGCTGTACGGAGTCGTAGGGATGATTGTGTTCGTCGCCTGTCCCTGAAACCGCAGGGTGGACGAGCCCGGTGGTAGCTCCAAGGTCACGTAGTCAGCGGAGAAGGGACCGACTGTGCCCTCCAACTCATTACCGGGGCTGAGGGACTGTCGGGGGAGGACTCCGTTGACGAGGGCACCCTCTCCATAGGTGTAGACACCAGAACCGGCATCGCCCAGAAGGTTTGCCACGGCCCAGTCCTGGAAGACGGTGGCGAAGTCCTCACCAAGCCCAACCTCGTCAAGGAACGTCTGTATGCCGTCAATGCCGTCCTCTGGTTGGGCTATGAGCCTCGACAAGCCATCGAATGATTGATAACGGTTGGTCATGTAGCGGAAGAAAAGGTTGGCGGTGGCGTAGTAGCTCCCCAGACCAGAGGTGTGGTCAGGCCAGCGGGTCAGGGATACCTCCAAGCGTCCGCCGGGAGGGGTAGTGCGGGAGCCAGGCACGACAAGATGGGCCACAGCTTCTGATAGCCCCTCATTCACCCAGGTACCCTCCGTGGGGTCTATGTAGGAGTGCAACAGGTGTTGAAGCTCGTGGGCAACAAGGCTTGTAAACGAGCTGTCACGAGAACGGAGCGCGGAGGCCTCCAGGTAGAGCATGGGCCTGCCGTTGGTGTAGTCATAAACGCCAGGGTTGTACAGGTCAACGGAGGCAAAGTACCCAAGGGCGCCGCTGAGTGCCGTATTGAGCATGGTGATGCGCGCACCTGGCCCGGAGGTGGCGGGTTCAGGGACGTAGCCAAGCATAGCCTGGGTCACCTGGGGATAGACCATGTCTTCAAACACGGCCGCTGCCGCTTCCAGGTCTGCCATTGTAAAAGCATCGTGCTCCCCCACGTACCAGGCAGCGTGGGGCGTGACCAATCGCAGGGTGGCGTTTACCTGATCAATGCGCGGGCCGGCAAGGTCTACCAGCCAGAACCGCTCCACTTTGCCCACATCTGACCCGCCAATCACAGGGAACGTGGCAAGGCCAGCCTGCACTCCAGGCCTGAAGCGTTGCGCCAGGGATACGAGGTCACGAGCCGGGAGTATGGGGATTACAGGAGTCGCCAAGTATGGAATGGGCGTGGACGTGGGGCTTCCTACATACGTCGCGGCAGGTAAGGTCAAGGTGGCAATTGCTACCGCTGTTGGGGGTGGGGGGGTAGGCGGTGGAGTGGGGTCGCTACCACATGCGGCTAGCACCAGGGCGAGAAGGGCGAGCAAGGTCAGCGATTTCATAACAGTCAAACGAAAAGGTGTTTTGAGGAAACGAATCCTCAGTCCGTAGCTAATCCAGTGCAGAATACGGAATGGATATTGTGCACTTGATAGCTTGGATTTGGGTTGGTTGACATGAAACGAATCCATTGTGCCTCTAGCTAGTACGTTGTTCCCGAGGGCACACCCTCGACCCCCTTGACGTGTCGATGAACGCAGAGTATCACAGCAAGCGTGTTGCTACGAGGCTGGGGTGGCGGGGTGTAGCTCTATGATGTTCTTGCTGAAATCAGCTAGGGCTCAGAAGTGTTATTGCTCCGTTTCCAGCTACGAAAGAGAGTTGCGTCAATCTAAGACTACGGTTATGGTGCAACTTCACCTTCTGACCTCACGAACCACTTCTGCTCAGCAGGCTGAAGCAATTAAAGCTTGATGCTATTGCGGTTATTGGGCATCGTTGGATGGTTGAGTTCCCTAGCCAGTGCCTGATTGGGGCACTTGAGAATTGTTGGATTAACAACCCATATAAACCAGCAAAGGATTGTTTCCATGAACCAAAGTTCGCTTGATTATGTAACGTCGTTATATGGTGGATACTGGAATTTCGATTTCCAAGATTCCTGTTACATGACAAACTCGTACTTCCCTCCAGATGACTTCATTGATCTTTTGGCATCTAACCTACGAACGCTCATACAAGCCTATCCTTCAACGAATCGACAAATTTCATCACTTGTAGGAGCGTTGATTGGGGTTGAGGGGCAAAAGGTAGTTGTTGGCAACGGCGCCAGTGAACTGATTTCAGCAATCACCGGTTCACTCATCAAGAACGTTGCAATCCCCATACCAGCCTTTGAAGAGTACCCCAACAGAGCGCAGGTCCTTGGGAAGCAGGTATCGCCCTTTATGCTCTCGGGGGACTTCCACCTTGATGTCGCTGAGTTTGTCGCTCACGTCCAGAATTCCGGAGCGAACAGCGCCATCATCGTCAACCCCAATAACCCCACAGGCACCATTTTGACCAGGGATGAGGTCACAGCGTTAGTTAGAAGCCTCTCTCACTTAGACTTGGTGCTTATTGATGAATCGTTCATTGAATTCTCGCAAGTGTCTCCCAACCCATCGATAGTAGACCTGGTAGATACGTACCCGAACCTCATGATTATCAAAAGCATGTCAAAAAATTATGGCGTCCCCGGACTGCGCTTGGGCTATATCGTCAGTGGGAACGCCGCTCACATAGAACGCATCCGGCAAAGCGTGTCCATCTGGAGTATCAATT
>CAVOCU010000090.1:0-6575 GCA_963694315.1 Dehalococcoidia bacterium | reverse complement strand
ACGGTATTTCCGAACTGGTCCTGAATCGCCACCACAGGTTGCGGGGCAAATACTATAGCGGGTTCGCTGGGGGTGATGGCTGGGTTATCACCCCCAGCTTGTTCGCAGCTGCAAAGGTAATGGTGACGGTCGCCGAGAGGCAAAGGAACAACTACTGATAACTTGGAATTTCCAGCACTCCCATCTAGCTATACTTTGCGGCCCAATCCGTTGACAGCTTCACGTCAATTCGAGTATCGTGGTTCGGTCTCACTCGCTATGCGAATTAAACGGACAAAGTGAAAGAACATTCACTGCATGGGGAAGAGGGGACGGGGAAACAGTGATTCGACAACAGGCGAATCAGAATGGGATACCTACTCCGATGCCGACGTCAGATTCATCCCTCCGGATATGCAACTTCAGCATCACGTTGGAATCATCAAAGGCCCCTGAATTTGTCGACATGACCGACCAAGTGCTGGCCTCAATCGCTGATTCCGGCGTCACCGTGGGCAATGTGCTTGTCTACTCCCGGCACACGACCGCAGCCATCAAAATCAACGAGATGGAACCCCTCTTACTCGAGGATCTGGAGCGCACCCTGGAGCACATCGCTCCCCGGGACGCAGACTACCGGCACAACGACTTCACCGTCCGCACCGTCAACATGAATGAAGATGAATGCCCCAACGGCCACGCCCACTGTCAGCATCTAGCCTTGGGCACAAGTGAGATCATCCCCATCATCGATGGTGCGCTTCAACTAGGCACCTACCAGAGGGTGTTCTTCATTGAGCTCGACCACCCCCGCCAGCGTGAAATTCTCATCCAGGTGATGGGCGTCTAAGTCCTCACACACCCTGGAAAAGTACTCCGTCATCGCCAGTCATCAGCTAGTGAACATTGATGAAACCATCTGCAATGGGATGAGAGTCAAACTAATCTTTCCACCTTATACTGGACATCGTACGCCCATCCCTATCCAAAATCTTATGGGGTAATCCCCCCAAAGATCAATGCCTGAAGGGTCGTCATTCAAACTATCCTGCCCACGCCCATCAGTATGTCCTGAACGATACCTAGAACGATTGGAGTCAAGAATAATCCTCTAATCACCTGTCTCTCGCCCCCCCCGCGTGGCCGCGAGCTCGCTGAGCAGTGCGGGATTACGGTCCAGTCTCTATACAAAATTGAAACCAAAGATGTTCATCCTCGTATAGGTACGATGCAAAGCATCGCACGGGCGCTGAGAATCCCCCTCGAAGACTTGATAGCGTCAACTGAACTCTACTCGTCGCCATCACCTGACTCTTCGGCCAACGACGCCACAGCATTTAGAATGGCTATCCGGGAGTTGACAGAACAAATGTCAATCGCAATGCGGCAAATTTTAGAGGGGTACGCGACCGCAATCCAGGCGCTACACGAAATATACAAATCATCAGACAGGAAAGACCGATAGCGTCATCGAATGGATTGCTTAAGGTGATACAAGTAATGACTACTCGCGAGCTACTTTTGAAACGAGTTTACGTGGCTATTTCACATACACTGCCAATACACGATGATTCCCGGTGCCCAATGGCTTCCACGACATTACTAAGCAATGGGGGGGCACTGGTTTACAGTCGTACTTCAAGGGCAATCTGCGTGTTATCCTGGAATTAATTCTGTGATATTCCATCGGCGGGGAGTACGTTGATCGAACTTGCATCCGAACCCCAGAAACCCAAGCTTTACCGCGACTTCTTGCTGTTGCCAGTATTTGCAATGGTGGTGGTTATAGACCAAATCACCAAAGCATTAATCCGGGCAAACCTTCACATCTACGAGTCGGTACCAGACGAGGGGTTTTTCCGCCTCACCTACACCACAAACACCGGCGCAGTATTTGGCGTCTTCTCTGACCAAACCTTCATCATGACCATTGCCTCGTTTGTTGGGGTAGGCATCCTGTTGTTCTTCTACCATTCCCACTCTGGCTCTGAACGACTTGTCCGCCTCAGCTTGGGGCTGTTGCTTGGTGGCGCTATAGGAAACCTGATAGACAGGATATGGTTGGGGAAGGTGACTGATTTTCTTGACGTAGGAGCCTGGCCAATCTTCAACCTTGCTGATTCTGCCATAGTCACCGGCATTGTTATTCTGGTGGTGGTCTTCATGTTTCAAGAGAATAAAACGGCAAAGGACAAAAAAGAAGTTCCAGCAAACCAGGCCGTCATAGCAGAGGATGATTTGCCCCAAATTCCAACGGAGCCTGTAGGGAATGACGACTGAAACCCGGCAGTTCACAGCAACCGAGGCGGGAATGCGCCTGGACCGCTATCTGGCGTCCTGCTGCCCAGACCTCACGCGCTCTCGCCTTACAAAGCTCATCCAGGACGGCAAGGTGACGCTGAACGGCCTTCCCGCCAAGCCGTCTCAGCCCGTCCATGCCAGAGACCGCGTCGCACTGACCATTCCACCACCGGTGCCGTTGAATATGGAGCCGGAAAACATCCCCATAAGCATTCTCTACGAGGACAATGACCTGATGGTGGTCGACAAACCCTGGGGCCTCACCGTTCACCCTGCGCCGGGCCACCCGTCCCACACCCTAGTCAACGCCCTGCTGGCCCTTAGACCAAACCTCTCAGGCATCGGCGGGGTGCAGCGGCCCGGCATTGTGCATCGGCTGGACAAGGACACCTCCGGTCTGATGATGGTGGCCAAGAACGATGCGGCCCATCACTTGTTAGCAGATCAGCTCCAGCAGAGGATGATTCACAAACGCTACCTGGCTCTTGTGTGGGGAAGCCCCAACCCGGAAAAGGGCGTAGTTGAGGGGCCAATAGATAGAGACCCACGGAACCGCAAACGGATGGCAGTGGTACCCGGGGGCCGTGAATCAACAACCAACTACGCCACCCTTGAAGTGTTCCCAGAGGTCAGTCTAGTAGAGGCCAGACCGGTGACAGGCCGTACACACCAGATTCGCGTCCACCTGACATCCATAGGGCACCCCCTGGTGGGAGACGCCCTGTACAGTAGCAAGAAGACCAGTTTGGTAGAGCGGCAGTTCCTCCATGCAGAGACCCTTGAGTTCCAGCTCCCCTCCACGGGCAAGAAAATAGTGGTCACAGCACCGCTGCCGCCAGACCTTCAGGGAGCCCTGGAGTTCCTCCGAGAAATGGCTGTGGGCACTAGTACTATTTCTTGAACAGAAGCGTAGAATAAACTCCACTTCTCTACACCCTATTCATACACTGAGAGCGCCATGACCCTATTAGACGACGTAAAAAGTCGATTAGACATCGTAGAGATTGTATCCGGCTACGCGTCTTTAACCCAGGCCGGACGCAACCTGAAAGCGCGCTGTCCCTTCCATTCGGAACGGACGCCGTCCTTTGTCGTCTTCCCGGAACGCGGCAGTTGGCGATGCTTCGGTGCTTGCGCCGAGGGTGGCGATGCTATCCGCTTCGTGATGAAAGCAGAGAACCAGAGCTTCAGCGAGGCGCTACGGACGTTGGCAGACCGGCTGGGCATACAAATGCCGTCTCGGCGAGCCCAGGAGGCGATGAACCCCCTGCTCCGAGCCAACGAAGAAGTCGGTAAGTTCTATCATCGGCACCTCCTGGATTCCGATGAAGGTGCCGATGCTCGGGCCTATCTGGAGAAACGTGGCGTCTCCCAGGAGACTATCACCGCATTCAACCTGGGTCTCAGCCCCACAGGCTGGGAAGACATGAAGAACCACCTGGCGGGTCAGGGCTTCACCGATGCCCAGATGCTCCAAGCGGGACTTCTCCACCGCAGCGAGGAGGGCCGTACCCGAGACCTGTTCCACGGCAGACTCATGTTCCCCATCAAGGACGCCGGCGGCCACACTGTAGGGTTTGGCGGACGAGAGTTGGACGGTGGGCAGCCCAAGTACCTCAACACCCCCCAGTCCCCGCTCTTTGATAAATCCACAATCCTGTGGGGTATGGACGTCGCATCGGAGAGCATCCGCCTCAAGGATGAGGCCGTGGTGGTTGAGGGGTACATGGACGCGTTGATGGCCCACCAAAACGGGTTCACCAACGTGGTGGCATCCATGGGAACCGCACTGACCGCCCAACAGGTAGAGCAGCTCACAAAGCTGGCAAAGAACTATGTCCTGGCTTTGGATGCCGATGCTGCCGGCCAGGAAGCAACCCTGCGGAGCCTCAAATCATCGTGGAAGGGCGTGGACAACGTCAGGATTGCCCTTCTCCCCTTGGGCAAAGACCCCGACGAACTCATCCGACAGGCTCCAGAGAAGTGGCCAGAGGTCATTGAATCGGCAAAGACGAAAATAGAGTTCTTCCTCCGCCTGTTGCCTCCCAGGTACGACCTGACTGCCACAGAGGGCCAACGGACGCTGACAGAGGAGCTTGGGCCTTTGGTGCTGGATGTTCAGAACTCAACAGAGCAAGACAAACACCTGGAGCACCTTGGGAAGTTGCTGGGGATAAACCGGCACACCCTAGAAGAGGTCTTGCAGCGGCAGCGGCAGTCCGTGCTTAGGGCGTCAGCACCCAAGAACCAACGGCAGCGGCAACCGGGTCAACCTGCACAAATACAGGTTGCAGCAGCGGCCTTCAAACAGGATCAACTTGAAGCCTACAGCCTTGCGTTATTGTTCCGGGATCCAGAGCTAAAAGAGATAGCAGCGGACCTCCAACCAGAGTTTTTCCATGAGAGTGAGAACCGTGAGGTCTATCTAAAATGGGTAGAATGCTCTACAATTGAGGACTTACGCGAGATTGTGGACGCTCCACTTCGAGAGCACTTGGAGACTCTCGTCAACCGTGACTTCCCCTCCATGGATCAAAAAGAACGAACAGAAGCTCTATCTCACTGCGTCCGTCGCTTAGAGGAACGCCACTTACGGGAAGTGCGCACACAGATAGCAACATCTCTGACCCAGGCTCTTGAAGAGGGAGAAGACCCAACCCAGGCGACTGAAGAACTGCGGAAGCAGGATGAGCGTCTACGAGAACTGTTTTCCACTAGAGTCCGGCGAGGATACTAAGGGGAGACCTGCAGGAGGCTGATATGACAACGAAAAAACCATCAACAGGCGGCCGTGGACGGCCAAAGTCCGATGTTTCTCTCACATCAGATGAAGGTGAAGAAGAGGGTGCAGAAGAAGGCAACAGCCTTCCTATGGACATTGGCATACCCGTTGGTGACCGAACACAGCTAGCTGACGAATCCGGCGGCAAGGCCAGTGCAGCCGCCTGGACTTCCGAAGACACCCCTTCCAAAGAACTGGAAGAGGCCCGGGCCGAAGAGGACGTTGAGTGGGAGGAAGAGGTAGAGGTAGAGTCCGCCGAGATGATCGACGACCCGGTGCGGATGTACCTACGAGAGATTGGTAGGGTAAGCCTGCTGACCGCCCAGGACGAGCGTCGCCTGGCCCGCAGCATGGAAGCATTCAAGCACATTCAATTGCTCCGAAAGTACCTCAGTGATGACTCGGATCGCACCGTGACCAACTGCCAGATAACGGTTGAACTGCTTCGGCGTTTGGTAGAAACCTGGCCTGTGACCAAAGAAGTGGCCACCCACGTTGAAGCTGAGACTCCCATAAACCTCCATGGGGTTATGGCAGACCCCAAGCTTCGGGCGGCCATCGATAATGAAATGAAAATGGACATCGTTCAGACCCTCAGCCCTGCAATGGGCATAGAAGAGCTGGACGTTGCCAAGGCTATTATCAGCCTCTCCCTCAACAGCCGTCTGTTGGCTCCAGAAGTGATAGAGGTGTTGGGAGAGAACACTACCATTGAACAACTTGCTCAACAGCTGAACGATGGAACGGTCTTGGAAGACCTTCTTCCCTTTGAGCTGCTCATCCGTAACCACATTGACCGCGCTGTCCGTGAAGGCACCCGTGCCCAGCGGCACCTAGCAGAGGCCAACCTTCGGCTGGTAGTAAGCGTAGCCAAGAAATACATTGGTAGGGGCATGTCCCTGCTTGACTTGATTCAAGAGGGCAACATTGGCCTGATTCGAGCGGTGGAGAAGTTTGACTATCGCAAGGGCTATAAGTTCAGCACCTACGCAACATGGTGGATTCGGCAGGCCATCACGCGAGCAATCGCAGACCAGGCCCGCACCATCCGTATTCCGGTGCACATGGTAGAGACCATTAACAAGCTGCTCAGGCAGCAGCGCCGTCTGATTCAGGAGTTTGGTCGGGAGCCCACCAATGAGGAGCTTGCCGCATCCCTGGAGCAGACCCCAGAGCGCGTTCGCGAGATTCTGCGCATTTCCCAGGAGCCAGTGTCCCTTGAGACGCCTATCGGCGAGGAGGAGGACTCCCACCTGGGTGACTTCATTGAAGACAGGGCCGCGCTGGCCCCCATTGATGCAGCTTCTTACCAGCTCTTGAAGGAGCAGGTTGAGGACGTGCTGAACACGCTGAGCGACCGTGAACGACGGGTGTTGGAGCTACGTTTTGGGCTGATTGACGGTAGGAGCCGCACGCTGGAAGAGGTTGGCCGCGACTTTGGTGTGACACGAGAGCGCATCCGGCAGATTGAGGCTAAGGCTCTACGGAAGCTGCGCCACCCCACCCGTTCCCG
>CAVOCU010000089.1:0-6925 GCA_963694315.1 Dehalococcoidia bacterium | reverse complement strand
GAGACGACGATTAGCCAGAATGCCGGAGTACGAATCCCTTCACTTCGCGTCAACCCTTCTAAACGTCGAGGTTGTCTAGGTCGCCCTTCCCCTCTTTCCTCCGGGGGTACGATGTCCCCGTCCGGCGAGAGTCCCATGTCCTCTGGCCTGGTGCGAACCAGGAACGACATTGGGACGAGGATGGCAATGGCCACAATCCCCAGCACAAACCAGGCTGTACGCCAATCCGTAAACTCAATCAAACTTTGAATGGATACAGGGAAAATCATGGGGCCAAGCCCAGGGCCCATAGCGGCAATTCCCAACACTCGCCCACGCTTTCGCACAAACCATTTGGGAAGGATGCTGTGCGTTAGGGAGTTGGCACCAGTTACCTGGGCAATTCCGCCAACAACGCCGAACAACAGGTAGAACTCCCAGATGTTGTTGACGAACCTCACCCCCATCAGCGAGACGCCAAGCAGCACTGCTGAAAGCAACATCAGCCTGCGGGGGCCGTTTGGGGTGTCCAGTAAAGGACCAATGAATGGAGCCAATACACCAGCAACCAAAGACCTTACGGTGAGCGCAGCAAAGAAGCTTGACCGTGACCAGCCCAATGCTTCTGTCATGGGTCTCAGGAAGATGCTGACGCCCCAAACGCCTAGGCCTGTGGAGAATGAGCCCGCAACCATGGCGACTGCAAGAACAATCCAGCCATAGTAGATGCGTCGTGGAGTTGGGTGTGGTGGGGTTGGGTGTTTAGAGGTGTCCATAAAGTTGATTAACTATAGCAGGCAGGGCATGCCCAGGGCTATGCCTGTGGTTACCACTCCATGGCGGAGGTGATGGAGTCTTTGATGACGGGCTGAGGGAGTTCTCCCGTGACGTTGTGGCCGTAATCGGTGAGGAGCAGTCGTGCAGCCTTCCTCCCAACCCGAACACTGTAGTTGGTGCCACGGTCTTCCGGAAATATCTGCGTGGTGTTTGCCAGATATAGACCATCTATGGGGGTGCGGTGCGCCGGAATGCGCGATGCGTAGCCTGTGCCGTTCACTGGCTGGGCAGCTTCCTCTCGATGGTAGTGACTGGACTTTATCCACGACGCATCAAACTCAGGGTTCAGTCGCTTGAGGGACGGCAAATACGTCGCCAGCAACTCATCGTGGTTCATGTGATACATAGGATTTTCTGTATCCAGATAGTTAGATAAGTACAAGAGATGGCTACCACCATAGTGTTCTGGTGGTATGAAGTTGGTGTGCTCAATTGCTGCCACGAAGGGCACCTCACTATCGGCAATGCTGAGCCAGTACGTCGAGGTAAGCTGCCGGTCGAGTTCCAGCACCATCATCACAGCGGCAAGGTAAGTCGTGCCTGTAAGGGCCTCCCGATAAGACTGGGGGAGTTCCGGCACAAGAGACGCAAATATCCAGGAGGGGGTTGTGGACAGCACAGCATCAAAAGCTCGAATAGTTGGCCCTTCCCCAGGAAGTTCAACCTCCAGCCCCGTGGCTTTCCCATCTTCCATAACCACCCTGGTGACAGTGGCCTCTGTATGCGCCTGGCCGCCCAATTCACGAATCCGCTGGCCAAGAGTGTCAAACACCTCGCCAAAACTCCCCATGGGATAGGCAAGCTGTTCGCCACCAAGGCTTCTGCCCCGAGAGGCCAAGCGTAATGCGATTTTCCCCCAGAACCAAGTCATGCCAATCTCGTGGTAGTGCTGGCCGAACTTGCCCCGCAGCAACGGCTCCCATATCGCTTCGTACCCGCGTTTGCCCACCCAGCGCGGTAGCCACTTAGCAGCGGTAACGTTCTCAAACCCGCGCCAGTTACGCCGGCGCCGAAGATAGAGGGTGACCAGTCCGAGTCGAAATCGGTCTATCAGAGAGATGGCGCTAAACTTCAAAAGGTCTGTTGGTGTGGAGAAATTCCAGATACGCCCTTTATGAAAAAGACCCACCTTGGAGGGAATCCAAGCCAGCTTGCTTTCTAGCCCAAGCTCATTGATGAGCCAGGCCATATCGACATCGCTGGTGAAGAGGTGGTGGTAGCCCTTTTCTAGTCGAGCGCCTCCAACATCAAATGTGGATGCCTGTCCGCCAAGGAAGGGCGCACGCTCAAAGACCTCAACCTCGTGGCCCTGTCGCAGCAACTCAAGGGCAGCAGACAGACCAGCAGCGCCTCCACCAATAACTCCTACTTTCATCCTGAACCTACTTCATCCAGGTTAGGAGCGTTCGTGTTGACTTGACTGGCGCGAGCTAATTCCGTCAGTGAACTCTTGGTAAGCCAAACGTAGACGACACCCAAGATAGTGATGGGCAGCAGCAGGGCAGCGTGAAGAACCAAGACGTACGCCGAAGCGACGGACACATCGACAGAGAAAAAAACGAGAGTAGCCTGCGCAAAGAACTCAAATGGCCCAACGCCGCCACCGGTGGAGGGGATGGACGTGCCCATGTTTGACGTAGCGGTCGTCAGGATTAGCACACCGACGAGCAAACTCATGCTAGAAAAGTAATCCTGGAGGTCAAAGCCAAGGGCAATGAGAAAATACATTGCCGCTTCTGAGAGCCAGACAGGCACCGAGAACAAAAATATCGCTCCAAGACGCCTCGGGTATCGTAGGGCAGAGAGGCCTAGCAAAAACTGGTTGGAGAGCGATGCAGCGGCGGGCTGAATCCTCTTTGGCATCAGCTTGAGAACCCGAGCTACCATCCCCTCTATAATCTGGGGCCAAACTGCCATGGCTATGAGTCCGGCGGTGAAGGTGAAGAAGGGCACGCTGAGACTAAGGGTGAGGAACAGCCAGTTAACGTGGGCCTGGACTCCTAGATCTTGGAAGAGACCAGTGACCGGGATGAACATTGATACAATCGCTACCAAAAATAGCAGAGCAAGCCCATCAAACACACGTTCAACAAGGATGGTAGCCAGGCCTGCGGTTTTGCTGGGGCCCTCTCTAATATTGAGGTAGTACGCACGAACAAGCTCCCCCAATCTAACGGGGAGGATATTGTTGGCTGCATAGCCTACCGTCACCACAGGCCAAAGCCGTGAGACCTTGTAATTCCCCAGGGGGTTGAGGATGATTTTCCATCGGATTGTGCGCCAGAGAAGCGCAAAGCTATACGCACCAATGCCAGGGATAACATAGAAGTAATTAGCAGAGGAGAGGGCCTTCCCCATATCGCCAAGGTCTGTTCGCAGGATGAAGAACCCAATAAAAAGGGCGCTCATGATGAGGCCCAAGAGGAAGCGTTTGGAAGTTAACAAAAAGAACTCGCTTGTGAAGCCATGTCAGATTCCGTTCCGTATGATTGAGAACCCATAGGGATCAACACCTACAAGTATACGGCGTACGGGTACCACCAGCAACGGCTTTTAGTGAAGGTCGCTAGCAATAAAGGGAGCCAGGTCTTTGGAATAATAGAGGTAACCGTCTACCGAGCCCAGAGGCGTCCCAAGGTCACGATAGAGCCAATAATCAAAAGCAGTCCTCCATGTGGAGCGATCCGTGAGGCCGTTGAGGATATCGTCACTGGAAATATCCCTATAGCTTTCCGGGAACCACCAGCGGTGCTTGAACCGTTGAATCTCAGTGAACCCTGCATCTAACAGAGCTTGTCTGGCTTTCTCCCCGTTGTTGGCATTTACCAACACCACACCACCGTTGCTGTTGATAGGCTGGGTATCACCGCCGTAGCTGGGGTAGCCCACGGAGTCGTAATTCCGGAAGTACCAGACCCAGGGCCATGCATACCCGTCATCACCGTCAACGCTAATATGCAATGCTGAACCCTGTCCGCTGCTCTCTGCAATGCGCGCAATGTCCCCGGCTATTCGCGCAATATCAGGGGAACTCTGCGTATAGACCAGCATCTCTGTGGGCGTGTCAGCGTTGCGGAACGATGCTATCCACCCGACGCGGGCACTCAACACAAACAGCGCAGCCACAAACCCCAGGCCAACCACAGCAAACCCCTCGCGGTACCCCGCCTTGGTAGCAAGATAGAGAATCAGTCCAAGGATACCGAACACCAGAAGCAACAATCCCCAAAGACTAATGATGGCACCTACCTCCACCTTGATTGGGTCAAAGAAGAGAAGTCTGTACCCAAAGACCAGGAAGAGGGGAACCAAGGGCAGGCCCATCAGCGCCCCAGACTGGTACACCCGCCGCCAGGGGAGGTATTCAATCAAATCGCCAAGGGCACGGGCCGTAATCAATATCGCTGGCAGGGTAAGGTGAACCAGAAGCCATGGCATCTTCTCTGAGGCAATGGTGAACAGGGTGATGTTCATGACTATCCAAAACATAAGGAACTTGGAGAACAAGTCTCCACGCAAGGCGTACCAGACGGCGCCAATCATGCCAACCAAAATTGGAAGAAACTCGTAGTTCCAGCCAATGACGATGTAGTAGTACCAAGGCTGTCCGCCACGGGCTACATCCTGCTGCGCGACCCAATAGCCCAAGCCCTGCCAGGTGCCGGTGACAATGCCAAAGGGACTGGTAAAGAAGTTGGTGAACAGGAGCACCCAGATGGCGCTGAAGATACCAAAGGAGATTAGCCAGCGACGCCAGTTCCACATCAACCCAAGGGCAACGGATACTGCAAGCGCGGCGGCAACAGTAAACACCGCCACATATCTTCCCGCGTCCAAAGGCATGCCAATGCGGCCAGCTGAAGGATCCTCATTGGAAAGAACGATTCCCAATGGCTCCTGGAAGATGGAGATACCGGCAGCGGCGTGAGGCAGACTCAGTGTGACCAACAAAAGTAACAGTGCGGCCGCTGGGCCTATTTGCGAGAGTCGCATACGGCCCAAAAACACAGCCTTGATGTTGTCCAGCGACAGGAACGTCAAGAACAACGCCATAGAAACGACCAGGATATACACCGTCTCCTTGCTGGCAAAGGTCAGAGCCAGCAACCCTGCAAGGATATAAAGATAGCGAGGTTGTTGCTGCTGCAGATACCGCCAAATAACGATGATGATGCCAAGGGTCAGTGCGGCCACGATAATATCGTTGCGAGCAAATCGACTGTAGTAGAGGATGGTGGGGGAGAAGGCAATGAGCACCGCGGCAACCATTGCTCCGGTACGTCCCAGCCAGTCCCGTAGGAACCAAGGCATTGCTACCAGAACCGTGCCGAACAAGGCGTAGCCTATACGCGCAATGGTGTCCGTATCGCCCAGTAAGAAGAAGAGTAGGGCGTTCATGTGGAACTGGAAGGGGCCGTGCATCAACGGGTTATGGGAATAGCCCTGCCCATCATAGATGTACCAGCTATACACGGCGTGGAGGCTCTCATCGTGGTGGAAGGAACGGTCTCCCAACTCCCAGACCCGCATGAGCAGGGCGACGAGCACGAGACCAACATAGAAGAGAATTTCCCAGCAAACCGGCAAGTAGGCAGAAAGCCCTCGAGGCCCTTCTGGTGGGGCCGGAGGCGGAGCAATCACCACATGAGGGGCGGCGTTGGTCGGCTGCCAAGTACTGGCAGTCACAGGCCTTCGAAAGGCTCCAGGTGGTGTGCGGGGAGCGATTGGATTACGCATCTGTGTCCACAACCTCATAGATAATGAAGCCTTCATCAGTGAAGGCCGGGGTCAGCAAAGGGCCTAAATGCTCCAGTGACTGAACCTGGTATTTCGTGCGTTCACGGGGGCCCAAAACCACGTACTTCACACCATAGCGGCTCAAAACGTCCTCTACCAGGGCAGTGTCGTCAGACTGATAGACGGTTGCAACATCTTCGGCCCTACCATCCATCAGCTCAGATGAGCCCCGCCACTGCAATTCGTGTCCAGCCCAATTCAAGATTGTAGGAAGTCCTGTGAAGGACGCTACACGCCCGTATTCGGTGTAATCGCCACCAACGGCTTCTACAATACCATCGTCGGCATCAGCGTTGCGCTTCAACCACTCGATAGCAGAGTACTCGCCCATTGAATGCTCACGAAGAAACGCGGCCCCGTCCAAGGTGTATGGCCCGCTGGCAGAGTTCCCCACTGTTACCGCCATTCCGATAGGTAGATAGAGCGCACTCAGGGCAACCAGCCCCAACACCACTCCCCAGGTCACGCCCGCCCTACGGAGCCAAAGCCCACCTTCGGATGTCGCGCGCGCCCAGTAGTATATGGCTATGGGCGTAGCTACAGGAAGGAGAATCCACGCCTGATAATAGAGCTTGAACACCGTGTTCATTCGGTTGTTGAACACTTCCACCACGTAGAAGAGTTCAGATCCCATTAAGAGCGCTACGGCTACCGCCAACACTCCAACAGTGAATACGTGCGCAACGCCGTCCTGGTTCAATGCGCTGCGAACACCTCTTACCAGCAGCACTGCCACTATCAGCGCCAGGGGTAACGCCACCAGGAGCCTGTCAGCCACCTGAGAAGAATCCCCGCGAACAAGGGTAATGACAAGCCAGAGGAGGAAGGGCCCCAAGGCCAGCGAGGTTGCAACAACCAGAACCCAACGCAGGTGAAGCCACTCACGCCATCTGGCGAACTGGAGCAGCACAAAGGGAGCGAGAGCGGCCAGGAACACCCCCCAGACGATGGTGAAATGCAGGACGCTGGTGCCAGGGGTGGAAACGGCATCAATGCCCTTCACCTGCCCGCTGAAAGAGCCGTAATAGGGGAGGAAGGGAACAACTGCAAGGCACAGAACAATAGTAATGAGACCAAGTGCGCCCAGTGCATAGTCATGACGCCATCCAGATTGGAAGGAATGATAGGTTTTAACGGCAACAACGCCCATAAGGACAGCGAAGAAGACGGGCAAGTCCCAGGCGTTGATGAACCCCAGTGAACCCAACAAGAGTCCCGTCATCGCGACGCCGAACCAACGCTGTCGAATCCAAGTGACGCTGAGCGACACGGTATCGGCCAAGAGGTTCAAGCAAAAGGAGATCGGAAGAGC
>CAVOCU010000088.1:0-6928 GCA_963694315.1 Dehalococcoidia bacterium | reverse complement strand
ATCTGGGATACCTATTAGATTTCCGAGGACATACCTAGTGTAAGGAGTACGATTAGTATTCATTTGCCTTGCATAAAATTGCTATGTGGCCAAATTACTGACATTCTTAACCCCATCAAACGCACCATCTGCGGACCACAGATCCTAGAAAGTCACGAAAATTCACAACGTAAGCCCCCTCACTTCCTCAACAAGAAACGTCCAAATCGCTCCAGAAGTAACCCGTTATCGTTTTGTTATCGCCGGCGTAGTGGCGCTTGTAGCCTTTTCGTTAGGCGCCGGATTTCTACCCATTGGGCCCATCGCTCCTTTGTTAATTGCCCACTACAACATCAACAACGCTACCGCTGGCTTCTTAACAAGCATCTACTTCCTTGTCCACATTCCGCTGGCTATCCCAGCAAGCCTGGTTGTAAATCGAATAGGACTGAAAGCTTCGATTACCCTGGGAGCATTGCTTGGCAGCGTTTCCTTACTCAGCTTTCTAGCAATAGATAGCTTTGCTCTTTTACTAGCGACGCGCGCAATCTCGAGCCTAGGTTTTATTTTAATGTTTCCCGCGACAGGGCCGTTGTTCATGCAGTGGTTCCCGTCTAAAGAGATTCCATTAATAAACGGGGCGTTGGTACTAGCGGCCAGTCTCGGAGTAGCCTTCACGAATTTCCTGATCGCGCCTTTGTCCAACATTTTCGGATGGGAAGTCGCCCTTAGCGGGGTTGGCGGCCTTGCTCTGTTGAGTGCGATTACTTGGATCTTCTTCGGACCGTCATCTCGAGCACCGATAGTCCCGACCAACTTGCCTTCGATACAGCGATTCCGGGAAATCCTCACGTCTAGAAATACCCTATTGATAGCTGCCGCCGACGCGTGTGCGAGCGGGCTCCTCATTGTGTCTTTAGCATGGCTACCTACGCTCTACCACCAAGTCCATGGTATTTCCTTGGCAGAGACGGGAGTACTCATGGGAACCATGTCAGTGTCAGGAAGTATCGGTTTAGTTCTCGCCACCCTATTGACTGCAGCGACGCGCAAGCGACGGCCTTTCATCATTACAGCAGGTAGCGTAATCGGGTTTGCAGGACTTGCCGCGATCCTGGTAGGGAACTTAACCGCGCTTTATGTAATTGTTGCGGTTTTGGGAGTGATGTGTTGGCTCTATCTTCCAGCGCTTCTCACCATCCCGATGGAGCTATATCGCAATGACCCAGATCGAGTCACCATGGTCTTAGGCGTGCTTTTGACAAGCTCGAGTGTCATCGGCGCGTTCGCCCCGGCAGTCGCCGGAGCAATAGCTGACCTGACGGGGAGTTTAATCCCTGGGATTTTGATCTTCGTAGTCGTGTCCTGGGGTCTCGCAATCGCAGGGATTCTGTTACCTGAGACCGGCATTAAGCGGGCTTAAACTAGTACTCAACCCTGGCTGTATACACAGGTCCTGGTCGACAGTGCGCCTAATTCCACAGGTGCGTATTACTAGTAATATTACTGGGTCTTACGAGTAAGTAACGCTCGTTACTGTTTTTGTTCCCCGGCGTTCTTAACTTTCTCTCGAAGTGCAGCTTCCCAACTCTGAAGGTCATCTGACGGGGCCTCTACTGCAAGGTCATCTGGCGAAACCTCAGGTAGTGCATTGAATAGCTCATCCAGATTGGGCACCCACGTATCCCAAGTGGCCTTCCCATACGAGTTGAGGACATCCAGTAGCATCCTCGACCCAAACTCCCCTATCCGTTCATCCGCAGCGTGTTGTTCCTTAGAGTCTATGGGGTACATGACGCCATTATTGAGAGCGTTCTTTCCTTCGTAGTACCTAGAGTCCTGCTGTGCTATCTGCATGCCGAAGAAATACATCCGGTTCGCTTCTTCCCACAGCCTACCCACCTCGATGTCATGGCCAGCCTCTCTCAAATCTTCCTCCAGCTTGTTAAAAAGCCGACGCATCTCATTCACCTGCTCGTCGTGTTTAGCAAGGCCGGGTCTCATTCCTCGCTTTACTTGGTCGTCCGCCCTGATTTGCTTTTCTAAACTTGGGTTGTACTGGCTAATGTCAGACCAAATCTCTTTATTGTCTATCTTTAGCTCCTTGTGGCCTGCCAATATAGCTAGACGGATAACGTTAGGGTTTCCGAGCATAACCTGTGCATCCAATGGTGCAGTACCACGGTGTGGTTGCTTTGTATCCTCAGAGAAGCGCTCTCGTGCCGTGTAGCCACTAGAAACTCTGTACATTTTTGCTGCATCGAGTATTTCCCCATGAGGGCTACCTCCAGCCTCAACAACCCAGCGCAACTTATTAACCCACTTGGCCTGCCGGATACTAAAGCCCTTAGTGCCTACGTTTAAGATTGCGTAACTCCACATAGCCATCAATGCCCCTGAGGCTTCTGCTGGCAGGAAGTGATACTCGGAACTTGCTAGGTTCCACTCCTCATCCAGTTTCGCGTGCGCCCCCTTTGGCATCGCATTGATATAACTCTTCATCCGGTCGTTGATGGTTTTTTGAGACGGGACGCTATATTCCTCTATGTACCTTCTGGAGTCTTTACGCTTGCCGTTCTCATCTACAGCGTCATT
The DNA here is from genome assembly GCA_963694315.1 of Dehalococcoidia bacterium. Lineage (GTDB taxonomy): Bacteria > Chloroflexota > Dehalococcoidia > Lucifugimonadales > UBA1127 > UBA1127. The sequence goes on along the minus strand of CAVOCU010000088.1, from coordinate 4,354 downwards.
GATAAAAGTGACTTCCATCCAATCCGTTAGCCTAGCCTTTATCTCTTTCCACGTGGGGTTCCTCATGTAAGCCCTACCGAACTCATGGAAGATGTGAGCTATCCGGTCATCTATCGTTTGGTTCAGTCCACGGTTAGGCATTGGCCGACTCCAGTAAGCGGAGTGCGACCGCTTCCCTACTGGCATCCGCTAATAGCTTGGAAGAGAGCTTGGCCGCATCTTCTTGAATCTTCGGCGATACAGAACCGTAAACGTCAATCGTGAAGGACACTGAAGAGTGACCCATCATCTTACTGACCTGGTGGATTGGAGTTCCATTGTTGAGGTGGTCATGGCCGAACGTGTGGCGTAGGTGGTGGATGTAGGCATCTCCTGCGCTTTTACGCACCCCATCCCATATCCCAGCCGATTTGAGAGACCGCTTAAAAGCCTTAAGTGCGTGGGAGCAAAGTATCGGCCGACCGTTAAGCCTAGTGAATACGAATCCCTGAGAGTTAGACCACGCCTTGCCTATCCGTTTGGCCTCGGCTTCCTGACGTTGCTTTATGTTCGTGAGGACATCAAGGACTTCCTTCTGTAGCATCACTGTCCTCTTGGAACTGTCTGATTTAGGGTCTCCAAGCCTGTAGCCTAGGTGGTCTTCTTTCTTGTATGGAATCTCATCGATGGTCTTTCGCACATGGAGCAGCCCCATTTCCATGTCGACGTTGGCCCACATCAGGCCAAGAGCCTCACCCTCTCTGAGGCCGGTGGCGAGCAAGAGTTTCCAGAGGTTAGTCCACTCATCATTGAGAGCGAACAGTTTCACCTTCTCGGCCTTGGTGATAATTCGTTTCGGAGTAGGACTGACTTTTGGCCTCTCCTCGGGTGGGATTTGGGCAAAGGGTGATACTACTAATTTCTTATCCCTAACTGCCTGGTTGAAGGCAGTCTTCAGAGTTACAAAGCACTGGAGTCGCGTAGCTGGTGAGCGGTTCTTGGCTATCAGGGAGGCATCGATCGCACCAATGTGTTGATCAGTCACTTTGTTTAGAAGAATGTTGCCTAGCAGGTCGCTACCTACGTGGACGGTGCAAACTCTCTCGATGTTCACCTTACGAGCTTCAATCGCATTGGGCTTGAGTTTTTCTCCAAATTTACGGGGTTTGGGTAGCCACTCCTCCAAGTATTGCCGAAGGGTCTGTTTCTTACCATCAACGACCGGGCCTTTAGCCAGTTCAGCACGGTAGTTTTTCGTGGCTTTTGTTTTAGTTAACCCATAAAAGGCTTTGCGCTTGGTCCCACCGGATGAAACCGGAACCCAGGCGTAGAGTCTCCAACGCCCATCCTTCATTACGGTCAGTGCGCCTTCTCCGTTAGCTCGCTTTGAACCTTCGGCCTTGGTCTTCATTTTGTCTTCTGTTGTCTCTTGATGACACAAATAATTACTGTGATGGCACAAAGGAAACGTGATATTTATAGTGTATTCATGCCCTATGGAAGCTCAAATATAACGCATGCAAGCTTTCGTGGCAACAAGGAGATGGCAAATGACAAAATTGTTGTGGAACCAAACAGAAGCGGCGGAAAATTTGGGGTTGGGGCGTTCGACTGTTCAGTCAATGACCGCCTCCGGTGAACTCCCATCGATAAAAATAGGCAGCCGCCGAATGTACCCGGTGGAAGAATTGGCGGCCTGGGTCAATGACCAACTGGCCGTGGTCACACCGCATGAAGCGTAAGCAATTTACATTGGCGAATGTTCTGGAACGCCTGCCCGTGGACAATAACGGCCGCGCCCGGTGCCCGGCCCATGTAGGGCACCATGGGTCTACGGCACTGGCCGTCTGGGAAGACCAGGACGGGGCGCTTGGTCTTAAGTGTTGGTCCCACGGCTGCACGTTTACTGACATTCTCTCCGCCATCCGTGAGCTGCCCGTGCTTAGAACACCGCAGACACCTAGCCCAACCCGTGGCGTAGGCAATCCCGATGACATCGCTGAGATATGGAATGCGACAGTCCCGGCGGAGAGGACACCGGTATCGGAGTACCTACGGGCGCGTGGAATCACAGCGGAGATTCCGCCGACTGTCCGGTATCACCAGGGGCTACTGCACTCCAATTCAGGACGCGTTTGGCCCGCAATGGTGTGCGCCGTATCGAATGGCTTTGAAACGCACATGGCTGGCATCCACCGCACTTACCTCACGAGCAACGGTTCTTGGAAAGCACCGGTAACTCCAAACAAAATGAGATTGGGGAGCGTGTCAGGCGGAACAGTCAGATGCGCACCTGCAGAAGACCGTCTTATTATTTGCGAGGGTGTTGAGGAAGCCCTATTCCTCCAACAAGAACTTGGCATCCCGGCCTGGGCAACCCTGGGCGTCCATAACCTTCCATCAATTTCATTGCCGCCACTACCTCTAGCAAGCGAGGTTTGCATTGATGTGGAGCCTGAAACTGTAGCTGAGGAGGCCGCACAGAGGGCCACAGAGCGCTTCAGGTATGAGGGCAGGCGGATACGTCATCTCAGGGCGCCAGAAGGGGCCAAAGACTTTAACGATTTAGCGCTGAAGGGAGTGAAGTGATGGTTAACGCGATTCAGGCGGCATACAACCAGGCCGAGACGGTTGAGGCCTACGTCCAGAAACCATTAGCCCAAATCCTAGACGACATTGTTGGTGTGCTTCAGAGGTTCATCGTCCTGCCCGGGTATGACAAAGAGAAAATTCCCCATGGATTTATCGCGTTGGCATTGTGGGTCGCACATACGCATACGTTTCAGTTTGTGGATACGACGCCGTACCTCCAAGTCTGGTCTGCGACCATGCGTGCTGGGAAGACAACGGTGCTGGAATTCCTTAATGAACTTGTGGCACACGGCTGGCTCTTCAGTGATGTGACGTTGGCAGCACTCACTAGGAAGATAGATAGAGACTCACCCACCATGTTGTATGACGAGGGCGATGCGGCCAATAAGGAACTGTCCCAGGCGTTAGGTGGGATATTCAACGCGGGGTACAAGCGGGGCAGTCCGAGAACAATAGTTACAGGCCCAACCCACGAGCCGACAGACCTGAATGTGTATTGCCCCAAAGCCTTTGCCGGTATCGGCTCCGCAAGCCTTCGGGAGACCCTACGCGACCGCGCTATTCCGATAGAGCTGCGACGTCGGAAACCCAGTGAACGCGTAGAGCGGAACCGAGTGCGGCGACGCGCTCTGGCATGTGGCCCAATCAAAGCACAACTGGAGGGTTGGGCTGCAAGTAAAGGTCTCGGCGAAGTTCTCAGCATAGAGGTGCCCGACATACCCGAGGAGTTGGACGACAGGCAACAGGACGTCTGGGAACCTTTGTTGGCGATTGCGGACGCCGCAGGAGGCGACTGGCCGCAGTTGGCACGTAAAGCCGCCATCGTAATCAACGCGAACCGGGAGTTAACAATCTCATACGCGGAGACGCTACTGAGGGATATCCGTGTCGTGTTCATGACGAAGACTCAAGAGAAGGCCATGTTCACAGTGACTCTCCTTAGCCACCTCAACTCGATAGAAGGCTCCCCCTGGGGAAGCATCATGTGGGGTAACTCAATGAACGCGACCTCACTTGCAAAGCGGCTCAGGGATTTCAACATCCACCCCAAGGACGTCCGCATTGGAGAGGCCAACTTCAAGGGATACCAGTATGAAGATTTCCGTGAAGTCTTTGAGCGCAACCTCCCTGCCTGGGAGGAACCCGTGACAAGGGTGACAAGGGTGACAAGGGTGACACCAGAGGCTAAACAATCCGATGCGCCACCTGCTCATGTCACGGATGTCACGGCTAAAGAGGGTAAGGAGGCCCGACAAAGTGGAGTGCTCATGCTGATGGACTGGGAAGCTGTCCAAGAGGAGAAAACTCATGTCGAGTGACACACTAGCCCTGCGCTTGAAGGACGAACCCATAGTTCTGACGGTAGATGGTGCGCGATTGGCTGTGCTGCTAGGGGACGGGGCACCTGCAGGGTATGTTCTGCCATCTGACGTACAGGAGATGATTTTCAATGAGGCCAAGTCGCTTGGTCAGCGTGCAGCTGATGTGCAACTCAAATTTGGTGGCATTGTCCAAGGGCGGAGCGTGGGCCAGTGGCGCAAGTTCCACAAGCAGTTGGCCGTGTACACGAGCTGGCCTGAGAGATACGAATTGGTTACCCCGTACTCATTGCTGTGCGCCTGGGCTGACGCTCATCTGCATATCGCAGAGGCGCAGCAGGTCATCAGGGACGGCACCGCTCAGAGGAGAACGATAGAGGGTCGGGAGGCAGCCTTGAGCTTTAATTCAAGATGGCGGCCGATGGCAGAGAGGGCAGTCATTCAGCACTCAATGTTGAACCCTG
>CAVOCU010000087.1:0-6956 GCA_963694315.1 Dehalococcoidia bacterium | reverse complement strand
GGCTTGCGCTTACTCATCAGGTTCTCCTCTATAAGCCCCCTCTCGACGGCGTAGCTGAGGACTTGCTTCATGAGACGGTGAACATGAATCTGGGTTTGTGCGCTGAGACCATCGTCACGCATCTCCTGGAATACCTCTTCTACGTGGCCACCATCCAAGGCGGTCAATTTGACCGGCCCGATTACTGGTAAGACGTAGCTTCTCAGCTTCTTCTCGCACTCAATGGCCGTTCTAGAGCGTGTCTCCGCATAGGCGTGCTTGGTCAGGAACTCATCTACGAGACCTGCAACCTTGAGCTTGGTAGGCTCCTTACGGGCGGCTTCGTCCTTCTTCTTCTTAATCGCGTAAATTAGCTCATCGAGTCGGGCCTGGGCATGTTCACGAGTTCCGCGGAACGTCTCGGATAGACGCTTGCGCCTTCCTGCACGGATAGGAAGCGAGTAACGCAATTCCCAAGTTAAGCCAGTCGCATCGCGCTGACGAATGTTTCCGTCTCCCTTACTGGTTCGCCGTCTCTGTTTGGTCGGCATTGCCCTTACATCCTCCTTGGTTTCTCACGCGTTGCCCGGGTATGTACCTGCGCATCTTAGGGATACGTTTCTTCTTCAGTAGCTCATCCATTGCACCTGCCACTAGCTGAACATGCACCGGCATTTGCCCCTTCTTCCACCGCCAGGCGGTCACCCATGAAACCTGCAGCTCGTCTGCAATGGCAGCCAAGGACCAGCCTTTCTCTTTCAGGGCAGCAAGTGCGGTTTGAATAGCGGTTGAATTGAGCATGTACTACTTCTATATTTATTGCTAGGTGTAATAATTATACGAGTATTATAGCATAGTTATTGAGAGGGTAGGGCTTGTTGTTTTTATGTGTGTATATGTGCATACCAGACTCCGTTCAATTTCCATAAAAGAGATGCTGTCCTACCCTGTCCTAACCCCTATAAAAAAGATGTACTTACGTGCCTCAATCTTTACGTGTCTTCCATCAGTCGCTGCGCCCCTTAAAAAAGGCTTGCGGGGGGGCCGGTTGGCGCCCGGCCGGGGGTATATATATATGTTTAGTGCCACAGACAATTGTTGTACCCAGGATGCTTCCAAGAGGTACATATTAGGTACCTTTTACATACATACTGATGTACCTAACCCTTCGTAAATGGTACCCCGCTTGTACCTGACCGAAGCTAATGACCCTCCTCACGGACTATAATCCCCGGCATGAGGGTCATAGTGCTATCTCTAACCACCCTGGTGTTGGGCGACTCCCTGTAATCCCTGAACACATCAGGCAGTTCTTCTGTGGAGGATGTTGACATGGACCCAGTATTACGAGCATGCATCAGGGAATTCTTGTGGGGGGCCGTTCCGGTTTTTCTAGCTGTGGTGGCGTGGTCGGGATTTGCAGGCGGCGTAAATGGGTCACTAGCTATGGTTCTATCAATTTTATTTGGGCTTTTGCGTAGTTTCCAGCTCTGGGTTCGGTACAAAAGTAATATCCCGATATACGATGGCGTCGTGGACGACGAAGGTAAGGCCGCAGCTATGCCGCCAGCTTTCACGATAACTTCCACGGTCGGGGCCATGGCAGCGCTCGTAGTAACTCCCCTTGGGTTCATCGCATGGGGCGTCAGAGCATTGTTTTTTTGATTCGAGGAAACCACTAGCCATTCGCACACCCCTCGCAGCGGACGGGTTGCAGGTCGGAATTTTGGAACAATACTATGAGAGAGTCGATGTGGTTCTCGACATTCGACACAGTGATCCAACCGAGACTGCACCACTAGCTATTGGACCCACGGCGACGCCAATGCCCACCGCGACTGCGACTCCGAACAACGGTGGACTGTGATTTTTGACCGCAGGGCATCCACTTATCTCGACGGCCTACACTGTTCAAACAACCGGGACCACCTCAGAGTATTACTGAGTCCTACAATTAGTCCTATAACGCCCAATGGTATAAGCTTACGTGGGTTAACAGATTAGGTATAAATTTCTTCAGGGATTTACGTCGGGTTACGTGTAGAACCAGCGCAGCACTTATTTTGCAAGCAGGGGGTCAAGGGTTCGAATCCCTTCAGCTCCACCAGCCATTTGTTAGACTGCTAAATGGTTCATGGTTCTGACAAATGGCTGGCGGCGACATAAAGAAATGGACATGGCATGAAAGTCTACTGGCAGGTGGCGAGGCAGGGCCTACGCTTGGTGCTGGCCGATGGTGAACGCGAGGAAATAATCGGCGGCGCGCGCGAGACCAAGCGGGGCGTGGACGCGTTTGCTAAGGCGCTTGGCTACGACCCCGACCGCGCTCGGCGGGAAATCGCGAGCCTGGACGAAGCCAAGGCATTCGTTGAATCGTTCAAGCCGTGGGAGCTGTTTGCCCATGACCAAGAGCTTTCCGTCGAGCCTGGCGTTAAGCCGTTGGACGGGTAATGGTGCGCCACTGGAGCGGTGCGAAGTGGAACAACCCTTAAAAAAGGTTCAGAGTATACACTCCTCCGCATGAAGCTCATAGCGTTCTCTATAGCCCTCGTCGTATTACTCTCTGCATTAGCAGCGTGTTCCTCACCTACGCCCGTGCCTACTACGGAACATGATGTCCTTATGGCCCTGTACGAATCCACCAACGGTGATGACTGGTCAGACAATAGCGGCTGGGGAACCAAGCGCGATATCTGTAAGTGGCATGGCCTCACCTGCAATGATGAAAGGTCTGTAAAGCAGCTCGAGCTGTCGCAGAACAACCTCACTGGCAGCATCCCTCCTGAGCTGGGCAATCGGCACCAGTAGCCGTTCGTCTGCTAAACGTCCAGCTCGCCGCGTGACTCTCCGAAAACCTAAGTGAGTAGCGACGGAAAACAAAAACAATAATGAGAGTTACTTACTCGTAAGACCCAGTAATAGTACTAGTAATACTCACCCGCGCTAGTTCGTACAATATCTATAACAATGGCTGGCGTCCGGCGAAGCCAATGTCAATCTCGTGCCAGAACTGTATGTTTGATTCCCCCAAATGCCAACATAGATACACCTCTCGGTCTTCCCAAAGAGTGGGAAAGTCTACTAGCCCCAGTTTTGCGTCCTTCAAAATTATGCCTGAATCGTTTATCTCCTGTGCAAGGTCTCTTAATCGGTCGATTGCAGCGTCAATTTTCTCGCGATTGTCCATCACGTTTTGGTCAGTGTCGCCGTGACCATTACTACGCCCCTTTTGGGCAATGCTATCTAAATCTAACCTAAGACGCTCAATGTCTTCGTTTAATGACACTATGGCTTGAAGCTGTACTTCAAGCCAGGGAATCTTCTGATTGGCCTCATCCATGGTAAAATAGTTTCGTTTTTCCAAAAAAACACCTCCCGTCTTTGACTGGGTTGCCGGCTATGCTCGGAGACGGAGACCGAATCTTCCTTTTAGTCGGCGACGCTTCAACAACTCAGTTGCTTTGAGCCAGGAAAACCATGCCATCCGCCCACTCATATGGGTTTCAGAATGGATATCTAGTTCACTGAAGAATTTGAGGAAAAAGAGGCCGGCCTCGTGGGAGGTCACCGGCGACTGCTGAGTCAGAACTAGGGACACAAAGTCGTCTGGTCCTTTGAGGAGTTCATCGGCCAGTGTCGGGTCATAGTTCTGCCATGAACAAACAGCTAGCAGTTTCGGGCCCACCAGATTTGCCTTTAGCCAGGCTATGTAATTCAAGATCCCTACGTCTAAGCCGTTTGCAGGTTCCATACTCTGGCCGAACAGTAGCACGCAGCTCGCACTGGACAGCGAGACTAGATGAGGTTCCAAGTGTTCTGGAGCAACCACTCGCACACAACTGTCGCCCACCAACATAAGGCGCCGGCGAACCATAGCGGTGAACAATCGGTCACAAAACGCGGACTCCCAGCCAGCATGGTTGCGAGATACATCGATCAGCAAAAGGGCTGGTGGAGCGCCGATGATAATGGTACTCGACATCATATGGAGGCCTCAACGAAGGAGGGCTGCGGCTAAGTCCTTAGCCTCATCGGCTGTAAGGATGAAGTCCAGTTTGGTCACTTGGCCAAGCTTGCTCAGCGTTAACACGAGCCGACTCCGCCGACCGTCAGCGCCTTCAAGTTCTAGAACCTTGGAATCGTGAGTTAGTTCGAACAACTGCTGCATTTTACATTACTCTCCATCAGCGAAGCATTTCTGCCTGTAGGAGCCGTATCTGTCTCCGGTGCATCAAACCCACATGGCATCCCCTGAGTTATCCAGGGTGTAACGCTGTGTGTTTGCTGGGGGGGACGTGAGTCGTGTGGCAATACAGGGTCAAGCAAGACACTCGCACTATAATTTTCGGTTTGGAGCGTCAAATGCTTTGCTTCCGGTTTGAGAGCGCAGACATCCAATACAGGCCTTAATGGGACAGCAAACCCCAATCGCCCAATCGTTAAAATTGACAAGTCTGGTATCTGATTTGGCAGTTTCGCGAGTTCGTCGTAATTGAAAACCCCCGGATTAGAAACAAGCCTGACTACCTGAATTGTCATTGTGACCTCTTCCCTTCATCAACCAGTCCATTCTTTTGGATTCAAGTTGTCCAGTGTATGTATAAGCACGGTTATCAAGCAACTGGAGGACGACTACTAAATATTCACAGGTGCCAATATCCTGAGGTTCATATTCTTAGCGACGACGGCACTTGGGGCGATAGGGTGGCAACTAGGCCTCAAATCGGAAGTCGGAACTTCACCCCTTCAGCATTTACTGGCATATCAATCACCTGGACCATTTGCCTGTACACCTCGACAGTCTGTTCAAACGGTGAAGTACTCCCCGTCATGTAGGCCGTGCTGCGCGGCGATGCAGCAGCTGGTTCCCTGGGTTGCCTCGAAACCCATCGATTGAAAGAGAAGCGCAGTTATGGTGTCGTATGCACCAGGCATGACCAAAATTCCCGGACCACGGGCCAAATCTCGGAGAATCATGTTCCGTTCATTAGCTTGATGGAGGATTGAATTGGACACATGAGCAGCCATGACGCCTCCTAACTCGAATGGCACCATTTTAGTCCCTATGCGGTGCCTGCCTTGGCTATGGCGTCAACTCGATAGTCATTAACATGCTCAAAAATATCTACCGTTCTCATCTCACGGATGAGTGGCTTGAATGGGAACCGCCGCTGGATGAGCTATTCAATCAACCGGAGGATGGGGCATAAACCCTTTTTAAGAGGCCGGTATTACCCCGTAATTACTAGTAATACTTGCCCCGTGCTAGTTCGTACAATTAGTGCTTCGTAATACCGAATAACCAGCACCAACAAAAACGCCGGGAGACGAATGTTAGCCAAGATCAAGGCCATGAGGCCAGTTTATCTAGTAGAGGGATGCGTACAATACCTTAGTCGGCATTCTGGATTTCCCGCATCAAACGTAGCGTGTCTGGAAACCCCCCTGCCTGTCGATAAACCTCTGTGCCTCCTGAGCTGAACACGATGAAGGTAGGGGTTACTCGAACAAGATACTGACGGGCTACATGTTGTCCAACTGGCTCACTTATATTGATCCTCAAGACTTCCGCTTGGTTAACCAACCGATTTTCAAGCCCGTCAACGGCGGGCTTACTCGCCAGGCAGGTCAGTCAGAAATCTGAATACACCTCCATCAGCACCGGCCTGTTGCCTGTAAGGGCATCGTCTACAGCTACGGCGACCGGAACACTACTGGGGCCGGTACGTACCTGAAAATAACCAAGCGTGAGTACAGCCAACGTCACGGCTACGACAATGAGGGTCTTTTTCCTCCGTCGAAAACCATTGGTAGCAAAGGCTACCAGTAAGAGGGACACCCCTACAACAATAACGGCTGAGTATTGATTGAAAAATTCTAGCATCGCCGCATTGTACCGCAGGACCGGCACCGGCCTGCCATTGCGGTAGCATCATTGGGCCAGGCACGCGAAGGTTATACAATACCGGTTAAGGATCGGCGAAGGAGGAGCTGATGGCCGAAGGCATATTTACTGGGCTGATATTCGCCGTGGCGTTTTCCTTTATGCAGAGATTCTTTCCAGTCCTGTATCGCCCGGGCACGTTTCCCGTGGTTGGATTAGTGATGGCAATTGTGTTTCTGCTGCTTTATGGGTGGGGGTTAGCGGTAGCGTTTTATGCCGCTCAGTGGCTGGCATACCGCATTAGCGCTCGCTTTATAAAGCCATGGGTTCCGTGGGGGCCTAACGAGAACGATGATGCCCCTAATCGTTAGCGTTAAAACCCCTTTTTAAGGGGTGGGGGACAGGTGAGGACACGAGTGAAGTGTCGGTGCCACGGCTAAATGCCCCTGATTATTGACGCATTAGCTTCAACACCCTCCCATGTACACTACGTCCTCTGGTTACGCTGATGCCCTCGTGGGCCAGCGCCTTTGACACTTTAGCTTGGAAAAGCCTCCGGCCAACCTGGTCAGGTGAAGTCCCGAGCAACCCTGCCACCTCAACGAACTTGCTAGCCGTCCCCGACCACTCCTCCGCATCACCCAGTACGCGCATTGCACGAGCTGCATACCAAGGCAACGCAGGCTTTGGCGGTACAGGGGGCGGTAGGTCGGGCGCTCTGAGCGTCCATCCCTTCCCACGATACAGGTGAAGGTGGTACCGGTCTGTTGGCCCCTTGTGATACGTCCCATCAGCCTCATACCAGACTGCCGGGTTGGGAACCTCGCCATAGCTTGTTGCCTGATCTATCGGTTTGACACTCATACGGATCATTCCTACAACGAACAGCCGGAAGGCTCACAATCAGACCTCGACACTTGGTTATCTTAATTGACTGCTTTTGTGGGCTCCCCAAAAGCGTGCTTGATCACGTCGTCACTGCGTCAGACAGCGGCCTTCCCTCCGAAAAGTAGCTAGGCTGGTAGGCAGAATGGAGCCCTACATCAACTCGAGCTCCGACAGGCAATTTCTGGTTACTATATGACTGGCGGCA
>CAVOCU010000086.1:0-6996 GCA_963694315.1 Dehalococcoidia bacterium | reverse complement strand
CTTTCTACAACCACCGGAAATCCGACATCAGGTGTTGGAGTCCTCAGACGGTCTGGAGGTCATCGAGGTGGGTTGCCCCGCCGAACATGAGACCCACGGCGACCTCGTAATGAGCTTGCCAACAGGCAAAAATATTCCTGAAAAGCTATTTAAAGAGCAGGTGTTCCTGTATCACGATGCGAGTACCGACATCTGGAACCCGTGGCGTCATGAAGGTTTTGAATCACGTGATATTGGTATGAGCGATGCTACAAACGGGGTTGCCGGGGTCCACGTTGTCCGGTCAGCAGGCGGTAGCGCAACACCGGTTGTCATCCACAACGATGAGTTCCTTTTCTTGTTTGTTCTAAGCGGCGGATTGACTTACTCCCAGGAGGGTAATTCACAATCACTAGAGGCCGGCGACTCCATCGTCATCCCGAGGGGCACGCAATTCGCACTGACAGACTGTTCTGAGGATATGTCCTTTTTAGAAGTGACATTGCCGGGAGCCTTCACAGCTATTCAGCAGGAAACAACCCTTGAGCAACTAGCTACGGGTTCTCCAGACAAGCGGTGAACAGTGAATAGACCATCGAGCCTATCACGCGAAGATTTAGAGGAACTAGATAGACAGGACCCGCTAAGGATTTTCCGTGATGAGTTCAGCATCCCGGAAGGCACCCTTTACTTCGATGGTAACTCCCTGGGTGCTCTACCCAAAGCCACTCCCGCCCGTATCAAAGAAGTGGTTGCGGAGGAGTGGGGCAACAAACTCGTCACCAGTTGGAACTCCGCGGGTTGGTTTTCTCTTCCGGAAACGATCGGTAACAAGATTGCAAAACTCATCGGCGCGAATGATGGCGAGGTCGTATGCGTTGATGGCACAGGGCTGAATATCTTTAAGCTCCACGCTGTAGCACTGAAGATGCGCCCAGACCGCAAGGTTATCCTCATGGAGGGAAGCAGCTTCCCAACGGACGCGTATATAACCCAAGGATTGATTGATCAACTAGGCCAGCATCATGAAATCCGGTTTGTGGAGAAGGACGAGATACTGGAGGCCATCACCGACGATGTGGCCCTGGTGTCCCTGACCCAAGTCCATTACAAAATGGGGCACCTTCTAGATATGAAGGCCATTACACAAAAAGCACATAACGTTGGCGCCCTTGTACTGTGGGACCTCTGTCACACCGCAGGAGCACTTCCCGTAGCGTTGAACCAATGCGATGTCGACTTTGCCGTAGGCTGCACCTACAAGTTCCTCAACGGCGGCCCTGGTGCACCCGGGTATCTCTTTGTTGCCAAGCGGCATCAAGGGCATGAGACTCAACCGCTGACAGGATGGTGGAGTCACGAGAAACCCTTCGCCTTTGAACGGAATTACCAACCGAAAAAGGACATCGGCCAGTACCTTTCAGGGACACAACCGATAATCTCTCTTGCGCCCGTGGAGGTTGGGGTTGATATGCTCTTCCGTGCGGACATGGATGCTATCCGCCAAAAATCATTGGCTCTGGGCGACACGTTCATCCGTCTTGTTGAGGAACACCTTGCGGACTACGAATTCACTGTGGCCTCACCCACCGATGCTGCTGAGCGCGGAAGCCAGGTATCGCTACGGTCAGAACATGGGTACCCCATCATGCAAGCGTTGATTGAAGTAGGCGTCATCGGTGATTTCAGGGCTCCCGACATCATGCGATTCGGATTAACCCCGCTGTACATGCGGTATACAGACCTTTGGGACGCAGTCATGAAGCTGAAAGCAATCATGGGAAACGGTACATGGAAGGCTGAGAGATTTAATCGTGTTTCAGAGGTAACGTAAATCCTGTCCACACACAGAACACAAACAAAACCAGCGGCCATTTGGCCGCTGGTTTTTCATTCCCACCTAAAGGTGGTTACCCGACAAGCTTCAGCTTCCTGAAGCAGCGGAACTGCTGCGGCGGATCAAGCCGTTTGCCGTACACGGTATACGAGACCTCACCGACGTACAGGTTCCCCTGGGAGTCCACGCCAAACCCGTGGGGCGCTATGAACTGGGTGGGTCCATCGCCGAGCATCGTATCGCCGATGCGCGCCAGACGCTCGCCTGCAGTGTTGAACGCGTTCAGGCGGTGGCCAACCATCGGGTAATCAGTCAACTCAGTGTCCATGAGCATCTCGCCAACGTAAATGATGCCTTTTTGGTCCATGCACAGCGCTTGCGGCCGGTAGATGTTCTGCCATATCGCCTGCAAATCGCCCTTGCTGTTGAAGACCTGGAGACGATAGTTCTCACGATCTGTTACGTAAACATTCTCCTCTTTATCAATGACAACGTTGTGGGGCACCTGGAACTCGCCAGGCTCAACACCCGGTGACCCCCAGGAAACGATGTGTTTCCCCTCCGCCGAATAGCGGTGGACGCGACTGTTTCCGTATCCGTCAGTGACGTAGATATCTCCCGTGTTGGGTGATACTGCCATGTTGGTTGGGCGGTGGAACGGGGTGCCGCTCCACTTCTCTGCAGCCTTGTTCTCTTCACCAATGACCATTACCAGCTTGCCTTCCCTGGTGTATTTCTTAATGCAGTGCTGGCTATCGTTCACAGTGTATATGAAGTTGTCAGGGCTACAGTGGATACCGTGGGCCCGCTGGTCAAACTCGCCTTCACCAAAGGAACGGATGAAGTTTCCGTTCTTGTCCAGAACGATAACCGGATGTGCCCCCCGGTTCAGGATATAGACGTTATCGTCTGAATCAACCGTCACCCCAGAAGCATCGGGGAACTCATACCCTTCCGGTATCTTCTCCCAGCCTTCTGCGGTTTCATATGTGAACCGTTCCATACCTATTCTGTCTGGCATACTCAGTAGGCTCCTTTCGGTTAGCTACTCATCAGGCTTTTACAGCCTCGGTATCAAGCAATAGCGGATTGGGATGCTGAAGATGATGCGTAGACTATAGAGCGCAGTGAAGTGGTGTGCAACACGAAGGCGATTCTTGCCCTTATAAAGCTAAAGGGTTGGAATACGTCATCAACCAACAGCTGTGAAGGAACCGAGGATGGTTCCAGTAGCGGAAGAATGTGGCGATTTTCTGAGGGAAGCTATGGGATGCGTTTGGGAAACTACCGGACCCGGTTGTTGCACCGCTCGCAGTGCAACGCAGTCATGCTCTGCATGCCAAAGGTAGCATAGGATGGCTGATGCCCAAACAACTTGCATCGTAACCGACGAATTGCCTTCAAACCTGCCTCCAAAGTACCGTAGCTCAATGCCAACTCATATGTGCACCATCTTGGTGGCGCCGCATATAAAACGATTAAACATTTCAAAAGTTCCAATGATTACAATCTGCATACCTGCATTTCCCTCTTAGTGAAGAGCAAAATGCGACCACAGATGCCATCAACGGTGTAATAAGGATAAGCGATGGGAATCCAGATTAGAAGGCTCAAACAGGTCGAATTTCTGCGCCTAAGGTGTCAGCAGTGACAATGGATACACACCCCGTCTCAAGCGTTGACGCCCACCCGAGCCATCGGTACACTCAACCATCAACAGCACTCACGTTATACATTGCGCGTTGTGGCCAACATAAAGGGGGGGATTAGATGGCGATTGAAATGACCGAAGAGATGGTAGAGCACGTAGACAACAACCAGGCGAACAAGAAGCCCTGCATGCTTGCTACTGCAGGGAAGGATGGTTGGCCTAGCTTGGGCTTCCGAGCAAGCATGATGGTATGGGACAAGGATCATCTAGCCTATTGGGAGCGAGGCAAAAAGGACGGACTGGCCCACATCCAGGAGAACTCGCGGGTTTTGGTCATGTATCGAGACCCAGAAGCCAGAGTTTCATTTAAATTTTATGGCGAGGCCACCGTTTATGAGAGTGGCGACATGCTGGAGAAGGTTTGGAATCGCACCGTCCAAGCAGAGAAGGACTCTGACCCAGAAAAGAAGGGCTGTGCAGTCATCATCGCTGTAGAGAAGATTACCAACTACCCAGGAGTAGTACAACAAGAGAAGTAACCCAAAACCCAGCGTCCCTGAAGTAATGCACCAAAGGCCTTGTCCTATTTATTAGGGCGGGGCCTCTGGCATTTAATCCACAATCCTCGTTTATGACATTTCCACGTCAAAAACCTGGTTTCGGGAGTATCGCAGGTACCGCTCAGATACGATGTTAAGCACCTTTCTGGCTACCCCGAAGTTGTCTCGTAATGACAGCAGCGGTTCTGCTAGCCCCGCGGCTTCCGCTGCAGAGTGCTCTCCGGCAGACTGGTAAAATCGGTGCCCAATCTCCATATACTCCTCTGCGGTTCTCCTCCCCCGCCTCGCGCTATCAGCAGGTGATGCACCTGTAACAAAGTGTCTCCTCCCACCCTGGGCATAGTTGGGAAAGATGCCCACGACAAACAGACACACATCTGCAATGCGTTTGAAGTAACGGAACTGCTGTCCCTCATCCACCGATGCCGCAAGTTTGACCAGACTATCTATGTCCATGTCATTGAACCGAACTCTCCGCCATGTCCCGCGCCGGACCCTGACAGGAATCACGAAACTCTCCACCTTGGTGAAGGACGCCATCATAGATGACAGATAGTCCAGCACCGCATTGTTAGATAAGAACTCAGTGACCTTATCCGTGTCAAAGACCACTACCGTATCGCTGCCAGAGCGTTCCAGTGTGTGGCTCTCCTGGCCAAGGTCTTTCAATGCTCGCCGTAGCAAGACATCAAAGTAGAGGACAGGGGATACTCGCAGTAAATCCTCTTCTTCTGAGGACACAATCCGTTTAAACACCCGGTCATCCCCAACCAAGGCATTCCTGAAGCTGGGATCATTACGTATCAACTCCTTAAGCCGCTCCGGGTTCATTGCATCCGGCCCAGCTTCCTCAACAACAAAACGCAGATCCTCTTCCGTTAGTCCAAGTCTGTTGGAGTCAGGTTCAATCATATTGCTCTCCGTATATCCAACGATGTGGTAGTTACACCAGATGCCTAGCTACGTTCCATAAACAAGATGGAGCCAGATCGTTTTATTGATCTGACTCCATCTGTCTTTATGATTCTTTGTGCTCCTGCGTGAGTACGGTTCAAACATTCAGCACTCTTAAACCCTCACCAAACACCTAATTATCTTGCTCTGTCGCCTCTGCTCGCTGCAATTTCCCTTTAGGAAAGTGAAACGGTGCTTGGAGCAAACAATTCCTCTACAGAGAATTTGGACGGTATGACCTTCTGGTCAACGCACGCCTGAATGATGGCCTCCATAGTCGTCTTGTTGGCCGCCAAACCGTACGGAAGAGGATCACCACCCACGTCTTTACCGTTCTTGACGATGCCCTGGTCAGCGTCTGAGAGGTCAACTCCAGCGTCAAGCTTGGTAATGTAAGACCCCTTTGCAGCTTTGAAGGTATTGAACAACTCCTCTGCCAACCATGGGTTCGCAGCAAGGATTTCATCCTTCACAACGACTGTGTGGTTGATGGGATACACGCTCTTGTCATTGAAGTACTGGACCGCTGCATTCCGGCCATCGGAAATGAGAGGCTTCACATCCTCTGAATCAACCTGACCAACACCAATGCCTGCGGCTATCTCGCCTTCAGCGAGCATCTTCGCCAGTTCTGAACCTTCCGGCAGTGGAACCACG
Source organism: Dehalococcoidia bacterium (assembly GCA_963694315.1). Taxonomy (GTDB): domain Bacteria; phylum Chloroflexota; class Dehalococcoidia; order Lucifugimonadales; family UBA1127; genus UBA1127. The sequence continues at coordinate 1,358 of CAVOCU010000086.1, read as the reverse complement.
TTAGAGGGGTATTCATATTCCGCCACATGCTCATCGCCCGCCAGTACCCAGGTAATCTTATCTATGTCCACGCCATATCCTTCTTTGAGGATGCTTCGCACCCATACGCCCGTGGTCACAGTCCAACCGCGAACACCAACTTTCTTACCCTCCAGGTCTTTGGGGCTCGTAATTCCAAGTTTGGTGTTGTAGCTGATCGCTCCGTGATGGAACCCTCGTACGGGGAAAACAGGAATCGCAGTGATGGGCTTGTTGAAGGATTTTGCACACAAGTACGTGGAGATAGCCATCTCAGAGATGTCAAACTCCATACCTCGAATCATTCGACGGAAAGCCCCGATAATCGGGCTGACCTCTACCCAATCCAGAGCCACTTTATCGTTGTTCAGGCTGCCATCAATGATGGATTTTGTATGACCATAATTTCCGGTTGCGATTTGCAAGTTTAGCGCCATAATATGTCCCCTTTCTCAGTACAATCAAGGCTGTAGGCAGATCCTCTGCGTAGGTGTAGCAGAAACAGACCTACTGGTCAACCCATCCAGGGCTACGCCTCCTACCAATGTTAGGGGGCGTACGGTCTCATATCCATTCAGAATTCACCAATTTTAGTTGGCGTAGTGCGTTGACATACCCTTGAATTTCCTTCTATACTGCTATTGACCTTTGCCCCCGGTGTCTAACTCGTGTGCTGTCTGCAGTGGCTAAGCCGATGGTCGGCTATGAGGGAGGAGCCCGTTTATGGCAATCGAGAGTCAGTTTGAGGTGTGTCCTCACCATTGGGTAATTGATACCCCCAACGGCCCCACCAGCGTAGGAACATGTAAGATGTGCGGTGAGCGGCAGGAGTTCGTCAATTCCATAGGGTCTGTTGGCTGGGAGAAAGTTACTTCCTACGGACGTACGGTCAACCAGGTTCCGGCTGTAACCGCCGCAACCACCCTTTCCAAAACCTAACCTGTTCCGATCGAGCACACATAACATGGCGGAAATTCCCTGAGTACGCAGCCGATACAACCTATCGAGCAGCAGGTTTGGGATGCCATTCAATGTGACGGCCCTATCTCCTTTGACCGATTTATGGAGCTTGCTCTATATTCCCCTTTGGGGGGGTATTATCGGTCGCATACCCCTATAGGGCCAGCAGGCGACTACTTCACCAGCCCCACAGCGCATCCGTTGTTCGGTGTACTTCTTGCTGCCCAGTTACAACAGATGTGGGAGCTATTAGGCAAACCCTCTCCTTTTACTGTGATTGAAGCAGGGGCAGGAAATGGCATCCTTTCTAGGGACATCACCAGTGCAATTCAGACCACCAACCCAGGATTTGCACGGGCATTACAATACGTTGCCCTGGA
>CAVOCU010000085.1:0-7086 GCA_963694315.1 Dehalococcoidia bacterium | reverse complement strand
GTATTGAACGCCATATGCGCCACTCCTACATTACAGGTAGGAATCTCGGGTTGCTGCCCCTTGGGTTCGAGGTACTCAATGAGCTCCTGTCGCCCCCCCCCAAGGTCAGGTGAGCCATCTTCAACTGGGCGTTTGACAAGGCTACAATCTGTTCAATCGCCTTCCCTTGAAGCTCATAGACGCGGTCTATAGCGAATCCAAGCACATTGGTGTAGAAAGCCACAGACCGCTCACGGTTGCTGACGGTGAAACTAGTATGGTTATGCCCGGAAATGCCATTGCTAGACATCCCTAGCCCCCTCGCGTATGCTCCGTGCAGTTTCTCGGCGGGCCAAACCTTCTCTCCACACCGCGCGCCACATCGCCGGAAACAATTCGATGCTATCAGAGGCGGCCAACAATGACCATCGCAGCCAAGATTCAGAAAGCAATGCAAGGGCAATCCTGGATTCGTCAGATGTTTGAACTTGGCATCCAGATGAAACAACAGTATGGCGCGGATAAGGTTTTTGACCTCTCTCTAGGCAACCCCATCCTGGAACCGCCGGAATCCGTCACAAAGGAACTTCAGCGAATTCTGGCTGACCCGCCTCCGGGGATGCACCGCTATATGCCTAACGCCGGATACCCTGAGACCCGTGCTGCCATTGCGGCCCACCTTGCCATGCAGATGGAGCTTCCCTTCACCACGGGCAATATCGTAATGACTTGTGGCGCGGGCGGAGCGCTCAACGTCATCTTTGAATCCATCCTGGATCCCGGCGATGAGGTCATCATTTTTGCGCCCTACTTCCCGGAATACCCCTTCTACATTGAGAACCACGGCGGCGAAACGCGTATAGCTCCTACCAACACAGCATTCCGGCCAGATTTAGACGCCCTCCGTCCTTTACTGACAGAGCGCACCAAAGCTATTCTGGTCAATTCACCGAACAACCCTTCCGGCGTTGTGTACTCAGCGGCGTTGCTAAAGCAGCTAGGACAACTCCTTACGGAGACCGAGGCGAAATACCACAGCACAATCTACTTAATCAGCGACGAGCCCTATGCTCAGCTAACCTATGATGGGCTGAAGATGCCTCCAATTTACCCGGCGCACTCTCGTTCAATAGTCGCCACTTCGTTTTCCAAGAACCTGGCGCTGCCGGGGGAGCGCATCGGCTACATTGCAGTGAACCCCAGTTGCCCAGACGCTGGCACATTGGTAGACGCGCTCACCTACTGTAATCGCGTGCTTGGGTTCATAAACGCTCCCGCTCTGATGCAGTGGCTGGTCAAAGATGCGTTGGACATCAGCGTGGATGTGAGCTGGTACCAGAAGAAGCGAGACTACCTCTACAAGGAACTCACGGGCATGGGGTACGATTTGGTGAAACCTGAAGGGGCTTTCTACGCGTTCCCAGCATCGCCAATCCCTGACGATGTGGCCTTTGTCCAGGAACTGCTCAAGTGGAACGTGCTGGTTACGCCGGGGACAGGGTTTGGGTCACCGGGGTACTTCCGTATCTCCTTCTGCATGGAGGACTGGGTACTGGAAGGCGCGATGGAGGGATTCCGAGAGGCCATCAAAGCACACTAGGGCGATTCCCTGGACCCACATTCTTGACGGTATCCTTTCTGTGCCCCTCACACCAGGCAGCGTTGACGCGAGGCAATAAAAAACTCCGGGTTCCGACGTATCGGAACCCGGAGTCACGGCTCTCACCCATCTCTAGGAGGAGTTAGTAACCTTTACGGTTACGCCCGTCCCCCAAGAGATGGAGCCGTACGGATACTACTAGCCATAGACTCTCACCTCCTTCCACTGTCGACCACGCTAGCACAACCTCTTTTGAGAAACAAGAGGGGTATCTTGTAATTTGACGACCTTAAGGCGTACGAGTAATCTGTGCTGTAATGGTGTCTGGTGAGCGTTCTGGGTAGGAACCAATGGCCCCACCCCTAACGGTGTAGCATCTCCTCAGAAAGCAATGACATTTACTTAGCGTCATGCGCTGAGTTCTACACGAAACACACCTCGGCACTTGCCCTACACCCAGCAACGGCTACCACGGAAAGGAAATGTGCTTGTCGCTCTTCGGTCATGACGACCGTCCCCAACTCAACAATGAAGGCGTTGAGCCCTTGGCGGAACCTTCTGTTGGCTTTGAGATAAGCGATGAAGCCACTTTCCCAGCTACCAGATATACAGGAATCTTTGCGTCGTTCCACTACGCGGACTTCCGCCTGCTCTGGGTGGGCCAGCTAGGTTGGTCTGGAGCCAACTGGATGGAGCAGATTGCTCGTAACTGGCTTATCTGGGAACTGACGGGTTCTGGCATCGCACTAGGGTTGGTCAACCTCTTCCGAGCGTTGCCACAGCTTTTAATGGCTCTACCTTCCGGGGTAGTAGCCGACCGATTCAACAAGAAGTATGTTCTCATGTCATGCCAGTCGGTTACCATGAGTAGCTATGTAATCCTCACTGTCCTTGTCTATACGGGCCTGATCCAGGTCTGGCATATCTATCTGTTCTCGTTCCTCATGGGCGTATCCATGGTATTCAACCAGCCAGCCCGCAACGCCCTCATTCCCAGCTTGGTGCCCAAAGAAAACATGTTGAACGCCTTCGCACTAAACCAAGTAGCTATGAACTCCATGCGAGTACTCGCCCCTGGCATAGCCGGCCTAATGATTGGATTCCTGAGTATCAAGTCCGCTTATGCCGGAGCCGTGATGCTATTCACCATAGTCATCGTTGCTACGATACTGCTCAAGGCACCCAGAGCGAAAAGCCTAAGCCAGACCAGCAGCGCCAGTGGGCAACTAAAGGAGGGCGTCTCCTACGTTGTCAGTAACAAGAACATCCTTGTAGTGATGATTGTTGCTCTGGCTGTTTTCACCTTTGTTATGCCGTATAACACCCTGATGCCCATCATGGCGGACGAGGTGCTGGACATCGGCGCACAGGGCTATGGACTACTTCTATCGTTAGCAGGCGTAGGCGCACTCATCGGAGGGTTGGTCATAGCCTCGTTCAACGATATCCGCCACAAAGGGATGTTGTTCCTCTTGTCATCCCTGTCTTACGGCCTCTTCGCATTTATCCTGGGGGCCTCGCCCCATATTGGTCTTGGCATGGCTGTGCCAATCATCGCTATGATATTCATTGGCGCCAGTCAGGCCATCTTCATGACGGCAGGAAACGTTGCGTTACTGGCTCAAGCGCCAGAGGAACTGCGTGGTAGAGTCCTGAGCGTCTACAACCTTGACCGTGGTCTCATGCCCCTGGGCTCTATGGGTGGAGGCGGTCTGGCAGATGCGTTTTCAGCTACCACAGCCCTCATGGTCATGGGAGGTACAGCTGCCCTGATAGTTGCAGTGGTAGGCGCTCTCTCACCCCGCCTTCGACGACTCTAACGCCCTCTTTTGATTGCCCTCATAGTATTTAGCCTGGTATGCAGGTGGTACTATAGCTTGGTGCTCTAATCTACTGGGGTATAATGGCGGCATTGTTCAATCAAGATAATGACAAGAAACATGTGCCTTCTGAGTCAGAAGGCACTACGTCTGGTTTGGATGAGCCAGAGGACGGCATTGCCCCAATCAAGCCTGGTAAGAGTGGAGTCTTTGCCTCGTTCCAGTACCGCGACTTCCGCTATCTTTGGTTAGGCCAAATATCCCAGGCCCTGGCCCTCTGGATGGAGCAAATTGCTCGCCCTTTACTCATCCTCTCACCTCTCATTAATGGTTCAGCAGTGCACCTGGGTCTTGTTTTCGCAGCTCGGACTGTCCCTCAGCTAGGCATGGGTATTTTTGCTGGTGTCATTGCCGACTGGTACGACCGAAGGACCATCCTTCTTGTAGCCAAGACCGGGTCTGCAGCTATGAATTTTATCCTGGCTGCCCTTGTGCTTACCGGGCAGATTGAACTCTGGCACATCTACGCGCATGCCTTCATCAAAGGGGGGTTCAACTCTCTGGATCAACCCGCGCGGCAGTCCATGATTCCCAGCATAGTTCCCCGTGAGCAGGTAACAAACGCCGTTGCCCTGAACAGTGCCACTATGAACACCATGAGAATTGTAGGCGCTGCCATAGCGGGGCTGCTCGTGAAGTACATCGGATTCGGCGAAACGTTCCTGTTAACCGCCATCATATTTATGGGCGCGGTCTTCTTCACCTACAAACTGTCCCTTCCGCCTCAAGCAAAAGTAGAGAACAAATCGGTCAAGACCGCACTTGTCAGCTTTAAAGAGGGTGTGCAGTACGGGTGGTCAACACCCTCAATCAGATGGGTCATCACTCTGGCGATGGTTTACTTTATATTCGGTATGTCCTACATGCAGGTCTTCGCCCCGCTATTTGCCAAGGATATTCTAGAAATCGGTGAGGACGGATTTGGGCTGATGCTGTCGCTAACAGGGTTAGGCGGGGTAATAGGAGCCATGACCCTAGCCGCTCTTAATCTCCGCAGGCACAGGGGCTATGCGCTCATGTTTGTCATGTCAGGCTTTGGAGTTATGTTAATTATTTTTTCCATGAGCACGTATTTTTCAATCGTACCTCTCTCCTTGGCGGTGATCATCATGGTCGGCATGTTCCAGACCCCGTTCAACACGCTGGCTAACTCTGTCCTTTTGGATTCCGCCCCAGCCGAGATGCGAGGAAGGGTGATGGCTCTAATTAGCCTGGACAGGTCGGTCATTACAATTGGTGCCACAGCGGCTGGCTTTACGGCTGTGGGTCTTGGCGTCCAGCAGGCCCAGATTATCTTTGGAGCTATTGTCTTAGCAGGGGTATTCATCATCGCTATAACCGTTCCGGCAGTCAGAAGAATTCAGTAATGTTGGTAGTCCAAGCTGACGGCCTTTATTGTTACCAGGCTTGTAGGAACGGATTATGCGGGTAGCTTCACTCGCTTCTTAGTGGCTGCTTTTACAGGTTTCACTGCTACGTGCCCGTTGAGCAGCGGCCTCAGGTAATCACCCGTTACAGAACGTTTCTCCGCCATGACCTGTTCCGGCGTACCCGTAGCAATGATCTCACCACCGCGTTCTCCTGCCTCAGGCCCAAGGTCAATAATCCAGTCTGCGTTCTTCACAACATCCATGTGATGCTCAATGACGATGACCGTGTTGCCAGACTCCACCAGCCGGTGTAGCACACGCATGAGCGCGGCTACGTCCTCAAAGGAGAGTCCAGTGGTCGGCTCATCCAGTATGTACAGCGTACTGCCGGTAGCCCGTTTGGAAAGCTCCGTAGCCAGCTTAATCCGTTGCGCCTCACCACCGGACAGGGTGGTAGCAGGTTGACCCAACTTGATGTACCCCAACCCAACATCCCGCAACGTCTCCATCTTGGAACGTACGCGGGGAAGGTTCTGGAATAACTCCAGGGCTTCCTCTACGGTCATGTTCAACACGTCAGAGATTGAGTAGTTGTGGAACTTCACTTCCAGGGCTTCACGGTTGTACCGAGCACCATTACACACCTCGCAGGGCACCGTTACGTCAGGGAGGAACTGCATTTCAATCTGAATGTACCCGCCACCCTCACAGGTCTCGCATCGTCCACCCTTCACGTTGAAGGAAAATCGTCCGGGTTTGTAGCCGCGAGCGCGCGCCTCTGGCAGTTGGGCAAACAACTCCCGCATTGGGGTGAACGCACCGGTGTAGGTTGCGGGGTTGCTCCGAGGAGTGCGGCCAATGGGTGACTGGTCTATATCAACCACCTTGTCTATAGCCTCTGTCCCTGAAATAGCGTCATGCACTCCGGGCTTGTCCTTAGCCCTATAGAACATCTGCGCCAGCTTCTTGTGCAACACCTCGTTCACCAGGGTGCTCTTGCCGGAGCCAGATACTCCCGTCACCACCACAAGCTTGCCAAGAGGGAAGCTAACGTTGAGGTTCTTCAGGTTGTTCGCCCTGGCTCCCCGAAGTTTGATGGCGTTGCCGTTGCCCTTTCTCCGATTGGCAGGGACAGGAATAGTTTTGCGCCCTGACAGGTACGCGCCGGTCAGCGAAGCCTCGCTAGCCAGAATATCGTCCAGGGTTCCCACCGCTACAACATGCCCCCCATGCTCACCTGCGCCAGGCCCCATATCGACGATGTAGTCGGCGGCGCGCATGACGGATTCATCGTGCTCCACCAACAAGACCGTGTTGCCCAGGTCACGTAGTCGTTTAAGGGTGTTAATCAAGCGGTAGTCGTCGGCAGGGTGGAGGCCGATGGTAGGCTCGTCGCAGACGTACAAAACACCCATCAGCCCGGAACCAATCTGCGTTGCCAGTCGAATACGTTGGGCCTCGCCGCCGGACAGGGTAGAAGCGGTGCGTTCCAACGTCAGGTAGTCCAACCCAATTTCCAGAAGGAAATGTAGGCGATTATCAATCTCCTTCAGTATCTGACGCCCAATGAACCGATCTCTGTCATTCAACGCCTTGTCTTCAGCAATCAGCTTTGGATCTTCCTGCTGAACGGCCTTCGTCCATTCCAGCGCTCGCTCAATATTGAGGGAGCACACATCAATGATGTTCTGGCCGCAAATCTTGACGCCCAACGCCTCTGGCTTCAGCCTGCGACCTTCACAACGTGGACAAGATTGTTGCGCCATGTATCGCTGGATGTCAGACCGAACATGGTCAGATTCTGTGTCCTTGTAGCGGCGCATCAGGTTTGGGATAACGCCTTCATAGCTTGTCTCCCATGAGAAACGCCGTCCCCGATGGGAGCGATGGCGCATGGTGAACTTGTGGTCCTTATCTCCGAACAACACCAGGTTCATAACTTCTTCAGGTAATTCTTTGACCGGCACTTTAGTGGAGAAGCCGTGGGCCTCAGCCAGAGAGTTCAGCAAGCTGTTGTACCAGGGGCCAGAGATACCGGCGCGCATCCATGGCGCAACAGCCCCTTCTGCAAGGGAGATGTCAGGGTTTGGAATCACCAAATCAGGGTCTACCACCAACTTGAACCCCAGCCCAGTGCACTCAGGGCATGCGCCGTGGGGGTTGTTGAAGCTGAAGGTGCGAGGCTCAATCTCGCCAAGGCTGATAGAGCAATAGGGGCACGAGAACTGCTCTGAGAAAATAATCTCTTTGTTTTTGT
>CAVOCU010000084.1:0-7229 GCA_963694315.1 Dehalococcoidia bacterium | reverse complement strand
CGCCAGACGCAGTCAATGCCTCCTCACGCTGGAGGTCAAAGGCCTCCATGATGGGGATATCGTTCATGGAGAAGAGGTAGGCATGGGCATCGCTATCGTTGACGTGTTCATGCCACGCCCATGATGGCACCACGAAGCAATCGCCCTGCTTCCAATCGAACCGCTGACCGTCGATGACCGTGTGGCCGCTGCCCCTGTATACGTGATACACCGAGCTATGCGTGTGGCGATGGGCCGCAGTGTGCTCAGCGGGCCTGAGCATCTGCATCCAGCATCCCATTGTGCGGAGGGCGTGACCGTTGTTGGGGCCAGCGTACTCTATAGCCACGCCGTCATAGGAACTGGTGGTTTCCATAGCTGCCAGTCGAGCCAACGCAGGCTCTACGTCCGTCCATCGGTAGACCAAATGCTGTGGCGCAGTGGCTTCCGGCTCCAACGCGACCGGCCTCAGAAGGCTCTCTGCGTTGCCTGCGCTGGTGATGTCTCTGGACTTGGTCTCCCGCAGGTACACATCCGGGTGCATCTCATACACGGCGGCATTCAGGCCAAACACAAAGGGTGAGTCCAGCCCGTCAAGCCACGTGACGTTTCCCACACCTTCATTGCGATGCTCATGCCAGAGCCAGTTGGGCGTCAGAACGAGGTCGCCCTCATGGACGGGGACGACCTCGTTCTCAACGTTCATCATCGCGCCCTCGCCCTCAATGATGAACCGTAGTGCTGACGGCGTATGCCGGTGGGCACGGGCAACCTCGCCCGGCTGAACCATCTGAATAGCTGCGTACAAGGTCTGCGTTGCGCCTGCCATGTGTTTAAGGGCAGGATTGAACAGAAACACAGCTCGCCGCTCCGCCAACTCCTCCATCGGCAGAAAGCTGCCCGCCTGGTTTATCAGACGGCTCATGACATCCCACCGCCAGAGGTACGGCTTCACCTCCGGCACGTCACGGGTCATGCGCCAGAGGCCCTCCAGGTTGTTCTGGAGCATCTCCGTATACACGGCTTCAAGCTCTACGGCTGCATCCTTGTCCTCCATGTACCCTCCACGCCAACTACGGTATTAGCAGCAGCTTGCCTGTGGTCAGTCGTCCTTCAAGCTGTCGATGCGACTCTGCAGCCTCGCTCAGCAGAAACGTCTGGGAGATGCTGAGTTTTAGCTTGCCTGAACCTATCCAATCGAAGATGGCCCCGGATCGCATCGCAATCTCTTCTCGAGTAAGGGTGTAGCTCACCAGAGTCGGCCTGGTAAGGAAGAGCGATTTGGGATTCAAAGTCGCCAGCGGAACCGGCGGCACAGGGCCAGCAGCAGCACCGTAGGAGACCATATACCCCCGCACGGCCAGGGAAGCGATGCTCTGGTCAAAGGTGGTCACGCCAACAGCATCGTAGGAGACCTGCACGCCTTTACCGTCAGTGATGTGTTTGACCTCCTCCGCAAAGTCCTGGCTGGTGTACATCACCACGTGGTCGGCGCCTGCAGCCTTGGCAATTTCGGCCTTTTCGCCTGTCGATACCGTCGTGATGACTTCTGCTCCCCGCATTTTCGCCATTTGGATGAGTAGCTGCCCCACACCGCCTGCTCCCGCATGGATAAGTGCCGTGTCACCGGGCTTGAGGGGATAGGCATCATGGCTGAGGTAGTGGGCGGTCATGCCCTGAAGCATCGCGGCGGCGGCCTGTTCAAAGGAAATGGAATTCGGCACCTTCATGAGTCGCCACGCCGGTACCGCACCAACCTCCGCATACGCACCAGGCCCGCTTGAGTACGCAACGCGGTCGCCCACGGCTACCTCCGTCACACCCTCGCCCAGCTTAGTCACAACCCCTGCGGCCTCGATACCTGGTATGGCGGGCATCGTTGCCGGGTGGTTCACGCCGCTACGTGAGTAGACATCTGTGTAGTTGACCCCTACAGCCTTGATAGCTACTTGTGCCTGACCTGAGCCGGGCTCTGGGGCGTCAACATCCGTATACTTCATGACCTCCGGGCCGCCGATCTCTGTCATCTGAATAGCTTTCATGATTCCTCCTGTTTTTGTGTCTGTTCATTTCCTGTGTGGATGGGCTTTTATAAGCTAGCGTTTGGGCTGACTCTGGTCTGCTTGCAGAATGATTCCCTTTAACCCACGCCACATTCTATTGAGCAGGCGAAGGTCAGTGGAGTCAGGTTCCTGGCCGCCGTAGCGCGATGCTACATATGCTTGAGTGATGGCGTCCAATGCGCCTTCCTGGGTTGTATCCAAAGCCCCTATCCGGCCCTCGTACTCAAACGGCGTCTCTGCGTTCCGGCGAGGCCGACCAATTGCTCTGCCTTCCCACAAGAGGCCCTGATATATCTCTTTGATAGTGAACTCCCTCTGGTCTTCCTCTCCAACCGCTACAGAGGCTGGTATCGGCGAAGGCTGTGCTGCCGGGTCACGCCGTCGTTTGAACCAGCCTAGCAATGTCGTCAGGAACGTCGTCAGGAGCGTCCTCAGGTCGCCCTTCATACCATCCCACGCGCCCAAGGATTCGCTGCTGCCCTCTTCATCCTCATCTCTGCTACCCCTCCGGAACTTGGAAAGAGCCTTACGAAGAACAAGGATGACCACAATGACAGCAATGATACCAACGGCCCATTCAATGGCAATAACAACACCATCAGGCAACGCAAAGGCTGCTTTCTCCGCAGCGAATGCAGGGCCATCAGCTTCAATCTCGAGAGGTGCTGCATCCGGTTCCGGTTGAGATTGGACGGCACCGCCAAGCTTCTGGAGTATCCAGATGAGTCCGCCAGCCACAAAGCCCAGGGGCCAGATAATGCCATACAGGATGGCAGCAGTCACACCCTTGGCCACCAGCGTAATGGGCACCAGCAGGAGCGCTGCAATATCAAAGGAAAAGACGGCGGAAACCAGCAAGGAAACAACAACCATAGCTGCAACCAAAACTACGGGGAAGACCATCCACTGCCGAAGGGAGGGAGCCGCATCGTCGGATCGACGCAGCATTTCGCGCCTAATATTGCGTAGATTCGCCAGCGCAACCGCCACCATTCCCACGCCGAAGTAGGCCACGCCATACACACCCAGGGAAACCAGCGGATGGCGGTCGTCACCGCTCTCGTCGGTAATCATGGCGAAGACAAACGCCATCAACACCACAGTCAGGCCCAACAGGAAGCGTCTATGCAGGGCTTCCATAGTTGGCATTTCAACCGTGACAAAAATGCCACGCCACAGGAGGAAAACACTAAAGGCCGCAGCCCCTATGAGGAATGGCGGGTCGCCCCATATATAGCTGAACCAATCAAAGTCAAAGACGCCGTATCCGCCTGACAGGTCAAGTCGGACCACGAGGATAAGCACCACCAGCTGAACCGGCAGGATGAAGGCACGCAGCCGTTCAGCAGACCATGTGCCACTCTCGGACAGCATTGACGGCGCCAACGCTATAGCTGCCAGCACGATTGCGCCAGGCAGACTAATAGGAGGCCTCTCCCAACCTATCCATCCCCACTCGCTGACCGCGACCAAGGCAGAATAGCTCCAGAGCAGCTCCAGCAGGACGACAACAGCCGGAAGTAGCCTTGTCATGCTCTACCTGCCCTGCGCCGTAGCGAAGTTCAATGCGTTCACCGAGCCATCACCTCCAGCGAATCAGCCTCTGGCCGATGAACCTGGTCAGACACGAAGTGCGTTGGGACATCTCTTGGCACAACCATCTCTGTTGTGGTGCCCACCTGAATCAGCGATACGCTACGACCTGCTCGCTTAAACCGCCGTATGGAGCCTATCAACGCCGCCGTTGGGGTTGGCGTCACCATCACAATGCTTGCGCCCCAGGGTAGGTTGCGTCCTTCTGTGGTCAACATGCGGTCTATGGTGAGCAACGACCACCCTTGGGGATGCGCCAGGGCCACCAGTAACCTCTGCAAGTGGTCAGGATGCCGCGATGGTGCCAGCCGAATGGGTTCCCTGGTGCCACGAAACGGCTCGTTCACATAGAGCCCCACGTTGTGCCCTGCTTTGATGGCATGGCTAGCAATGGAAGCAGCCACGATGATTGCAGACTCCAGGGGGCTTTCCAATGGGGCCTGAAACCGTGTCTCCATAGTGTTCACATCAAGGAAGATGACCAGGTTTGGCGTGGTCGTGCTTTCCAATACCTTAGTCTGTAACCCGCCTCGCCTCGCCGTCGCCTTCCAGTGGATGCGGCTTAAGGGATCGCCCTGAATGTAATCTCTGCTGCTGACAATACGAAGAGGGTCTTCAAACAGCTGTCGTCGTATACGTCGCTCTCCAAGGATTTCCGTGGAGGGTAGGCCCAATTCCTTCAGAGATAGGATGCGCGGGTACACCAGTAATTTATCCGTTTTATCACTGGCAGCTTCCTGGCTGGTGAAGCCAAAAGGGTCTTTGACCGTGATGTACGAAGGGCCAAAGGTGTAATACCCCCGTTTAGAGCACTCTATCTGGTAGAGGCGTGTCACTTTGTGATACCAACCCATGGAGAGGAAGCTGGAGAGGTTTATACGAAAGGGGTCTGTTGCAGATGGGATTACGGAACCGCGCAGCACTTTCAATTCTTCAGGCGCTTCCAAGCCCACTTCAACCACAGGGAGGGGAAGTATTTTGCGGTTGGAGACGCTTACTTCCACTGTGACGGTGTCACCAAAGAAGGCGCGTTCACTGCTCAACTGATGTTCATGGGAGACTCTTGCCAGGGCGAAGTGGCTCCAAATCCTGATGAGCAGTCCGGTCAAGAACACCAGGAATGTTACCGATAGAAGGGGAACCTGTTGTGTGATAAGGGAGACAATCAGGAGCGTCAGGGTTATAAGAAGCCAGCTCTCCCCGACCAACCTTAATCTCCAGAAGCAGCAGTAGCGGTAATCTCGGATTCTACCGGCGCCGCTACAGAATTCACTATCTCTCTAAGTACCTCTGCCACGGAGTCACCCCGCAAGTTGCTCTGTGCTTGCAGGCTGATGCGGTGCTCAAAGACTGCGGGTACAAGGGTCTTGACGTCATCAGGGATGACGTAGCCCCTGCCACGCACTGCCGCAAGAGCCTGGGACGCGTGGAGGAGTCCCAACATTGCTCGAGGACTGGCACCCAACTCAATCTGTGGATGATTCCGTGAAGCCTGAGTGAGCTTGCTGATGTACTCTCGTACGTCCGCCTCCACCGTCACTTCACGGCAGGCACCCTGCAAAACAACCAACTCATCGGCGGACAACACCGGTATCAACTCTTCAATGGGGTTGTCTCGCATGAAGCGATCCAGGATAAGGGCGTCCTCTGCCTCTGTGGGGTAACCCATACGGACGCGAAGCAGGAAGCGGTCTAGCTGAGCCTCTGGCAAAGGGAAGGTTCCTTCCAACTCAATCGGGTTCTGCGTGGCCAACACCAGAAACGGTTTGGGTAGAGCCATGCTCTCACCCTCTGCCGTCACCTGCTTCTCCTCCATAGCCTCCAGCAACGCGGATTGGGTGCGAGGGGTAGCGCGGTTAATCTCGTCCGCCAGCAACACCTGGGTGAAGACAGGCCCCTGCCGAAATACAAAATCTCCTGTTTTCTGATCAAACACGTGGGTGCCGGTGATGTCGGATGGAAGCAGGTCCGGGGTGAACTGCACACGACGAAAGGTGCACCCCAGGGAGCGAGACATGGACCGTGCCAGCATGGTCTTGCCGATGCCAGGTACATCTTCAATGAGCACATGCCCATCGCACAGAATGGCGACCAAGAGTAACTCGGCCACGTTCCGCTTGCCAACCATGACCCGCTCTATCTGGTCATGGACTTTTTGAGCCGCCTGCGCGACGGCTTGTACGTTGGCGTCTACCATGACGTCTTTATTCTGCCTTGATTGTTATTGGCCAGCAGCCGGTGCCGTGGCAGTAGAGGAGGCCAGGAACTGGAAGAGCGGCGCGTTAGCGTCCAACACCAGGGTATCTCCACTATCCAGGAACACCTGGTAGGCTTCCAAACTCCTCAGGAATCGGAAGAACTCCGGGTCCCGCTCCAGGGCTGCTGCAAAGATCTCAATAGCTCGACCTTCAGCCAGACCGCGAATCTCCAGGGACTCCCTGTTTGCCTCTGACAGAATTTCCGTTACTCGCCTATCGGCGTCAGACTCAACGCGCAGTTTGGTGCGCTCGCCCTCAGCACGCTCTTGGTTGGCAACACGGGAACGCTCAGCGTTCATTCTTGCAAACACGGACTCTGCGATGGAAAGGGGGAAATCCGCCCGCTTGATGCGGACATCGATGATTTCAATCCCTAGGCTTGTGCCACCCTCTCCGCTCGTATCTGCAATGAGCCGAGAAGCCGACAACACCCGGGCCATTACCTCTTGCCTGGTCTCTGAGATGATGTCCGATTGGAAGTCGCGGGCTATCTCTTTCTTCAACTCAGAGTTCACAATATCCCCTACTTTGGGGCCAGCCGCGTTCAGGTCAAAGAGGTTCTGCAGGAATAGCAACGGGTCAGTGATTTTGTACCGCGCATACGCGTCAATCACTAGGTTTTTCTTATCCAGGGTGATGAAGTTTGCTGGCGGAATATCAAACCGCTGTAGCCGGTTGTCAAACTTCCTGATGGATTCAACGAATGGGGTCTTGAACTTCAAGCCAGGATCTGTATGGCTGGCCTTGAACTGGCCCAACCGAGTCACCACTGCAACTTCAGTTGAATCTACAACGAAAATGCTCTGGGATATGACAACGAGAGCAATGACCAGCCCTATGGCACCTACTATAAGGAATTTCATTATTGGCCACTCCCCTCTCCCTGGAATCCTGCCAAAGGCAGGAATTGCAGCGGACTATTCCCGGATTCGCCATCGATAATGAACTTACGGACATCTGGCAGGGTGCGCTCCATGGCTTCCAAATAGAGACGCTCACGCGTCACATCCGGTGCCTTGGCATACTCCTCCAGAATGGCCAGGAACTCCGCGGCTCTACCTTGGGCTTCATTGACCCGTTGGGCCTTAAAGGCATAGGCCTCGTTCAGCACCCGCTCTGCGTTACCTTCAGCCCTGGGAACAATGTCAGCCGCGTACGCCTGGGCTTCGTTGTCCAACCGTTCTTTGTCCTCTTTGGCGCTTACCACATCGTCAAATGCGGCCTGCACCTGGTTCGGCGCCCGTACGGTCTGGAGCTGGACCTGCTCAACCAGAATTCCTGCCTCGTACAAGCTCAGTAACTCCACCATACCGTCCTTGACTTCCTGCTCAATGAT
>CAVOCU010000083.1:0-7612 GCA_963694315.1 Dehalococcoidia bacterium | reverse complement strand
GCAACAGGAACACGGTGACTCCCTGAAGGAAGAAGGATGCGACCATGATTCCGCGCGGACTGAAGTAGTCTGCAAGAAAGGCCGTCCAAAATCGAGATGCGATGCTCAAGCCAAAGAAGGTGCTAACCACCCCTGCAGCAACAACGGAGTCAATGCCCTGGTGGATGGCAATGGATGCGCCATACACAATGATGATGGAATGCCCTACGCACCCCAAGAAGTGGATGTTCACCAGATTCCAGAAGTTGAACGTGCCTCGCGCTCGGTTGAAGAACGCCTTTGACTCAGCGGACACCGTTGCACGATCCGTCGGGGCTTCAGCCGGGTCGCTCGGTAACGCGCCATAGGGTCGTTCACCCTTGTCAGAGGGTTTCCCATAAAACCGGGCTATGAGCAGCAACATAACAAGGCCGCAGCCCAAGCCTGCAATCGTCATCGCTGTGCCCCAGCCGAAGCGATTGATGACGTAGACAATGAGGGGAGCAGCTAAAACGGGCCCAACACCAAAGGATGCCATCAGTAACCCTATAGCCAACCCCTGCTGGGTCTTGAACCAGTAGGTGACCGCTGATACCAACAGCACCATGAACACTGCCAACGCAGCCCCCACGATAATTCCGTAGTAGAGGTAGAACTCCCACAGGCTGCCCATGGTGCCCGTTAGCATTATCCCAGCAGAAAATAAAACCACGCCAAGGAGCATAGTCCGCCGGGTGCCGTAGATATCGCCCATCCAACCTGCAATGGGGGCAAACACCGCGGAAGAAGCAAACTGGATGGCGTATGCCAGCCCAATGGAGCCCTTGGACCACCCGTAGGTCTCTGCCAGGGGGTCCACAAACGTACCAAAGGCCAAACGCATGGAGGAGCTTGCGGTTTGCAGTCCGAACGCCAGCGCGACAATAATCCACGCATAATGGACGCCACTGAGGCGCGTTGGGCTGAACATTAAGCGGTTACCCATGTGGCAGGGCCTCCCAGAAAACGAATACAAAGGGAATACAGGACACATTCATCCTATGGGCGTTCAGGGCACGCGTCAACGATGGTCAATAGGGGCGAAGACACGGTGGGGTAGAGGACTATGGGGGTTAACGGAGCATTCCGTAAACGTTGTCCGGCGACACCATCACCATCACAGCATCCTGCTGGCTCATCGCACGGTCGTACTCGTCCCAGTCTGAATGCTCGCCACCGCCGCAAGCACGGAACGCGGCCCTGAGATGGACTCGAAACTCCTCAGCGTCGGTGTTGGCGTAATCCATCAGCTGAACCTGCCCTTCGACGACGACATAGCTTCGCCAATCGTCTGTCACAGCCAACACGGTGCAGCGGGGGTCTCTACGGAGGTTGTGTACCTTACGGGAGTTGCCGCGTACGGATACGAAGAGCACCTTATCCTGATAGTGACCACACACCACAATGCTATCGTGGGCAGCACCGTTCTTCTGAGTTGTGGTCACCACGGCCCGGTGGTTGGATTCCAGAAACGATTTAGCAGCCTTGAAATCCATTAGTTCTCCAGTCTCTCTTGATGTCTGTGCTCCTCGTTAATGGCCAAAGACCTCGCGTACTGTCTTGACCACCCGCTGGGCGTCCGGGATGTAGGCAAGCTCAAGTTCCCTGGCGTAGGGCACGGGAGTGTGGGGGGCCTGCACGCGCATGATGGGTGCGTCTAGAGAATCAAAGGCCTCTTCGCCCACCGTGGCTGCTATGTCACCTGCGACGCTGCACGTGGGCGTATCCTCGTCCACCACTACCATTCTGTGGGTCTTCTGCACCGATGCGATGATGTAGTCGTAGTCAATGGGGAACACACTTAGCAGGTCTACCACTTCTGCATTTATTCCCTCGGCAGCCAGCATCTCGGCAGCCTCAAGGCACACAGAGGTCATCTTGGAAATGCCTACCAGCGTGATGTCCGTACCCTCTCGTACTGTCCTCGCGTCGCCAATGGGAAGCACATAAGACTCTTCAGGTACTTCGCACTCCTCATGGTAGAGAAGCTTATGCTCAAAGAAGATTACCGGGTCCTGCGATCGCAGCGCTGCCGTCAGCAGCCCCTTGGCGGTGTAGGCATCGGAAGGGACTACCCCCTTCAGTCCAGGGATATGTGCCATCAGCGAATACAACGTCTCTGAGTGCTGCGCCGCTGAGCCTACCCCTGCGCCAATCCGCGTCAGCATGGTGAAGGGAAGCATAACGTTGCCGCCGTACATGTAGTGCATCTTGGCGGCGTTATTCAGTAGCTGGTCAAAGCAAACGCCAATGAAGTCCATATACATAAGCTCTGCAACTGTACGCACGCCAGCCGCAGCAGCACCGATTGCCGTGCCGATAAACGCAGCTTCTGAGATGGGCGTGTCCCTAACGCGCTCCTCACCAAATTTTTGAATCAGCCCCTGAGTGGTCCGGAACGGTCCACCCCAAGCGTCAACAAAACCCTGGTCGCTCCTGCCCGCCGCGCCGGCAATGTCCTCTCCCATGAGGACGATGTCCGGATTCCGTTCCATCTCCTGTTGCAATGCCTCGTTAATGGCATCCCTGTAGGAGAGAATACGTTTTGGTTTCGATGTCATGACACACTCCGATAAAAACTTATGCGAATAGGTGGGCACTCCGACCCAGCGAACCCTTGGGCGGGTCGACGTATACGTCGGTAAGCAACTCGCTCAGGTCCGGCGCAGGCGATTCGTCTGCAAACCGAACGGCGTCGTCCATCATCTCCGTGACCCGGGCTTCCGTTTCGTCCAAATCCGATAGTTTCAGCGTACCTTCTTCAAGGACGCGCTCCCGGAACGCCTTGATGGCATCACGGGCCTTCCACGAATCTTCTTCCTCCGTGGAGCGATAGCTCTTTGGGTTATCGAAGGCTGCATGGCCGTAATATCGATAGGTTTTGAACTCCAGCAGTGTTGGCCCAAGCCCTGCACGCGCCCTGCCAATGGCCGCCCCTGCTGCGTCATACACCGCAAAAGAGTCCATGCCGTCCACAACCACCCCCGGCATGTTGTAACCCTTGGCCCGTTCTGCGATGTCCGCAATAGGCACGGAGTATTCTACCGGCGTGGACTCTGCGTAATGGTTGTTCTCACAGGCAAAGATAACTGGCAGCTTCCAGATGGCTGCAAGGTTCATGCTCTCATGGACTACACCCTGGTTCACGGCACCATCGCCAAAGAACGCAATTGCCACCTGATCCGTGCCTCTCCGTTTGGCAGCTAGAGCCGCGCCCACAGCCAGAGGAACGCTGGAGCCAACAACGCCGTTTGCTCCCAACATGCCCTTGCTCATATCGGCAATGTGCATGGAGCCACCCTTGCCCTTGTTCGTCCCTGTGGCCTTTTGCAGTATCTCCGCCATCATGCCCTGAACGTCCACACCTTTGGCTATGCAATGACCATGCCCTCTATGCGTAGACGCTAGGTAATCGTCATCTGTCAGGTGCGCGCAGATGCCCGTTGGCACCGCTTCTTGCCCCACAGAGAGATGGATTGCACCGCGCAAACTTCTCTGACCAACCTCTGTGAACGCTCTCAACTCAAACTGCCGAATGGTCACCATGGTCTCAAACATTTTCAGCAGGTCTTCACGAGTAATTTCCATTGTTATCTCCCTGAATCTTTCCGAGCCGCTACTTAACTCTTCTTCTGTGCCGCCGGGTTTGTGGAGCCCTCGCCCATAAAGATGCCACGGTCCCAGGTCCGCTTCAGCGGGTCGGACACGTTGATGGTCAGCCGACCGATTCCCTGGATTTCAATCTCGCCAACTTCGCCGTCCTGCAGCGGGCCCAGTCCCTCATGGTTGGTGCCGCAGCTCAGGAGGTCGCCAGAGTTCATGGTCATGATGTTGGTTGAGAACTCAATCAACTCCGGGACGCGGTGTTCCATATCGTCCGTGACATAGTTATGTCGCAGGTCACCGTTGTTCCAGAACTTCACGCTCAACGCGTTGGGATCAGCAATCTCGTCAGCGGTGACAATGCAGGGGCCTATGGGCGCAAAGGTGTCAAAGGACTTGCCCATCCAGCTTCCCTGGCGCCACGTGCGCCTACCCTCTGCTCTGGCGGACACATCAATGATGCAGGTGTAACCAAAGATAGCGTTCATGTGGTCAGCCTGGCTGATGTCCTTGGCTGGACCCTTGAATACGATTGCAAGCTCAGCCTCGTGCTGAAACATGTACGGGCTTGTGTTGTTGGGGAGCACAACGGTGTCTCCGTCCCCAATGACCGCGTCAGGCGATTTCAAGAACATGTTCAGCGGGCCAGCCTCTCTTTGCATGTGCTCCCAGTAGTTGCCAATACAGCAGAGTATCTTGCTGGGTCGGGGCAGCGGTGGGCGCAGCTTTACGCTGGCAATAGGCACTGATGGGCCTGAATTCAGAAGCTTCTGCAACGCAGGTCGCAGCCCTTCAAAATTATCGATGATCGACTCCATCAACATCTGCGGCGTTGCCGCCGGAAGGCCCGCCACTGCTGATGTGATATCAACCACAGCATCGCCTTTGATGAGGCCCGGTCGTGCGGTGCTGTCGGCTGCTCCTGGTGTATCCGTAAATCGAACAATTTTCATAGTGCATCTCCTGTGGCTGTTTGGGGTGGCGTCATGGTATCTGCGGCCACCCTCACGGTCAACCAGGGCTGAGCCCTGGACCCGAGATGACCTCACCCCTAGTTACGCTGCGATGGGAATCCTGCGCTCCCTGGATGAGAGCCAACGGTCAACAAAACCGCCTAATGAGGGTAAGGCGGTTGGAATGCCCTCACGGGATGGCACCAACCAAAGCAGAACGGCCGACAGGGAGTAAAACTGCCAATGGCTGTTGACGGGGGCTGGACGCGCAACTAGCATAGCCACTGCCTACAGATAGCGTCACGGAGGAAGTATGAAGGGTCAGTTTCAAGTTATAGACACCACACGCCACGTCATAGAGCCACCCGACTTGTGGGACACCTGGCTTGAAGAACCCTTCAAATCCCAACGGCCTGTCCAGATGGATAGCAGTCGCGTGGCTATGACCGTGAAAGGCCGTCCGGTCTCTCGCAATCCGGTCAATTTTCTGGCGAACCCTGCATACCAGAAGGTTTACAGCGATACCGTTGCTGCCAACTTCTCCGGCCAATCGCACCTGAAAGATATGGACAAAGAGGGCGTGGACGTCGGCCTTCTCCTGCCCACAGCCGGGCTCTACGCCATCTGGTCCGATCACATCGATGCACCTTTAGCCGCGGCCATGGCTAGGGCGTACAACAACTACCTAGCCAATTACTGCAAAGCCGACCCCAAGCGACTCAAAGGCATCGCCCTCCTCCCGCTTCAAAGCGTGGAGGAATCAGTAATAGAGCTACGCCGTGCGGTGAAGGAGTTGGGGTTTGTAGCCGCATTCATGCGCTCCAATCCCGTGGTTCATCGCCTGCTCCATGACACCGATTACGATCCCCTGTACCAGGCGGCTCTAGACCTGGGCGTACCCATCGTCATCAGCGAGGCCACCGGCAGCGTCCTCCCGGAGCTTGGCACAGACCGCTATGCTGACGACCGTTTCTCCCACGAGGCTGTGTCTGACACCTTTGAACTCTGGGTGGCCATGATGTCCTTCTTTGGGCACAACGTCTTAGAGCGGTTCCCAGGCCTGAAGGTAGGCTTCTTAGGCGCGGGGGCGGGTTGGCTCCCCTTCTGGATAGAACGATTAGAAGAGCATTGGGGTGAGATTCCCTTTGGATTGGATTGTCCTTCTACACTTCCTCCGGACTACCTCTTCAAGCAGCAGGGCTTCGCCGCAAGCGCGCCGTGGGAGACCAGCACCACTGACGTGTTCGAGGAGGTCGGGGACAACGTAGTGGTCTGGGGTAGCCAGTATCCGTGGCCTATGCTCTCATCCTTCCCCAACGAGTTGGATAAGTTCGTCGCAGACTCCAACCTGACTAATGAGCAGAAGAAGAAGGTGCTCTGGGACAACGCCGCCAGCATCTTCCACATCGAATAGCTGCGTACGGCAGCAGGGGTGGGCACTCTTGACACCCCTACAGCCTCATCGGTAATATCCGTGGAGAATTGCATGGGCGCGGTGGCGGCCACGGTTACACCCGTCCCGCGTACTCCCGATTCGTCAACGGACTAGCAAATCCCAGCGGCTCGAGTATTTTGTAAACCATATCGTATTGTGCAGGGGAGGCCTGAATGGCCAGCGTAGAAACAATATCTGGCGTAGTCCAAAAGCCAATAAATCGCAGAGACAGCAACATGTTCGTTGCTATCATGATTATCAGCGCCCACAGCATGCAGCATATCTACACTCGCGGCTTCGTGGTCGTTCTTCCCTTCATGATGGAGTCCATCGGTTTCGGGACCCTTGCAGCCGGCTTGCTGGATGGCATTCGCCGTATTAGTAGCGGCGTAGCGAGCATGGGTGGGGGAGTGCTTACAGACCGATTCCAGCACCTCCGCGGTTATATCCTATCGGGTAGCATCGGGTTGATGGGCTTCGGTTACCTCATCGTCGGAATCGCTCCCAGCTACTACGTCATTCTTGTCGCCGTCGGTTTTGCAGCTGCGGCAGGTTCCATCTGGCATCCACCTGCGTTAGGGATCCTTTCCCAACGTTTCCCTGAACGCAGAGGCTTCTACATTTCCCTCCACCGCTCAGCAGGAAACGTAGGAGAGACGATTGCCCCTCTGGCCTTCGGACTCATCATCGCAGTCTTTGCATGGCAAACAGTTTTGCTTGGCGTATTCCCATTCGCTGCTCTGGTATCAATCACCCTCTTAATCTTCCTGAGAAACGTAGGCGGCGTGAAACGGCAAATAGCTCAGGGTGAAGAGCGGAGTCTTCGTGAGCAGTTAGGTTCTATAGGAAAGCTCTTCAAGGTCAGAGGCTTCGTTGCATTGCTGTTTGTCGGAGGCGTACGAGGCATCGCCGATAACGCCCTCATCTTGTTCCTACCAATCTACCTCCGACAAAACCTGGATATGGGGCCGATAGGAATCGGTATACACATATCATTGCTTACCGCCGTAGCTATCGTCAGCGGCCCATTGTTCGGCAGTCTGTCCGACAAGATGGGAAGGGGCCCGGTCATATTCCTCATCATGGCTGCATCTACGGTGGTCATGTCATTCATGATCTTCTTCGACAATGGCATCACGCTAGCGATACTAGTAGCTTTGGCAGGTGTATTCATGTTCTCCGTCAATTCACTCACTCAGGCCGGTTCAATGGACATGGCAGAAGGCATGAACCTAGAAGGGAGCATGATTGGCCTCCTATGGGGTGTGAACGCCCTGTTCGGTGCAGCCTCTCCCATCATTCTGGGAGTCCTGACACTGGCATTTGGGGTTGAGGTCTTCTTCATCTACGCGGCCATCTTCTACGCTGTAGGAACCCTCGCGGCGCTGGCCTTGCCTGAAGTCACGGGCAAATGGAACAGAAGCCCTAGCGTCCGCTAACTAGCCACCAGAAACAAGTAACAAGAGGCCCGTTTTTCAACGGGCCTCTTGTTACTTACCTCATCTACGGCTCTGCTATCTCGATCGGTACGACCGGAGAAGCTATTCATCAGAGGGGGGCCCTACTCTTCACTTGTAGAATAGCACAAATTAACGGTTATGTC
>CAVOCU010000082.1:0-7656 GCA_963694315.1 Dehalococcoidia bacterium | reverse complement strand
GAAGGACAGGACAACGAAGAATCTGGGGAATCAGCCTATACGCCGACCGCGTTCATCCTGGGTTGAGCAATTGCCACCTAAAAAGGTGCAACCTTCGTCATTTCTTCCACGGGTCACCTCCCAATTTATTCCGAAACAAATCTTGTTCATGCCATATTGCACCGTAATTAATGTATTTTGGAGCATAACCATGCCAAAACAATTCAGTCCGAGTAACCGTGCCTTGCAGGACAGGTTCGATACACGTCGACTGGCCGATAGCGTCGCTGAAAGGATCATCAAATACTCGATAAGCGACGATGACCATGCGTTCATTGAAGCGCGGGATATGTTTTTCCTCGCCACCGTGGATGAAGCTGGCTCAGCAAACTGCTCCTACAAGGGCGGCGCCCCGGGCTTCGTACGAGTGGTGGACGAGTGCACCATCGCCTTCCCCAACTACGATGGAAACGGCATGTACATGTCCATGGGCAACGTGCTGGAAACTAGCAGCGTCGGCATACTGTTCATCGATTTCGAAAACCAGCGTCGCATGCGTTTGAACGGCCAGGCATCGGTGGATTGGGACGACTCGCTGATGGCTGAGTACCCGGAAGCGCAGTTCATTGTGCGAGTCAGCATTCAGGAAGTGTTCCCCAACTGCCCTCGATACATCCACAAGATGCAACTGGTGGAGCGGTCACACTTCGTGCCCCAGATTGGCGTTGAGACACCTATGGCTGACTGGAAACTCAACCAGGATAGGGACGTGCTCCCAGCAAGCGACCAGACCAAGATAGCAAAGGCGTCAGGATAGGACTCAAACCGATCGCATTAGGCAACCGTAGGAGCAAAAGGGTCTAAGGCTCTCGCGAATTCGCCTGAGCAGCGGAAACGCTACGAACATCACCGCCATGAACACGAACCCGATTACCGCCATGATCGCGAGCCCCTTCGGAGGTCCGGTCCACTCCGTCAGGAATCCCGCTGCCACTGTGCCGATGGGCACCAGCCCGAAATTCACCACAGAATCCGTTCCGTCTATTCAATGGTCCTCGAGGATTGGATTGGAGTCCCCCGAAAGAAGTATTAGGTAGTTCATTTGAAAAAATCGCTATTAATCGTCAGTAACAGTTGATTTAACCCAATTAGTCGTAGTATCACCTTTTAGTTTATAATAAAATTCGTGCGTTGCTTTAGCATGGTCTGCAGTGAAAGGAGCGTGATAGTGGAAAGAGCATAGCGCTTTCGTAGGATTAAGGGAATGGCCCGTCTCATTCAACAAACGAAGGAGAATTTTAAATGGGTACGATCTCTGTTGGTAAATTAGCAGGGTATTCTTTGATGTTTGGACCAGTCATTGCATTAATATGTTATTTCATTGCGCCAGGGGGAGCATTAGGAATAGGTGGGCAAATCGAACCAACCAACTCCGCTGAAGTGCTAGCAATCGCCTCAGGTGACTATGCTTATTTAGCTCTAATTTCTTCGTTAATACTTCCGGTAGGATTATTGGTTTTTATATCTGGTCTCACTTTCTATGCACAAAGCATGGAAGGTGGTAATGGTTACGCTGTCGCTAGGTTAGGAACACCAATGCTTTTAGTAGCAGCAGCTGGATGGGTCCTTGCAAGTGGAGTCAATCTAGGAATCGCTTCAGAGTTGATTACAGAGGGAGCCCTCGCAGACGCATCTCTTTCTCTTAATCTTATGTCTGGGTTAATATTCGGTATTGGAGCACTTTTAGTTACCTATGCAGCTTCTACACGCGCTGATGGGAACTCCAAAATTGCCTATGCCGCAGCATTAGCTAGTGCAGTAGTTGCGGTTGTTTCCGTGATTAGTATCGTATCTCCTGAAGAACAAGCTAAAAATATGAGCATGATCACAGGCATATGCTTCGTTGTTTTCACAGTTTGGTCGGTCATTACAGGCCGAAAATTGGCTTCAGGCTAATCTTAAAACGTTGCCGCATTTCGCCAAACATAGGTATCGCTAACCAGAGCCAAAGTACGATTCAGAACTAGCGAACCCTTGAGCTCAGATTATGCGATTAGCAACCCGAAGAGTTCATTACAACATCCAGTGGCCTAGTCAGCCACTGGATGTTGTAATGAACAGAGATAAATTTTTACGTTACATCAGATGGGGATGGACCACGGAATCGGGCAGCCTGAAGCTCTGCTGTCGTCACCGAAGGCGCGTTCGCCAGCTCGTCGTACAGCTCCATTGGCGGCTCCACGTCCTTCATCGCCGGGATAACCTCTTCGCCCATGAACTTAATGGAGCGCATAATCTTCTCGTGGGAGATATTACCGAACATCATCCAGTTGCTCACGTGGGTCACGCCAAGCGCCGCCGCCTGCTGGAACTTCTTGATTACCCTGTCCGGACTTCCAAAGAACAACGATTCCTGCAAGCCAGCCTCGTCCAGTTCCCCCTCGAAGGGCCCCGCAGACACGCGACCATTCGTGACCTCCAGGCGGTTCAGCGCACGGCCAGCTCGTATCTGCCATCTAGCGTGTTGCAGCTCTTCCAGGGCCTCGGCGTCCGTAGCAGCCACCTGCGTGATGGACTGCAATCCTAGGTCAGGGCGATGGTAGTCCTTCCCTTCAGCCTTCAACGCCTGCACAAACGATGTCAGGTGGGAGCGCACACCGCCAGCGCCAAGCAACCCCGTGGTTATCGGCATCATGTCCCACTTGGCGGCAAGCTGCATCGTCTCGACGCTAGTGCCGGCCACCCACAGCGGCGGGTAGGGCTTCGTCAGAGGCTTAGGCCAAACCGTTGTCTCGTGCGGTATCTTGATATGCTCACCGTTGTACGTGAACGATTCGTCGTGCGTCCACGCCTTCACCAGCACATCCAGGGATTCCAGGAACTGCTGTCGAGAGTCCTCAACCGTTACACCGAATCGAGCTAGCTCATGGGGCTGGTAGCCTCGACCGATGCCGCAGATGAACCTGCCGTTGGAGAGGTTATCCAGCACCGCCACCTCTTCCGCCAGCCGCAGCGGGTTCCAGATAGGCAGCACCAGCACACCGGTAGCTATCTTGATGCGTTTGGTGCGCTCTGCAATCGCCATGGCCTGCAGCAGAGGGGCAGGGGAGTTGCCGTAGTTGGAGAAGTGGTGCTCAGCAACCAAGCAGTAATCAAATCCCATCTCCTCCGAGTACTGTATCTGCTCCATCCCCTCTTCAAAGAGGGTCTTCCAGTCCCTAAGTTTCGGGTTGGGCCACTCGTAAAACAGTCCAAATTTCATTGCATGCTCATTTCTATGGGGTTGCACCACAGTCTGCCCACGCACTTAGGCGATGTCAACGGTCAAACGGCCCGAGCCATTGGCAGTCTGGTATGATGCAAATTCAACTATTGGGGAGGCATCGCAATGAGCGTTGAATTAGTGAGCGTACGCACAACAGATGGCGTACGGCTGGACGGTTCCTGGCAAAGGCCGTCATCGCCAGGGAGATCAGAGTTCCCTGTGGATGTCATGCTTCTGCACCACGGCGTAGCGGGAAACTTCTATGGCCCCAGCCCCTTTGACGATTTTGCTCCGTGGTTGGCCAAGGCCGGGTGCGCTGCCATACGCGTCAACAACAGAGGCCATGACCCAGTCAGCCAGGCCAGCTTAAACGGTCAGCGAGTCAAGATTGGCTCTGCGTACGAGATTATTGATGACTGCCGCGCAGATTGGGACGCATGGATTGAGTTCGCCCAGAAGTGCGGGTATGAGCGGATTGGCATTTGGGGCCACAGTCTGGGGGCCACCAAGTCCATCTACCACGCGGCCACGGAGAACGATTACCGCGTCCAGTGCGTGATTGCCGCCTCACCCCCACGGTTCAGCTACAGCCACTATGCTGGCACAGAGAACTGGGGAGAGGTGAAGGACATTGGCAGCAAGTTCAAGGAAACCTACAACATCGCCAAGGGCCACATCGACGATGGCCACCCTGAGCAGCTCATCCAGGTAGAGTACCCCGTGCCGCTCCTGGTCAGCGCTGCCACCTACGCCGATAAATATGGCCCAGGTGCCCAGTACGACATCCTCAAGCACATTCCGGTCATATCCATGCCATTGCTGTCCGTCATTGGCACCACAGAGCCTTTGGGCGAGTTCCCGTTCTTGGGCCTACCGGAAGAAATGCAGAAGCTAGCAGCGGAGTTTGACCACTTCACCTTTGAGTACGTTGAGGGTGCCAACCACTTCTACACAGACCACCGTGCGGAAGTCTGGGAGTTAACCAGTCGGTGGCTGCAAGGACTGGCGTCTTGTGGCCAGTTACCCCGAGGCAAGGCTGCTTGGCCTTAAAGTCCCCAGGGCTGGCCCTGGACTCAAGTGACCTGACGATGAGTCGACCGTTGGGGGTACGGAGAGGATCCGGTTACCGGCCCCTTCGTCAGCGGTGACCTCTACATCAACCTGGAAGCTAGAGAAATATGGCTGGACGGCGAATACGTCCGACTCACCCCCATAGAGTTCCGCATCCTGTCCAGCCTGGTGAAGAAGGCAGGACAGGTGATTCCTCATCAAATTCTGTTGAACCACGTCTGGGGTCCGGATAACAACGCCACCACCAACCAGCTCAAGGTGCACATCCAGCACCTGCGACAGAAGCTGGGCTGTGGCGGCTCCAACCCCAAGAACATCGTCACTGAGTGGCGGACAGGCTACAAGTTCGTCAAGCTGCCACCAACCGATAAAGCCCGCGCAATGGCCACACCGCAGGGAGCATAGGCGTAGTCCAGTAGCAGCAACCAACCGTAGATAATGCAGGCCATCTCCAGAAACGGGGGTGGCCTGTTCTTTTACCCCGGCGTTGCGAGAGGTACCATGTTCACCAGAATGTGCAGGAAGCGTAAATGAATCACCCCACAGTCAGTACCCGTCAGGGAATATGGGTGCAGGATGAATCCTGCCTTGGGTAACCACAGGAACACGGGTCAAGGCTCAGCCTTGCCGCACGGCGATGTTGTTGGCAGCCTGCTTCGACCGCCTAAGTTGCTGCACGCCCGTGACGCCCTGGCCAGTGGCGCTATGTCACCATCCGACTTCCAGCGCATCGAGGACAAGGCTGTTGATGATGCCGTTGCCCTCCAACAGGACGCTGGCCTGCACATCGTGACCGACGGCGAGATGCGTCGACTTTCCTTCCAGAGCGCTCTCCCAGAGGCGGTTGAGGGCTTCGGTGAGTTCGATATCAACGCGTTCTTGTGGGGGGATTGGTACGGCGATGACCACGTCGGCAACCTGTCACAACCTCGACCGTCAACCCTCGGCGTCACCGGGAAGCTGAAGCGCACCAAGCCCTTCGCCGCCCATGAGTTCGCCTACTTAGCCAACGCCGTGCGTAACAGAACTGGCGAGCCTGCTGCGGAGCAACAAACGATACCCAAGGTCACTCTCCCAAGCCCCAGCCTCTTCGCCAATTTCTGGTCGCCCCAGCACTCCATATCGGCGTACCCCACCATAGACGCCTTCCTGGCCGATGTTGCCAACGTGCTGCGAGAGGAGATTGTAGACCTTGTTGCCCTTGGCGCAACCTACATCCAGCTAGACGCGCCCCACTACCCGCTGGTGCTGGATCCCGCGTGGGCGGACTTCTACACAGCCCAGGGCAGAAGCGTAAATGATTGGATGGCCCAGAGTGTGGCCTTGGATAATGCCGTCATGGCTGGCTGGCCCGGTGTCACCTTTGCCCTACACCTCTGCAAAGGCAATCAGGGCAGTCGGTGGCTGACCTCCGGTGGCTATGAGGGGCTGGTAGCTCCCGTGTTGGCGGCAACCTCTGCCCAGCGGCTGATGCTTGAGTACGATGACGCGCGTTCCGGCTCCTTTGAGCCTTTGCGAGGCGTGCCAGATGATAAGTTGGTGGTGCTTGGCCTGGCTACTACGAAGCGACCCGATAGGGAATCTGTAATCGATGTGTTGAAGCGGTTCAGCGATGCTGCTGACCATTTCCCCATCGATCAGCTTGGCGTCAGTCCTCAGTGCGGTTTCGCAACATCGATAATCGGCAACGCCATCACTCCCGACGACCAGCGACGCAAGCTCAAAGTTGTGGCAGACGTGGAGGATATCCTCTGGCCCCACCAGGGCTAGCCTTGCGAGTACGCTTCCAGGCACCTGATAGCCCGGTCACCCAGATTCCAACTCACATCAGTTGGCCGATAGTACCCATCCGTTCTACTGTCACAGAGCATAGCTGCCTGGCGATCGAAATAGGCCCCCAAAGGGAAAATACCATTCAGAGTCGTGACAATAGTGCTCAGCACCTTGAAATCAAATGCGCCAGAGCAGGGGACAAGGGTTAACGGCCTCTCCTCATCAAAGGTAGTCAGGCCATTAGGCTCATTGAAGCACTCTCCATCACGCAGACCAAACGCGTTGTCCTGCCCAAACGTACGGGGCAGCTCGGTGGATCGCACAACGCTGGCTGTCTGTTCCGGGGCGGGTGTCCCGCCACCACCATTGCCACCAAATAAACCCCCAACAAGCGTACTCAAGAGGCCAATCAGGATGACCGCAGAAAACCCCCAACTGGCAATCTTCATGAAATTCCCGCCGCTGCCGCCGCTCGGCTCCCACTCATCCTCGTCCTCGCCCCGTTCCGCCTCCAACGCTGCCTCTTCCTGAGAGAACAGCATATCGTCGTACTCCCCGCGAGACTCCACGTCAGAGAGGACGGCGTACGCCGATTCTAGTTCCTCTGTGGGGTGGCCCGCCTGAAGGTAGGCATCGTGCTTACGGAGATACTGCTCTTCAATCAGCGGTTGATCCGCCCACCGCGCAACGCTCAGCACTTCGTACAGGTCAGGGATTTCTTCTTCCATGGTCTACAACCTCAAGACTGACTAGCGTCAGTATACAAGAACGCCTTCACCGCAGTGGTGAAGGCATTCTCATTGCTCAGTTTTTCCTTAGGTAACCGCCAGGAACACAGGTACAAGATGAACCCTGCCTCGCTTGGTTAGTGCCGAGTCCAGGGTGCAACGCGCTTTAAGCCCTTGTTGAACGTCGTCACACCATGCATCAACACCTGCCCCCACCATGGCGGTGGGCTTGGGTGCAACGATGCCTCTCGCAGTGCTGCCAAGAACCCCGCAGGCGTCCCATCGAACTCAGGTATCTCTGTATACGTCCGGCCAAGCTCCAGCGCATGATGGGCATCGCTCACCGCCGTCATCACCAGTCCGTGAGCAGAAGCAGCTTCTCTCGCCCGAACGTCCGCCTCTCGAAACACGTTGCGAGCGTTGAACGCCTCAATGATATCGGCATGGGGCAGCACCTCCTCCAGCGCATCGTCAGTAATCACGCTGCTCCGCATCTTATCAAATGGGTGGGGAATGGACACCAGCCCGCCCTGCGCCTTAATCCGCTCCACGGTCTCCATAGGGGACAACCCGCGTGGAATCTCCTCCGTCAGGAACAACCCTGTAATCTCACCGTGGGTAGTCTTGACCTCAGAGGCCACAATCACCGGGAAGGGCGCAATTTCCGCGACTTCCATGCCACCGCGAATGGTGTTGTGGTCCGTCACCGCAATGCACCCAAGACCAACCCGCAGACACCGAGCCACCAAACGTTTTGGCGATGTGGTGCAGTCCTTGGAGTAGTGAGTGTGCATGTGAAAATCAGCGCGCAATGCTTATCCTCTTATTGCTTATTGCTTA